>JBBAWJ010000001.1:0-142550 GCA_040397255.1 Candidatus Limnocylindrus sp.
AGGCGATCGGCCTGCCGAAGGGCTTCACCATCTACGACGCCGACGATCAGGCGCGGGTGATCAAGGGGTTCCTCAAGGAGGATGACCTCCCCGCCACCGGCGAGACAAAGCCGAGCCTGATCCTTGGCGCAATCAGCCGCGCCAAGAATGACGGCCTCAACGCTGACCAGATGGAGGATCGTGCGATCACCCATCACGAGCGCCTCGTCGCCCGATTTGCGCGTCGCTATGCCGCCGAGCTGAAGCGCCTTGACGCCCTCGATTTTGATGACCTCCTCCTTGAGGGGTTGCGCCTGCTCCAAGATGCGCCCGCTGTCGCCGATCGCTATCGAGCGAAGTGGGAGTACCTGCACGTGGACGAGTACCAGGACACGAACCGCATCCAGTACAACTGGGTGCGAGAGCTTGCCGCCAAACACGGAAACCTCTGCGTGGTGGGCGATGACGACCAATCGATCTATAGCTGGCGTGGGGCTGACATTCGCAACATCCTCGACTTTGAACGTGACTGGCCAACGGCTGAAGTCGTTCCACTTGAGCAGAACTATCGCTCAACGCAAACGATCCTCAATGCAGCACATGGTGTCGTCTCGAACAACGAGGGTCGCAAGAAGAAGAAGCTCTGGACCGAGCTCGAGGGTGGCGATCAGATCACCGTCTATGGCGCCTTTGATCCGGAAGATGAGGCAGCCTGGATTGTGCGCCGGATCGAAGAGGCTTCCGCTGCAGTTACTGGCCGTCGAGCGGATGCGCCAGAGCCAGTGAGCCTCAACGGTATCGCCATCCTGTATCGCACCAATGCACAGTCGCGCGCAATTGAAGAGGCACTCCTGCGCTCGAGCATTCCGTATCAGCTGATCGGCGGCACACGCTTCTACCAGCGCCGCGAGGTGAAGGATGCCCTGGCTTGGCTCCGCGTCCTGCGCAGCGACACCGACCGCATCTCGTACGAGCGCATTCTCAACGTGCCCCCTCGTGGCATTGGCGATAAGACGATTGAACTGCTGCGCGCCGCCGCCGCACCGAGCGTCAGTGCGCCCGACGGAACTCCATACGGACACGTCATCGCCGCCGCTGGACGAGGCGAAGTGGCTGGCGTGAACACACGCGCACGGAACTCCCTTGCCGGCATCGCCGATGTGATCAGCCGACTACGCGATCGTATCGCGGCGGTCACGCTTCCGGAACTGCTGGACGGGGTCTATTCGGAGTCTGGCCTGCGTGCACATCTCGCCTCGGAGGGTGTGGAGGGAGAGGAGCGCTGGGCGAACCTTCTCGAGCTCCGCGGCATCTCGGGGCGATTCATGGAGCTCGCCCCACTCGACGCACTCGACCGATTTGTTGAGGACACGGCGCTGGTCGCCGATCAGGATGCCTTCGATGGCGATGCGGAGCGCGTGACGCTGATTACCCTGCACGCCGCAAAAGGGCTGGAGTGGCCAACCGTCTTCATCTCAGGGTTGACCGAAGGGCTCTTCCCGCATAGTCGTGCCCTCATGGACCAGGAGCAGATGGAGGAGGAGCGTCGCCTCTGCTATGTCGGCATCACACGCGCGAAGCGTCGCCTCAGCCTCTCGTACGCCCTCCGTCGTGGTTGGGGTGATGGTGACGGTGCGCCGTCGCGCTTCCTGGCGGAGATCCCGGAAGAGTTGCTGAACGTTGCGAACGACGACGATCCACGTGCCGATGGCGAGACGCGTTTTGGCCGCGGCTTCCGTTCAGCACGCGCAGGATTCGCGAGTGGCGAGGCGTGGCGCGAAGGGAGCGGCACACCAGGGGCCCCAAGCGGCGCATTCCGGCCTGGGCGCGACCTAGAGGCGAGGCGGCGTGCTTATAGCGCTGGTGCGCGTTCTGGTTCGCTCCGCGTGCCCGATACCGATGGAATCGACGAAGCGCCAGACGACGACGAGTTCATTGGCGAGGCGCCAGAGCTGATTCAGCCAGTCGGCCGCATTCCCCCGTGGGCAGCGACGGGTCGTGGCGCAGCAAGTGCTCCTGCGCAGGCGCCTGGCACACCGATTCTTCCTCCGCTTCGGCCACGCACCGTCGCGCCAGCGCGGGTGCGGATCCCCGGTGAGCGCTACTTCCGTGATGGTGATCGCGTTCTGCACCCCTCGTTCGGCGAGGGGATCGTGGTCACGTCGAAGCTCACCCGCCACGATGAGGAGGTCACGATTGCCTTCGCTGGGTCGGGGGTGAAGACACTCGCGGCGAGCATTGCAAACTTGGAGGTTCAGGGATGAGTGGCAAGGCTCTCGCGTCTGCAGCACGCTATCGCGAACTCGTTGCGGCCATTACCGAGGCGGATCGTCGCTACTACGTTGAGGATGCGCCAACGCTCGCAGATGCCGAGTACGACGCGCTGCGCGTGGAACTCAACGCCCTTGAGGCGGCGCATCCTGATTTCGTTACGCCAGACTCGCCATCGAAGCGAGTTGGGGCGAGTGCCGATGACCGGGTGGAGCCAGCGGTCAAGCTGACCGAGGTGCGCCACGAGCGCCCAATGTTGAGCCTCTCCAACGCCTTCTCACCAGAAGAGGTCGCCGACTTTGCTGCGAGTGCGGCGAAGGGTCTCGGTGGGCGCGAGCCCGAGCTCGTTGCTGAGCTAAAGATTGATGGACTTGCGATCAGCCTCATCTACGAGCGTGGTGCCCTTTTACGTGCCGCAACGCGCGGAGATGGAACAACTGGAGAAGACGTGACGGCGAACGTGCGCACGATTCGGGCCATTCCTACAACGCTGAAGCAGCCGGTCAGCTGCGAGGTGCGCGGTGAGATCTACATGCCGAAGTTGTCGTTCGCTGTGCTCAATGCGGAGCGGGCCGCCGCCGATCTCCCTCTATACGCAAATCCGCGGAACTCCGCCGCCGGATCACTCCGTCAGAAAGACGCTGCGATCACGGCCAAGCGCAACCTCTCGTTTTTCGCCTATCAGCTCTTTGAGGAGCCAGCCCCAGTCGCGCAAAGCGTGGCGCTCCGTCGACTCCATGAACTCGGGCTTCCAACCGAGCAGAACGCGCGTGCAGGATTGAGCGGCGCGAGTGCAGCCTCGTTCCTCGCTGAGTGGGTTGAGAAGCGCCGCACTCTTGAGTACGAGACCGACGGCGCAGTACTGAAGGTTGATGCGGTCGCCGACCAGGAGCAGCTTGGCTACATCGCGCGTTCACCAAAGTGGGCGATCGCCTACAAGTTCCCTCCAGAGCAGGTGACGACACGACTTCTTGGCATCAGCGTGGAGGTTGGCCGTACCGGCTACCTCACCCCAGTGGCAGAGATGGAGCCAGTTTTGGTGGCGGGCTCAACCGTGCGGCGTGCGACACTGCATAACATTGATGAGATTCGCCGCAAGGATGTGCGCGTGGGAGACATCGTCGTGCTGCAGAAGGCGGGCGACGTCATCCCTGAGGTGGTGCGTGGGCTTGCGGAGCGCCGCACCTCGCCCCTCCCTGAGTTCACCATGCCGACGCGCTGTCCGTCATGCAGCACTGAAGTGGTGCGCGACGAGGTGCGCCATCGTTGCCCGAACCGCGCCTGCCCGGCGCAGAACTTCGAGACGCTGCGTTATGCGGTTGGTCGTGGTGCGCTCGACCTTGAGGGCGTCGGCGAGAAGTTGCTCGCGCAGCTCGTTGAGCGCGGCGTGGTTCGCCGCCTTGGCGATCTCTACCGCCTGACCGCTGAGCAGCTCGATGGGCTGGACCGCATGGGAAGCCTGAGTGACGGCGCACGTCGCGAAGGGCCGAATCGCATCAGCAACGTGCTCGGCATGATCGAGGCGCGACGAAGCCGCGAGCTATGGCGCCTTCTGGTTGCGCTCGGCATTCGCCATGTCGGTGAGGCGACGGCGAAGGATCTCGCAGCGGAGCTCCAACGTCGTGTCCCTCCGACCAGTGGAGCAGCGTGGGGTCGCGCCGTGCTCGCCGACCTGCGCTCCCTGACGGCAGAGGAGCTCACCGCCATCGCAGGGGTGGGGGAGGTGGTCGCGGAGAGCATCGTCTCCGCGTTCACCACCGGCCTGGCGGGCGAATCACTCGAAGACTTGTTTAACGCTGGGCTCGTCGCCGTCCCTGCTGCGGTTACGCCAACCGTGACGGGTGGCCCGCTCGCAGGGCAGGTGGTGGTGGTGACGGGCACGCTCGCGGCAACGGGCTGGAGCCGACGTGAGGCACAGGACCGCATTGCTGCTGCGGGGGGTGCGGTGGCCGATGCTGTGACCGCAAAGACAACACTGCTCGTGGCGGGGGAGAAGGCGGGCTCCAAGCGGGCCGCCGCCGAGAAGTTGGGCATTGCGATCGTTGATGAGGCGGGCTTCGTCGCGCTCCTGGGGGGTTGAACCGTCGGGCGGGTAGGATTCCCGCATGAGCGATCTAACCCGCGCCGAAGTTGAACGAGTCGCAGCACTTGCCCGCCTCGGGCTCACCAGCGACGAGCTAGGGAAGCTCCAGGGCGACCTGAACCTCATCCTGGAGCAGTGGGCCCACCTCGCCGATGTCGATACCTCGAGCGTCCCGCCGAGTGCACAGACGATCGTTCAGGCGATGCCCCTGCGTGACGACATCGCTGAGCCATCCCTCCCCGTTGACGACGCCCTACAGAACGCACCGGCCCGAAGCGGCGACTTTGTGCGCGTGCAGGCGATCCTCTCTGAGGAGGCCGACGGATGAGCGGGGAGAGCCTACGCCGCGCAACCGCGACCGAGCTGCGCGCCGCCTTTCAGTCGGGCGCCGCAACCTCGCGCACCGTCACCGACGAGTTCTTTGCCGCCATCGAACGAGAGGATGGCGTCCTTGGTGCATGGCTGCACCTACGACATGAGGAGGCGCGCGCTGAGGCCGATCGCGCCGATGCGCGCTACGCGGCCGCACGTTCCGCTGGCCCCGCGGCGCTCAACGCACTCCCACCACTCCTCGGCGTCCCCGTCGCGTTGAAGGACCTCGTCAACCTCACCGGAACTCCCACAACTGCGGGCTCACGAATCCTTGAGGGGTATGTCAGCCCGTACGACGCCACCATCGCTGCGCGTTTGAAAGAGGCGGGTGCAGTCATTCTTGGCAAGACCAACATGGACGAGTTCGCCATGGGCTCATCGACAGAGTTCTCCGCATACAAGAAGACGGTGAACCCGTGGGCGATCGACCGCGTCCCTGGCGGTTCGTCGGGTGGCTCCTCCGCAGCTGTTGCCGCGTTCCACGCCCCGCTCTCCATCGGCACCGACACGGGTGGATCAATCCGTCAGCCCGCGAGCCTGACCGGCATCGTCGGCATGAAGCCGACCTACGGCCGCGTCTCGCGCTACGGCATCGTCGCGTTCGCATCGTCGCTCGATCAGGTTGGGCCATTTGCGCGCACGGCGCAGGATGCAGCACTCCTGCTGCACACGATTGCTGGCGCCGATGCGCACGACGCCACAAGTTCACGCAGTCCGCTTGACGCGGTGCTGCTCAGCCTCCCGAGCGGTGATGCCGCCGCATCTGCCATTCGCGGCAAGCGATTCGCCCTACCGAAGGAGTACTTCGTTGCTGGCATGGAGGCTGGAGTTGAGCGCGCCGTTCGTGATGCGGTTGCGGCGCTTGAAGCTGCGGGCGGGATCGTGGAAGAGGTGAGCCTCCCAACTACCGAGCATGCGCTCGCGACCTACTACATCGTTGCGCCAGCAGAGGCTTCGGCCAACCTCGCTCGCTACGACGGAGTTCGCTACGGCGCATCGAAGCACGGCGGCGGTGACCTCTTGAACGGCTATCTCGAGACGCGCGGTCGCGGCTTCGGTCCTGAGGTGCGACGACGAATCATGCTCGGCACCTACGCACTCTCCGCGGGCTACTACGACGCCTATTACGTGAAGGCACAGAAGGTCCGCACCCTGATCGCGCGCGACTTTGATCGCATCTGGGTGGCCGGCTTCGACGCCATCGTTGCACCTACTAGTCCACAAGTGGCCTGGAAGTTCGGTGCAAAGATGAGCGATCCGGTCTCCATGTACCTGGCTGACGCCTGCACCCTGCCCGCGAACATGGCGGGCCTCCCAGGGGTGAGCATTCCGTGCGGCCTCTCCGAGAACCTTCCTGTCGGACTGCAGCTGATCGGCAAGCCGTGGTCCGAGGCCGAACTCCTCAGCATCTCGGCCGGGTATGAGGCACTCACCGCAACCGCAGCATGGCGCGCAGTGGCGCCGCATGATCTCACCAAGCTCGGTGGAGGTGCAGCGTGAGCGACTTCGCGAAGCGCGCACTTGCCGATCGTGTCCACGCGGTGCCGCCGTCTGGCATCCGACGCTTCTTCGACATCGCCGCAACGATGAGCGACGTGATCAGCCTCGGCGTGGGGGAGCCCGACTTCGACACTCCTGCACACATCGTTGAGGCGGCGGTGACGAGCCTGCGTGCTGGACGCACCCACTACACCTCGAACTACGGAACCATTGAGCTTCGCCGCGCCATTGCCGCGAAGATTCAGGAGCGCTCGGGGGTCACCTACGATCCAGAGAGCGAAATCATCATCACGGTCGGTGCCTCTGAGGCGGTTGACCTCGCCGTACGCGGCATCATCGGTACGGGCGATCGCATCGTGCTGCCAGAGCCGTCGTATGTCGCCTACCTCCCAGCGATCGTCTTTGCGGGTGGAACCGCCGTACCGGTGGCGACGAGCGGCAGCGACAACTGGCGCCTCCACGTTGACGCCGTTGATGCCGCGGCGGCTGGCGCCAAGGCGCTCTTCCTCGGCTATCCGGCGAACCCAACGGGGGCCACCCTCGACGAGCCGACCCGCGAGGCGCTCGCCAAGATCTCCGTGGCACGGGACCTGGTGGTGATTAGCGACGAGATCTATGACCGACTTGTCTATGAGGGACCGGCGCACCGCGCAATGTCGGCCTACCCAGGGATGCGTGAGCGCACCATCCTGATCGGCGGCTTCTCGAAGTCCTACGCCATGACCGGGTGGCGCGTCGGCTTCCTCTGCGCGCCGAAGGAGATCGTTGCGGGCCTGGTCAAGATTCACCAGTACGCGATCATGAGCGCCCCAACGATTGCGCAGGATGCCGCCCTCGAGGCGCTGACGAACGGCGAGCCGGCGCTCGAGGAGATGCGCGCCGCCTACGCGCGACGTCGCACCATTGTGCTGGATGGCCTCGCCGCACTCAAACTACCAGCCGGTGCGCCACAAGGCGCCTTCTACGCCTTCCCCGACATTCGATCAACTGGCCTCACCGACGAGCAGTTTGCTGAGCAGCTCCTTACCGAGGAGCGCGTTGCGGTCATTCCAGGATCCTCGTTCGGTGCCAGCGGCGTCGGGCATGTGCGCATCTGTTACGCCACCTCGGAGGAGAATCTGCGCGAGGCGCTGGTGCGCATCGGCCGCTTCGTTGCCAAGGCACGTGGAGTGACGGCATGACCTGGCATGCGGTGATCGGCATTGAGGTGCACGTGCAACTGCGCACGGTGACGAAGATGTTCTGTCCCTGCGCGATTCCGGCCGAGGGCGACCTGCCAAACAACAAGACCTGCCCAACCTGTCTCGGTCTCCCTGGCGCACTCCCAGTGCCGAACAAGGCGGCCATTGAGAAGGTCCTCGCCGTCGGCGCCGCGATCGGTGCCGCTGTGCCAGCAACCACGATCTGGGATCGCAAGAACTACTTCTACCCAGACCTCCCGAAGGGATACCAGATCAGCCAGCTCGACTTTCCACTCGCTGAGCACGGCACCATTGAGGTAACCACGAGTGCCGGCACGAGCCGCGTGCGCATTCGCCGCGCCCACCTCGAGGAGGACACAGCTCGACTACGCCACGAGAAGGGGGGCGACGGGAAGCGCTCCAGCCTGATCGACTACAACCGTTCGGGCGTCGCGCTCCTTGAGATCGTGACCGAACCCGACATTCGCGACGCTGAGACGGCCCGACGCTACGCCGAAGAGCTGCGCCTCCTGCTGCGCACGATCGGTGCAGCCGACGCCGAGATGGAGAACGGGCAGATGCGCGTTGAGGCAAATGTCTCGATCCGTCCAAGTGAAGAGGCGCCGTTCGGCACGCGCACCGAGGTGAAGAACATGAACTCCTTCCGATCCGTTGAGAAGGCGATTGCCTTTGAGATCGCGCGGCAGACCGAAGTCCTTGAGTCGGGCGGCACGATCACGCAAGAAACACGCGGCTGGGATGAGTCAAGCGAGAGCACCTACACGATGCGCGCGAAAGAAAACTCGCACGACTACCGCTACTTCCCTGAGCCCGACCTGCCGCCACTCGCCATTGATTCAGCCTGGTTGGCGGGCATCGTTGCGAGCATCCCCGAGATCCCTTCTGCACGCCGAGCACGCTATGTGGAACAGCTTGCGCTCTCCGAATACGATGCCGCTGTCTTGGTCGGTGAGCCTCGTGCTGCGGCGCTCTTTGAGGCGTCACGCGCTGCAGATGCAACGATTGATGCGAAGACTCTCGCCAACTGGGTGGCAGGCGAGTATCTCCGAGCGGCAAATGAGGGGGCTGCGGAGCCGGATCCGGCCCAATTCGCCGCGCTGATTGGCGCGGTCTCTCGCAAGGAGATCAATGGCACCACAGGGAAAGAACTCTTCGCCGAGCTCTTGGGCGGCAGCTTCGATGTGCGCGCGGCGATCGCTGAGCGCGGGCTTGGGCAGATTAGTGACGACGGCGCCCTGAAGAAACTTGCTAGCGAGGTGCTCGCTGCGAACCCACAGGCGCTCGCCGACTGGAAGGCGGGGAAGCAGCAGGCGATCGGCTTCCTGGTTGGCCAGGCGATGAAGGCGAGCAAGGGGCGTGGCGACGCTGCCCAACTTGGCGCCGTCTTCAAGACTCTGCTCGACGCCTAAGTGCTCGACCTGGTTCAACTCTTTGTTGGCGGTCTCGGCATCGCCGGGTTCGTCTACCTTGCACTCCGGCTCCCACCGCTCCTTCGAGCGCGAACAGAGTGGGCAAGCCGCGTCGGTGCAGCGACTCGCTATGAGGCGTGGCGCGGCACCCCGGGGAGTGGCCCCGACCTTGTCGATCGTCTCGAGGGTGAGCTCATCGCCAATCGACTCCGCAGGCTTGCCGGTGTTGGCGCCGCCTCAATTGCTGGGGTGCTACTCGCTCTCTTTGCCTAAGGCGATTGCCGTACGTTATCGGCCCGGCCCAGTAATCCCAAGGCGTGGCATTTCAATAACTGGGCAACGGTCTTGTACAAAGTGCATGCCAGCGTCGACTGCGATCGATGCGGCAGCGGGACTGACGATTCCGAGCTGCAGCCAGAGTCCGCGAGCGCCAATCGCGACGGCCTCGCGTGCCACCTCCTCGCACTCCTCGGAGCGCCGAAAGACATCGACGAGGTCGATTCGTTCCCCAGCCGGAAGTGAGGCGGCAGCGGCACGGAGTGTTGGGTAGCAGGGGAGGCCTGCGACTCCGTCGCGCAGCGCTTCGGGCATGGGGTTGATCGGGAGGATCTGCCAGCCAGCTGCGGCGAGTGTGCGCAGTACGCCGTGGGAGGGGCGGTCTGGGCGCGGGGAGGCGCCGACGACCGCAATGGTGCGACTCTCCGTCAGCATGCGGCGCATGAGCGCGTCTGCTGCGGCGGGATCGGGGGCGCCCCCTTCGGCGGCCTCTATGGTTGCCCGTAGTCGTGCGCGTTCCTGCTCATCCATAGGGGGATGGTACGCCGATCGCTAGACTGCCACTCGTGAGCGCCAAGACTGATTTCACGCACCTCCACGTCCACAGCGAGTTCAGCCTGCTCGATGGCATGAGCAACCTGGAGGCGCTGATGGAGGAGACGAAGCGCCTCGGGATGGACTCCATCGCCCTCACCGACCATGGGGCCCTCTACGGCTCGGTCCAGTTCGTCCAGGAAGCGAAGAAGCATGGAATTAAGCCGATCATCGGCGTCGAGACGTACGTCGCTCGCCGTGGCATGCGCGACAAGGAGGGGAAGGCCGATCAGCAGCCGTTCCACCTCATTGCCCTCGCGACGAGCGCAACGGGCTATCGCAACCTCTGCCGGATCGTGACCGACGCACATCTGGATGGGCTTTACTACAAGCCGCGTACCGACCACGACCATCTTGCGCGGCACGCCGACGGCCTCGTCGGACTCTCGGGCTGCTTGAACGGCGAGATCGCACGCGCGCTGGAGGTTGATGACTGGGAGCACGCGCGCGCGCTCGCTGGGAAGTACGGCGAAATCTTTGGGAAGGGGCGCTACTTCCTTGAGGTGCAAGATCACGGACTCCCCGAGCAGCGTCGCCTGAACGAGCAGCTCTTCCGTCTCGCCCCCGAAGTGGGTCTGCCGCTCGTGTTGACGAACGACCTGCACTACGTCCGCGCCGACCAGCGTGATGCGCACGACGTGCTCCTCTGCATCGGCACGGCGAGCAACCTTGAGACACCGGGTCGCATGAAGTTCGGTTCTGGCGACTTCTATCTCAAGTCTCCAGAGCAGATGGCGGCGCTCTTCCCCGATCGCCCGGAGCTGCTCAAGAACACGCGGCTCATCGCCGAGATGGTGGACTTCAGCCTAGAACTCGGCACAACGCGCGTTCCAGACATCGAGGTGCCAGCGGGCGAGAGCGTCGAGACCTGGCTTACCAAGGAGGCCGAGCGAGGGCTCGTCCGTCGATTCGGCACGCCGAGCGACACCGCACGTACGCGGCTCGAGTACGAACTCAGCGTGATCATCAAAATGGGGTACGCCGCCTATTTCCTTATCGTGGCCGACTTCGTGCGCTTCGCTCGAGAGCAGGGGATTGCCACCACCTGCCGAGGCAGTGCGCCTGGGTCGATCGTGACCTACGCGCTCGGTATCACGCCCGTAGATCCGCTGCACTACGAGCTTCCGTTTGAGCGATTCCTGAACGAGGACCGCGTGACCATGCCCGATATTGACATTGACTTTGAAGATGGTCGCCGTGACGAGGTGATTCGCTACGTTTCGCAAAAGTATGGGGAAGACCGCGTTGCCCAGATCATCACCTTCGGCACGATGGCGGCGCGTGCATCAATCCGCGATGTGGGCCGTGTCCTGGGGAAGAGCTACAGCGAGGTTGACCGCATTGCGAAATCGGTTCCAGCCCTCGTCAACATCAGCCTTGCCCAGGCGCGAAAGTTTCCAGAGTTTGCAGCCTACGCCGATGGCACGGAGTACAGCCAACTCATCGGCCTCGCTGAGCAGCTGGAAGGGGTGGTACGGAATGCCTCAACCCACGCGGCTGGGGTGGTGATCAGTCGCGAGCCACTCACAGAGATCATGGCTCTCCAGCGTGCGACGAACTCCGAGGGGGTCATGACGCAGATTGAGATGCACGGAGTTGAGGCGCTCGGCCTGCTGAAGTTTGACTTCCTCGGCTTGGCGAACTTGACGATCCTTCGCACCGCGGTTGAGCGTATCAAGGAGGCACGAGGCATTGAGATTGATCTTGACAAGATTCCTCTCGACGACGCGAAGACGTTTGCCCTCCTCGCCTCGGGCGAGACGACCGGAATCTTCCAGCTTGAGTCCCCTGGGATGCGCCGCTATATCAAGGAGCTACGCCCGACGAGCGTCTTTGACATTGCGGCGATGGTGGCGCTCTATCGTCCGGGGCCCATGGCGAGCATCCCCACCTACATTCGCCGTAAGCATGGGAAGGAGGCGGTCACCTATCCGCACCCACTCCTTGAGCCAGTGTTGAAGCGAACCCAGGGGATCTTCGTCTTCCAGGAAGACGTTATGGCGGCCTCTGTTGCGCTTGCAGGCTTCAGCGGGGCCGAGGCGGACACACTCGGCTGGGCGATCCGAAAGAGGAAGGAAGACGTGTTGGAGAGTGTCCGCGCAGACTTCTATAAGGGCGCCGCAACCCGGGGTGTGAATCGCGGCGCCGTCGAGCAAGTCTTCAAGCTCATGGAGCCGTTTGCTGAGTACGGCTTCAACAAGGCACACGCCACCTGTTACGGCCTGATCGCCTACCAAACCGCGTACCTCAAGGCGAACTACACCGTGGAGTACATGACCAGTGTATTGAACGCCTTCCGGAGCAAAGAGGAGAAGGTCGCCGCTGCAATCGCGGAATGCCGCCGCCTTGGCATCCCAGTGCTCCCTCCAGATGTTGACTTCTCAAATCTCGACTTTGAGCCAGAGGGGGAGGCGATCCGCTTCGGCCTCTTAGGGGTCAAGAATGTTGGAGCTACTGCCGCCGAGTCCATCGTTGCGGCGCGTGAGGCGGGGGAGCAGGCGGCCTCACTACAGGAGTTCTGTGAGCGGATTGATCTTCGACTCGCCAATAAGCGCGTCCTTGAAGCGCTGGCGAAGGTTGGGGCGCTCCGTCGCTTCGGCCACCCGGCACAAATCCTGCTCGCCCTTGATGACGCGATCTCTGGCGGCTCCAGTGCGCAGCGCGAGCGCGCGGCGGGTCAGGTCGGTCTCTTTGATGCGATGCCTGAGCTTGCCGGGGCGGGGATCCCCGCCCTCCCACACGTCACGGAGGCTTCGACGCGCGAACGGCTGCGCTGGGAGCGCGAGCTGATGGGCGTCTATCTGAGCGATCACCCAATGAACGCGTTGGCTCCAGCGATGCAGCCGTATGTGGGCACCTTTGTTGGCGACTTTAGCGATGAGTCGTTCCGCGATGAGACGGCGACACTCGGCGCCATCGTCTTGAGCATTCGGCAGATGGTGACAAAGAAGGGTGCCCCCATGGCGATCATCACCGTGGAAGATCTCACCGGGAGCATGGAGGTTGTGGCCTTCTCGCAAGTGTGGGAGTCGACGAAGAGCTCCTGGATCGAGGGCGAGGGGATTCTCATCGCCGGTCGCACCGAGCAGCGCGGTGAGGAGTGGTCGCTTCTCGTTGAGTCCGTCGTTCCGTGGGAGGAGGCGACGCGCCTCAGCGCCGACGCAGTTCGCTCCAGGCTCACCGTTTCGAGAGGGGGGCGACGCTTCGCAAAACGTTCTGTCGCGCCGCTCCCAAATGGCGGGATTCCGGCGGGCATGGTGCCTGAAGGGATGGAGACGAGTGCACCGCTCATGCCGGAGCGCGCACCCGCCGAATTTGATGCGTCAGTCGCGGTCGAGGCGCCACCTGTAGAGCCGCTCGCTGGGGCTATGTCGAATCCCGATCCGGCAGAGATTCCCGCAGGCGCGGTGCTGCACATCAAGTTCAAGGCGCGCCAGTCGGTTGAGGAGACGATTCGTGCCATGGAGATCGTGAAGGGGGAGCTGCGTGCGCGTCCAGGGGCGACCCGTGTGGTGGTGCATATCCCGCAGGGGGGTGGCGCCCAACTCTTGCCGATGGAGCAGCGCAACGGTGTCGCATGGGATGCGGGCCTTCCCGCGATCCTGCGCGACCGCGTGGGCGGCGATGGGATCGAATTGGAGCTGATCTCCCCCGCAATCTGAGGAATATCCAGCCCTGCAGGTTTATGCAGAAGAGGGGAGAATAGGGGTATGAGCAGCAAAGATTACGCCTCCGTCCTCCTGCGACAGTCCGCCCCAGAGGGCGTTGATTGGCGCACCATGTCGGTCGTCGCGCGAGCACTGCTGCTCACGCGCGCCTCAGTGCTTCCGCTGACGATTCTCGGCGCGGGCCAAGGCCTCCTCTTCGCCTGGTGGAGCGGCAAGATCAGTGATGTCTCGTTCGGCGGAAGCACCGTCAGCGGCATCCTCCTCGGCTTCGCCGCATTCCTCGGCGCGAACCTGGCCCACGCGGCAAACAACCTGGCGAATGACTGGCGTGATTACCACGACGGCCTCGATCGACCCGGCTACCCGCGCGCCGACTACTCGCCACATCCGATCGCCTCAGGTGCCATGTCGAGCCGCACGCTACTTGTTGCGATCGGCGTGCTGACCGCCCTGGCCGCAATCCTCGGTGGCTTTACCATGGTCGTCCGAAACGAACCACTCATCGGCGCATTTGCGATCGCCGGCCTGATCCTCTCGTGGGGCTACACCGATCCACCACTGCGCTTCAAGCGACGCGGTCTCGGTGAGCTCTCCGCCTTCATCGTTTGGGGTCCACTCATGGGAGGGGGAACCTACCTCGCAGCAACTGGCTCCGTTGATGTGATCGCGTTGATTGCGACGCTGCCATGGGCACTCTTCGTCACCGCCGTGCTCTTCGGCAAGCATCTCGACAAGATCGAGGCAGACGGTTCGCGCGGCGTGAAGACCTTTGTCGTTCGCATCGGTGAGCGCCGTGCGCGTGTATTCACAACGGTGCTGATCTCTGCTGGCTATCTGGGGATCGCGATCTTTGCGATCCCTGCAGTCGGAATCTTCCCGTGGTTCGTGGCGCCACTCGCCGGACTCGGCGCGATCTCTGCGCTACCGGCACTGAAGATTGTTGCTGCGCCGCGTCCAGCCGCCCCACCCGCGGGCTATCCGCTCTGGCCGCTCTGGCATGTTGGTGCGGCCTTCCTCGCCTCGCGCCCGGCAATGGGAGCACTCTTTGTTGGGCTCGTCGTTGGGGCGATCCTCGGCCGCTAAGCCAACGGGGAGCTACTTACCCTTCGCCTCGGGTCGAGCAACTCGGGGTGGCGGAACGCGCAGCGCCTCAAACTTCGCAAGTTCTACCTCAATTGCTGCGACCTCTGCAGCGGCGGTACGCCATTCAGCTGAGCCGGCGGCTGCAGCGGCGCGCTTTGCGCGAGCGGCGCCATGTTCGCGCATGAGGGTAGGGCGATCGGCGCGCGGTGTGAATGCCTTCTCGCTCATGTTGCCTCCCTGCGATGTGGTTGGTGCCGAAGGCGGGACTCGAACCCGCATGATCTCATCGACCGGCCGATTTTAAGTCGGATGCGTCTGCCATTTCGCCACTTCGGCCCCCCTATCGTAGCGGGGCGGTGGCTTTGGTACCGAAGGTGGGAGTCGAACCCACATGACCTTTCAGTCGACCGATTTTGAGTCGGTTGCGTCTGCCATTTCGCCACTTCGGCACCCATAGATCCTAGCGGCGCGGCACACTAGGCACATGACACGAGGCGGTAGAGCAGGCGGAGGCGAGGGGGCGGAGCGTACGGCGCTGCTCGCCGCCGCACGAGCGGGCTCCCAGGATGCCTTCCGCGACCTCTTCACCCCCGATCTCGACCTGGCGTGGCGGATGGCCCTGCGCATCACGGGGAGCGAGGCGAGCGCCGACGACGCCCTGCAGGCTGGACTCCTCTCGGCGTACCGCTCCCTCGACCGGGTCGCGCCGACCAACCTTCGGGGATGGTTCGTGCGGATCGTGGAGAACGCCGCGCGCGACCTCATGCGACGTGAGCGCCGGCACCCGACACTCCCATTCGCCAGCGAAACGCATGAGGAGGCGGGGGAGGGTGCGCACCGTGAGCGCGTTGCGGCAGAGCCGCAGGCGGGGGCGGCCTCTGATCCGGCGCAGCGTGCCGAGGCGAGCGAGCTCGCCGCCGCTCTGGCGACCGCCCTCGGAGCGATCCCAGAGGAGCGACGCAGGGCGATCCTCCTCTACGACGTCGATGGCTATGACTATGCAGAGATCGCTGAACTGACGGGGGTATCGGTGGGGACGATTAAGAGCCGCATCAGCCGAGGGCGCGAGGAGCTGCGTCGCCTCCTCGCCGACCTGCGGCCGGGAACCGCTGGGGCACCGTTTTCGTTGGAAGAGTGAGATGAATAACGCCTCTGGCACCCCTGAGCACGATCCGCTGAGCGCCTATCGCGCTGGTGAGCCCCGCCGTGCCCGCGACCCCTTCGCCAACCCCGCCCTGCGCAGCGAGATTGCACGTATCGCCGAGGCTCGAGCCCAGCGCTCTGCAAGCGGCTGGCGATCGGCCCTCTTCGGCTGGCTGAGTGCCGCGCCGCGTGGTGCCCTCGCGGGCGCCGCACTCTCCGGCGCACTCCTTCTTGGGGGCGTCGCTGGTCAGTTGGCGGGCAGCGCCGAGAGCGCCGCGCGAATGGAGACTGGCGCCGACCCCCTCGCATCGAGCCTCGCGCCCGAAGCCTCGATGGAGGTGAAGGCGGACGGCACGAGCGACGAGATCCTCGCATCGGGGACGCTTGATGGCGCCGCCATCGTCTCTGGAGCCGCACTGCTCCTGCTTACAGGGAGCCTTGTTGTGACGATCGTGAGCGTGCGGAGGCGACGCGCCTAGTCGAAGGGCTCTGCACTCCTGCGGTACCCTCGCGGTATGCCAACCAAGCGCCGACTCCTCCTCGTTGATGCCTATGGGCTGATCTATCGCGCCTTCCATGCGCTGCCACCGCTGGCGAATAGCCGTGGGCAGCTGACCAACGCCGCGTACGGCTTCACCAGCATCCTGCTGCGAACGATGGCCGACCTTGATCCCGAGCGTGCCATCGTGGCCTTTGATGCCCCGGGCACCACCTATCGGCATGAGCGATTCCCCGCGTACAAGGCACAGCGGCCATCGATGCCGGATGAGTTGCGCTCGCAGGTGCCGATCGTTCGAGACCTTGTTGCGGCGTTGGGGCTGCCGCTCCTTGAGGCAACGGGGTACGAGGCGGATGACGTGATCGGCACCATCGCCACCGCCGCGGAGCGCGACGGTTGGGAGGTGCACATCGTCTCGGGCGACCTCGACATGTTGCAGCTGGTCACCAAAAAGGTTCACCTGATGCACACCGCCAAGGGTGGCGCTGATGCAATCGTTGAATACGATCCAGAGCGAGTCTTCGCGCGGTACGGCCTCACCCCAGAGCAGATGGTGGACTTTAAGTCGCTGAAGGGAGACAGTTCGGACAACATTCCAGGTGTTCCAGGCGTGGGTGAGAAGACCGCCTCTAAGTTGATTGCAAGCTTCGGCTCGCTAGAGCAGCTCTACGCGCGTCTCGATGAGGTCGAGCCTGTGCGCATCCGAGAGTCGCTCGCTGCGAACCGTGATGCGGCATTTGCCGGCCAAGGGCTGATGACCATTGATCGCGATGCGCCACTCACCCTGCCGGCCACGGGTGGCGAAATTGGGGTGTATGACCGCGAAGCGGCGCTCGCCCTCTTCCGCGACCTTGAGTTCCGCGCACTCGCGCAGCGACTCCCGCCGCTCGCTGGCGAGGATCGCCTCGCCGCAAACGCTGCGGTCAGCGCCGCGGCGGCGGGTGCTGCGCTGCGAGGCTCTGCTGCACCTGTCGCAAAGACTGCGCCGAAGGCGACAGTTGGAAGCGACCTACAACTCGGATTCAACTTTGATGCGGTGACGGCGGGAAATACCGCTGCGGGTCGATCAACCCAAGCGGCGAGCAGCGCCACAGACGAATCGGATGCCCACTCCAAGATTGAACAGGTGAAGCGTGGCGAGCTTGCCGCGGCGGGGATTCGCATTCTGCGCGCGGCAGATGAGGCGCGGGATGCTTTCCGCGGCCTTTCGCCGCAGGGGCACCTCGCCATTGGCGGTGTGGGAGCAGATCGACGTGGCCCAGAGGCCGAGCTGGCGATCGCGATCGTCGATGACGCGGGGACCATTCTCGCCGCCGACGATGGCGCCGTGGTGCACGCACTTCTTGAATCGCTGGCGAGTTCTACGCGTGAGATTGCCGGCCTCGGCGTGAAGGGTCTGATTGGCGCCATGGTGAGCATTCGACCAGACGCCTCGCCGCACCTTGTTGATGACGTAGCGCTGGCCACCTGGATCGCGAATGTCACCATGCGCAACCCGGGACTCGTGGAGGTTGCCTCCGCACGACTCGGCGCCGACCTCCCTGACCGGCTCGAGCCGCTGCAGGAGGCGGTCCTTGCTGCGCTCGTGACGCGAGCGTCGCGCGGCCCCCTCGCCGAAGAGTTGCGCGAGGCGGGAACGCTGCGCCTCTATCGCGAGATCGAGTTGCCGCTGGTCGAGGTGCTCGCACGTATGGAGATCGCTGGCGTCGCCGTTGATCGCTCCGCGCTGAGTGAGCTGAGCACGGCATTCACTGCAGAGATTGCGCGCCTCGAGCGGGAGTCCGAGCAGGCCGTCGGTCACCCTGTTGCGCTTGGCTCGCCGAAGCAGCTCGGCGAACTCCTCTTTGTGGAGCTCAACCTCCCGAAGGGGAAGAAGACGAAGACGGGGGCCTGGTCGACCGATGCGAGCGTGCTGGAGGAGATCCAGGGAGAGCATCCGATCGTTGGGATCGCCATGGAGTGGCGCACCGTCTCGAAGCTGCAGAGCACCTATGTGGAGGCGCTGCCGAAGCTTGTTGAGGGTGACGGCCGTGTGCACACCACCTTCCAGCAGGCGGTGGCGGCGACGGGGCGACTCAGCTCCACCGATCCGAACCTGCAGAACATTCCGATTCGCACCGCGCTCGGCCGCAAGATTCGGAACACCTTCATCGCGGAGAGGGGGAACACGCTGGTGGCGGCGGACTACAGCCAGATTGAGCTGCGCATCTTGGCGCACGTCACCCGCGATGAGCATTTGATTGCCGCCTTCGCCGCCGGAGAGGATATTCACCGTGCGACCGCCGCTCGTGTGCTCGGCAAGCCAGCCGCCGACGTGGACGCCGATGAGCGCGCCATGGCGAAGATGGTCAACTTCGGTATCGCCTACGGCATGGGCGACTTCGGCTTGGCCACGCGCGCCGGCATCTCTCGTGAGGCCGCAAAATCCTTCATCGCCGGCTACTTCGAGCGCTATCCAGGGATTCGCCGCTACATCGACACGATCAAGGAGGAGGCGCGTACGAACGGCTCCGTCACGACGCAGCTCGGGCGCCGCCGGCCGATCCCTGAACTCCGAGCGGGGAACCCTGCACTGCGCGCGGCGGGGGAGCGCGCCGCCATTAACCATCCCATTCAAGGAACGGCGGCCGATGTGATCAAGATCGCCATGATTCGGCTAGCGCCACGACTTGCAGAGACGGGCCTTACGGCACGACTCGTGCTGCAGGTGCACGACGAACTGCTCCTGGAGGTGCCGAACGGTGAGGTCGATCGACTCGTGCCAATCCTTGTTGACACGATGGAGGGGGCACTCGCGCTGGATGTACCACTCACCGTTGATGTGAAGAGTGGTCTGCGATGGGACGAGATGAAGCCGTGGTCCGCCCGTGCCTGAACTACCTGAGGTAGAAACCGTCGTCCGCGATCTCGCACGACTCGTTACTGGCGCAATGATCACTAGCGCCAATGTCTTTCGCGAGCGCAATCTTGCGACCCCTGATGCCCCCTCGTTCACGGATGCGGTTCGCGGCCGGCGCATCCTCGGCACGCGTCGCCGCGCGAAGTGGATCATCGTGGAGCTCTCTGGGGGGCTCCTCCTGCTAGTGCACCTGCGAATGACGGGGCAGCTGCTGGTGTTGCCAGCGGGGGGAGCGACAGATCCCTATATTCGCCTCTCGCTCACGTTGGACGATGGTCGTGAACTTCGCTTCCGGGATGTGCGTGCGTTTGGCCGCGTTGCGCTCGTCGCGCAGCGTAGCGACGGTGAGGCCGCCTCAAGCCTCAATCCGCACTCGCCGCCACTCCTCGCCGATTATGGCGTTGAGCCGCTCGCAGCAGCGTTCACCGCCGACGCCCTTCGCGCACTCATTGCGCATCGCGGAACACGCGTCAAGAGCCTCCTCCTCGACCAGCGCTGCATCGTTGGGATCGGCAATATCTACGCCGATGAGGCGCTTTGGCGCGCGAAGATCCATCCGCTTACCGCTGCGAACAGGCTGCGCCCGGCGCAGCTCGACGCGCTGCACCTCGCGATCGTCGGCGTGCTGAGCGAGGCCGTTGCCGCCCGCGGCTCCTCGATCAACGACTACACGGCACCAGATGGCGATGGCGAGATGCAGGAGCGCCTTGACGTTTACCAGCGCACCGGTGAGCCATGTCACCGTTGTGGTGCGGCAATTCAGCGCTCGGTCGTGGGGGGTCGCGGCACGCATGTTTGCCGAACCTGCCAGCGCGCACCTCGCGGCGCGGGGCGCGCTGCGGCGTCGCGTGCTGTGCGCGGACCCCGCTGGAGTGAGCGGGTTACCCCAGAGACGGTTGGTGCAACACGAAGCGAGCGTGCTGCGGCGCGTCGACGCTCGGCGCGCCAGGGGGAGGCGGCATGAGCATCATTACCTTGAGCGATGTCCGTCGCGAGATCGGCGCCGCCGTCATCCTTGATGAGGTGACGCTCAGCGTCGCCGCTGGCGAGCGCATCGGCCTGGTCGGCCCGAACGGGGCAGGGAAGACGACCCTCCTCAAGATGGTCGCGGGGCTTGAGTCTCCCGACCAGGGTCGCGTGCAGCATGCCAAGGGCTTACGCATCAGCCTCCTCGCGCAAGAGTCGGCGCAGGACCCCGATCTGCTGAACGCCCCAACGCTCATTGACGCCGTGATCGGGGGTGCCGCCGAGATCGTCTCCCTGGCCGCTGCACTTCGCGATATGGAGCTTGATGGTCGTGCCGGCTCAACCGAATACGCCGAGGCGCGGACGAAATTCGATGCTGCCGATGGCTACGCCCTGGACGACCGGGTGGGTGCGGCGCTACGAGGGCTCGGCTTCCCAACGGCACGGCACGACGAGGTCCCTGCGCGCCTTTCCGGAGGGGAGCAGACCCGCGTCGCGCTGGCGCGACTCGTGATCGCAGATCCAGACCTTCTTCTGCTCGACGAGCCGACCAACCATCTCGATATTCAGGCGATTGAGTGGCTGGAGGGGGCGCTGCGCGCACGCAACGGCGCGCTCATTGTCGCCAGCCACGATCGCGCCTTCCTTGATGCTGTCATCAATCGAGTCTGGGAGGTCCGCGCCCGCCACGTGACGCGCTTCCGTGGGGACTACAGCGCCTATTCGAAGCAGCGTGGTGCAGCGGATGAGGGTGACGAGCGCGACGCAGATCGTCGCGAGAAGGAGATCGCGCGCGAGCGTGAGCTGATTCAGACGTATCGAAGCCATCGCAAGTACGCAAAGATGCACGAGCATGAGCGCCGTCTAGCTGCGATCGAACCGGTCGTTCGTGAGCGCAAGGCGATCTCACTTTCAATCGCTGCTGAGGGAGCCGGGCGGGGGCCAGCTGAACCGTTGCGGCTCAGCGAGGCGTCCATCGGGTATCGAGAGCCGGCGCAGGTTGAGATCACCCGTGCGCGCAGCCTCGCCCTTCGCCGTGGCGAGCGCGTCGGAATCGTGGGCCCCAACGGCGCTGGAAAATCAACGCTGCTAAAGACCATCGCTGGCCTCCTCCCAGCCCTCGACGGAAACGTGGAGATTGCCGGTGGCGTGGTGCCTGGGTATCTCGCCCAGGTCCGCGCCGCAGGACTCCATGGCGCTACGGTGCTTGAAGCGCTGCGTGCCGCCGTACCTGTTGAAGTTTCTGAAGCGCGGGCACATCTCGCGAAGTTCCTCTTCCGCGGTGATGCGGTGGGGAAGGAGGTCGTGGTGCTCTCTGGTGGTGAGCGCAGTCGGCTAGAGCTCGCCATTCTCGGTCTCATGCCTGCAAACCTGCTCCTGCTCGACGAGCCGACGAACCACCTCGACATTGATGCTTGCGAATCGCTCGAGCGATTCCTTCTCGATGGTGAGCGAACACTCCTTGTAGTAAGTCACGATCGTCGACTCCTTGAGCGCATCTGCACAACGCTCTGGGTCGTTGAAGATGGCGTCGTCGCCGCTTTCGACGGCGGGTATACCGCGTGGCGAGAGGCGGTCGCCGGTGGCTGGACGACGAAGAGTGCCGACACTCTCGTTGCGGGGCGGCTCGGTGCGCCAAGCGCACTCACTGCGCAGCAGACGATTCCCACCAAGCCTCAGCCGAAGGTTGCCGCGCCCGCCCCGAAAAAGAGTGAGGCGCCGAAGCCGGAGCGGCTCAGCAAGGAGCAGGCGCGCCGTCGTCGCGCTGCGATTGAGTCTGACCTCGAGCGACATGGACTGCGGAAGGGACACCTGGAGCTCGCGATGCTTGACCCGAACGTCCTCGCCTCGTATACCGAACTAGCAAAGGTGGCGAGCGAGCTAGCCGACGTTACGGCGGCGCTCCAAGGGGCCGAAGAGGCGTGGCTCGCTCTCGAGGGGGAGGTGGCGAAGTGAGTGGTCGACTCGTCCGCGTTGGCCTCGGTGGGCTCATCGCGTCAGGGAAGAGCAGTCTCGCCGCAGCGCTTGTCGCGAGCGATGAGTTGCAGGAGGCTATTGGCGGCGCTGTGGAGCACGTCGATGCGGATGCACTCCTGCGCGCAGCACGTTCGTCCGATGCGCCACTTCGCGACGCCATCCTCGCGGCCGTGCCAGATGCGCGCCATGCTGACGGGAGCCTCGACACCAAGCTCCTCGCGGCACGGGCGTTTGCCGACCCGTTCGTGATGGCCCGCATTGAGGAGTTGCAGTGGCCGGTCGTACGCCAAGCGATCAGTGAGGCGAGTCGAGATGCGCAGGCACGGGGGGTCCGCCTCTTGCTTGTTGAGGCGATCGCGCTCGGGCGCTCTGGGCTTGCCGAGGAGCTCGACGGCGTTCTCTTCCTTCAGGCTGACGAGGGAGTCCGCCGCGACCGCTTCGTGACCCGTGGCGGCAGCGTGGATGAGTTCCAGGTGCGCAACGCCGCACAGGCGGGGATCCCTGCGGAGATGGCGGGGATCGGGGTGGCTCCGATTGACGGGAGTAACCCGCTGCCTGAGACCGTGCGTGCGGCGAGCCTCGTGCTTCGCCGCCTATGCTTGCAGGGTGAATCCATCGACTGAACCCACGGCTGAACTGGTCCCCTCCGCGGGGCGCCCCTTCGCCTTGCGCTCCGACTTCGTCCCGACGGGCGACCAGCCAACCGCCATCACGGAGCTCGTCCAAGGGCTCACCGACGGCCTCCATCACCAGGTCCTCCTCGGAGCAACGGGGACCGGGAAGACCTTCACCATCGCCAACGTGATTCACCAGGTACAGCGGCCGACACTCGTCCTTGCGCACAACAAGACGCTCGCCGCGCAGCTCTATGCCGAATTGAAGGAGTTCTTCCCCGAGAACGCCGTCGAATACTTCGTCTCCTACTTCGACTACTACCAACCGGAGGCCTACCTGCCGCGCTCAGATACCTACATCGAGAAAGACTCCAGTCGCAATGATGAGATTGACCAGCTGCGACACGCCGCGACCAAGGCGCTCTTTGAGCGTCGCGACACGATCATCGTGGCGTCGGTCTCCTGCATCTACGGTCTTGGCGCGCCGGTGGACTACGGCGCAACCGTGCTTAAGGTGCGCAAGTCGGGGAAGTATCGCCGCGATGCCATCCTGCGCCACCTCGTCGACCTGCAGTACCAGCGCAACGATGCCACCCTCGGCCGCGCCAAGTTCCGTGTGCGCGGCGACACGCTCGAGGTACAGCCCGCTGGCGAGGAGACAATCCTGCGTGTGGAGTTCTTCGGTGACGAGGTAGAACGAATCGCCGAAGTGGATCCACTGACGGGGGAGATCCTTGCAGAGCGGAACGAGATGACCATCTACCCGGCGACCCACTATGTGACGCCAGCGGCAAAGCTCTCCGAGGCGATTCGCGACATTGAGGTGGAGATGGAGGGGCGTTGTCGCGAGCTAGAGGCGACCGGCAAGGTCCTGGAGGCGGCACGCCTGCGCCAGCGCACCACCTTTGACTTGGAGATGATGCGCGAGGTTGGCTTCTGTTCAGGGATCGAGAACTATTCGCGCCACCTCTCGCGCCGCGAACCTGGCTCCCGACCATGGACGCTGCTCGACTACTTCCCAGCCGATTGGCTTCTCGTTGTTGATGAGAGCCATATGAGCATCCCGCAGGTCGTAGGCATGTACAAGAATGACCGTTCCCGAAAAGAGATCCTCGTCGACTTCGGCTTCCGCCTCCCAAGTGCGCTCGACAATCGACCACTGACCTTTGAGGAGTTTGAGACGAGCGTGCGCCAGGCGATCTACGTTTCAGCGACGCCAGGGAGCTACGAACGAGAGCGCGCAGACAAGGTGGTGCAACAGCTGATCCGCCCAACAGGGGTGGTCGATCCGCACATCACCGTGCTCCCGACGAAGGGGCAGATCGACGATCTCCTCGAGCGTATCCAAGGTCGCGTGAAGAAGAAGGAGCGCGTGATCGTTACGACGCTCACGAAACGCATGGCCGAAGAGCTCTCGTCGTACCTTGAAGAGGCGGGGATCCGTGTGCGCTACCTCCATAGCGAGATCGACACGCTCGAGCGCATCGAGATCCTGCGCGACCTGCGCCTCGGCGTCTTCGACGTGATCGTGGGGATCAACCTGCTCCGCGAGGGGATTGACCTTCCTGAGGTGACGCTGGTGGCGATTCTGGATGCCGACAAGGAGGGCTTCCTGCGTTCAGCGTGGGCGCTCATCCAAACGGTCGGACGCGCGGCACGCAACACGGGTGGCGAGGTGGTCTTCTACGCCGACAAGATGACCGAATCCATGAAGGTGGCGATCTCTGAGACGGATCGACGACGCGCGATCCAGGAGCAGTGGAATATCGATCACGGCATCACCGCCACCACCATCTCGAAGCCGATCCGTGACTTAAACGATCGGCTCAAGAGCGTTGCCGAGAAGGCGGACACCTATGCCGGCGGGAAGCGCGGCGGTGCCTTGAGTGAGGTTGGACGCAGCGAGATCGAGAAGCTCGTGAAGCAACTCGAGGCGCAGATGCAGATCGCCTCCAAGGCACTCGAGTTTGAGCGCGCGGCGGCCATCCGCGATGAGATCCGTATGCTCCGAACCTCGGTGCTCGAGGAGGATGCGGCGACGGCGATTGAGCGCGCAGCAGAGCGTGCGGCTCGCGAAGCACAGGGTGGAGGCCGCCGAACTGGTCCCGCAAAGACAGCCGCGCAGGGGATCGGCGCCGCCGCCCGCACACTCCTCGCCCCGGCGCTCGATACCGCCGCCGACTGGCTCCCAGGGCTCCGTGACGAGCATGAGGAGGAGACAGGTACGATCCCCGATGCGGGCTCGGCCCCAGTGACGGAGGCGCCCGTACGTCGCCGCACCTGGGATCCGAGCGTGACGCCGAATGTGATCAAGCGCCGTGGCGAGCGGCCGAAGCGAAGGGGGTAGTCGTGGGACAGAACAAGATCTCCGTTCGCGGTGCTCGCGAGCACAACCTGAAGGGGATCGACCTCGACATTCCACGGGACCAGCTCGTCGTTGTCACCGGCATCTCTGGCTCGGGTAAGTCGAGCCTCGCCTTTGACACGATCTACGCCGAAGGTCAGCGCCGCTACGTCGAGAGCCTCTCCGCCTACGCACGCCAATTCCTCGGGCAGATGGAGAAGCCTGACGTTGACTCCATTGATGGCCTCTCGCCAGCCATCTCTATTGACCAGAAGGGGTCGTCGCGCAATCCGCGTTCGACCGTCGGCACGATCACCGAGATTTGGGACCACTTTCGACTCCTCTACGCGCGTGCCGGAACCCCACACTGCCCAAAGTGCGACCGTCCCATCAGTCGTGTCTCACTCGACCAGATCGTCGAAGAGATCCTCAAGCTCCCTGACGGCACGCGCATCCTGGTGCTCGGCCCACTCCTGCGCGATCGCAAGAGCGAGGGGGAGCGCATGTATGAGGCGGCGCGAAAGTCCGGATTCAGCCGCGTGCGCGTTGATGGCGTCCAGTACGACCTCAGTGCCGATGATCTGCCGAAGCTCGACAAGAAGAAGCGCCACTCCATTGAAGTCATCGTCGATCGCTTTGTTGTCCAGCATCCCGTCGATGAGAAGGGGAAGCCTCTGCCGATCCCTGATCGCAGCCGGCTCGCCGACTCTGTAGAGACGGCGATCAAACTGGGAGAGGGACTTGCCGTTGTTGCCCCCGCCCCAGCCGAGAAGGAGAAGCCAGCCTTTGAAGAGCGACTCTTCAGCGAGAAGCTCGGCTGCGCCTACGACGGTACGGTGATCGATGACCTGCAGCCGCGTTCGTTCAGCTTTAACTCCCCGCATGGCGCCTGCGAAACCTGTACCGGACTCGGCTTCCGCCTCGAGGTCGACGAGGAGCGTGTGATTGATCCCGAGAAGTCGGTGCTCAACGGTGGTTTGATTCCGTGGTCCCGTTCGCCGGAGGGGAGCTGGTACTTAAAGGTGGTCACCGCGGCGATGAAGGCGAACAAGTGGAATCCGAAGACACCACTGGGCGATCTCCCTAAGGGCGCACTTGATTACCTGCTGCACGCCGAGCGCGAGGACCGCTACACGGTCACCTATGAGAACTCGAGTTACAGCAACACCTATAAGGCTGCCTTCGAGGGGATCATCGCGAACCTTGAGCGCCGCCACAAAGAGACGGAATCAGAGTTGGTGCGCGTAGAGATTGAGCGCTACATGGTGAGTAGGCCCTGCCCCGACTGCAAGGGTCGCCGCCTGAAGCCCGAAATCCTCGCCGTGCGCGTGGACGGACGCAACATCGCTGAGGTGGCCTCCATGCCGATCGGCGAACTGGTGCCGTGGATCAACACCCTCTCCACGGCACTTGGTGAGCGTGAACGCACGATTGCCAAGGCGGTGATTAAGGAGATCAGTGAGCGCGCCGGCTTCCTCGTCGACGTTGGCCTCGACTACCTCACCGTCGATCGCTCTGCTACCACGCTCTCGGGTGGCGAGGCACAGCGCATCCGCCTGGCAACGCAGATCGGGTCACGGTTGGTCGGGGTCCTCTACATCCTTGATGAGCCATCGATCGGCTTGCATCAGCGCGACAACGCGCGCCTCATCGCCACGCTAATTCGGCTGCGCGACCTCGGCAATACGGTGCTGGTGGTTGAGCATGACGAAGAGACGATTCGTACCGCCGACTGGGTCGTAGATATTGGACCCGGCGCAGGCGAACATGGCGGTCGCTTGATTTCGAACGGCACATTCAAGGAGCTCCTTGAAGCAAAGGACTCCATTACTGGCGCCTACCTTCGTGGTGACCGCTCGGTGGCGGTGCCGAAGACGCGCCGCAAGGGGAGTGGCAAGGCGATCACGGTCAAGGGGGCGCGGGAGCACAACCTGCGCGAGATCGACGTCGCCTTCCCGCTCGGCGAATTTGTTGCCGTGACGGGCGTCTCGGGGAGCGGCAAGAGCACCCTCGTCACCGACATCCTGCAGAAGGCGCTCGCGCGCAGGTTGCACGGCGCGAAAGAGCGACCAGGGGCGCACGACCGCATCACGGGCCTCGACGAGATCGACAAGGTGATTGAGATTGACCAGAGCCCAATCGGCCGTACGCCGCGCTCGAATCCAGCCACCTACGTCGGTCTCTTCACGCCGATCCGCGAGCTCTTCGCCGCCACGCAAGAGGCACGCCTCCGCGGCTATGCGGCCGGCCGCTTCTCCTTCAACGTCAAGGGTGGCCGCTGCGAGACCTGTTCTGGCGACGGCATCTTGCTGATTGAGATGCAGTTCCTCCCCGACGTGTACGTGCCCTGCGAAACGTGCCAGGGGAAGCGCTACAACCGCGAGGCGCTCGAGGTGACCTGGAAGGGGATGACGATCGCCGATGTGCTGGAGCTGCAGGTGGAGGATGCCCTCGAGCGCTTCTCCGCAGTGCCAGCGATTCGTAATCGCCTCAAGACGCTGAGCGAGGTGGGCCTCGGCTATCTCCGCCTCGGGCAGTCGGCAACGACGCTCTCGGGCGGCGAGGCGCAGCGGGTCAAGCTCGCCACTGAGCTGGCCCGTCGCTCAACCGGCCGCACGATGTACATCCTCGACGAGCCAACCACGGGGCTGCACTTCGCCGATGTCGATCGCCTGCTGCATGTTCTGCATCGACTTGTTGATGGCGGCAACAGCGTCATCGTGATCGAGCACAACCTTGATGTGATCAAGACGGCGGACTGGGTGATCGATCTTGGACCCGACGGCGGAAGCCGCGGTGGCGAACTCATCGCAGAGGGGACGCCTGAGCAGGTTGTAAAGGTGAAGCGCAGCCATACCGGTCGCTATCTCGCCCTTGCGCTGAAGGGCGAGCCGATCCACTCGCTGGAGTAGCGATGGCTGAGCCGCAGCTCCCTCGACACGCCGATCCCTCACTCGATCAGGCCGGGCTTCGCGCGGCACAGCTCCTTGAGCGCATCCTTGATGAACTAGTGGACGAGCGTGCTCGCGCAAGGTTCCTGCCATACCGCGCCTGGACGACGCAGCTCCGTGACGCCCACGGAGCAGCCCTGCGCAAAGGCGTTGTCGCCGTACGCGCCGCCCTTGGGCCAGGGGATGGCCTTGCCGATATCGCCTCTGGTGAGGCGGTGATCAAGCTCCGCGAAGCGCTCGACGAGATTCTGCGCATCCTGAATCGCCGAGAGGCACTTCGCGGTCGCACAGGGGCGCGTGATGGCGCCTGAGCGGCTCCCGGCGCCAAGCGTTCCTGACGTCATCGCGGCGGCGCTCAAGGTGCTCCCCGATGCGCCTGGCGTCTACCTCTTCTCGGATAGTGCCGGAAAGATCATCTACGTCGGCAAGGCGACACACCTTACCCAGCGTGTTCGCAGCTACTGGCAGGCGGGTGGTGAGCCTGGCGCGCACCGCATTCGCGACGCGATTGCGGAGGTTGCCACACTCGACTGGACAGTCACCGACTCCACGAAGGAGGCACTCCTCCTTGAGGCAACACTCGTGCGGCGGCATCTCCCCAAGTACAACATCCGTCTTCGTGATGATCGGAGCTACCCCTACATTCGCGTTACGGCAGATCCGTACCCGCGCGTGGAGCGCACCCGACGCCTCGTGCGCGATGGCTCACGCTACTTCGGTCCGTACACCACACCCGGTTCGGTGAATGCTGCCATGGAGGCGATCAAGCGCCTCTTTCAATTTCGCACCTGCGAGATCTCAATCAAGCCGATGGAGCGCGCACTAGAGCGTCCCTGTCTCCTCTATGACTTGAAGCGCTGCCAGGGCCCCTGCCTCGGCAACATCCCGCTGGCCGACTACCAGCGTGAGATTGACGGGGTGCAACTCTTCCTCGGTGGTCGCTCCCGCGCCGCCATCGCGATGCTCACCACGCGCATGGAGTCCGCCGCCGAGCGCGAAGCGTTTGAAGACGCCGCGCGTATCCGCGATGCGGTGCTCTCCCTGGAGACAACATTTGACGAACAGAAGGTGCCGACCTCAGGGCGAGCCGATGAGGATGTTCTGGGGATCGCTCGTCACGGACGCCACATTGCCATCGCCTGTTTCCAGATTCGTGACTCGGCGCTAGTGGGACGCGATGTGCATCGTGTGGAGGCTGGGGATTCAGGTGACGCAGAGCTCCTCGCAGGCTTTGCCGCGAGCTATTACGCACGTGCAGGCGAGATCCCACCCTCAATTGCGACTGCTGCAGAGCTGAGTGACCCGGAGATCCTTGAGTTCCTCTCGGCGCGTCGCGAGGGTCGTGTTGAGATGCGCGTGCCGCAGCGTGGTGATCGGGCGCGGATTCTGCGACTGGCCGAACGCAACGCAGAGGAGTGGCTCATTCGTCGCGAGGCCGAAGAGGACGCGGATCGTGAGCGTGCCGACGCGGCGCTCTCAGCGCTCGCCGTCGCACTCAACCTCGATGCATCACCGGCGCGCATTGAGTGCGTCGATGTGAGCACTATTCAGGGGGCATTCACCGTCTCGTCGCTGACCGTTGCGCAAGAGGGTCAGTTGGCGCCGAAGGAGTACCGCCGCTTCCGTATTAAGGGGGTGACTGGGCAGGATGACTTCGCGGCACACGCGGAAGCGCTCACGCGTCGCTTCGCCCGATCCGTGGCGGATGGGACCCAACGGAGTGGTGAGGCTGAGTCACGCGCTTGGAGCCTGCCCGACCTTCTCGTCATCGATGGTGGTCGCGGGCAGGTCTCTGCCGCCGCCGCCGTCCTGGATGCCGCAGGTTTAACAATCCCTCTCGTCGGCATTGCCAAGGAGCGCGAAGAGCTCTGGCCGCGCGACGCCTCCGCGCCGATTCTTCTGCCCGCCACCGATCCTGGGCTGCGCCTTCTGCAACGGCTTCGCGATGAGGCACATCGGTTTGCGATCGGCTATCACCGCACGCTGCGCAGTCGGGCGGCGACGGCGAGCCGGCTTGACGGCATCCGTGGGCTCGGCCCAACGAAGCGAAAGGCGCTCCTGCGCCGGTTCGGATCAGCGGCGGGGATCGCCGCCGCCCCCGTTGAGGCTCTCACCGAGGTCGCAGGGGTAGATGATGCCCTTGCCGCACGGATCCTGACGGCCCTCGGCGCAGATCGCGGCTGAACGGGGCTGACGCGCCCCCCTGCTAGGATTCTCTGCAATGCGTAAGTTCACCCCGTACCTGATCCTGGCTACAGCCCTTCTGGCGCTGGCTATTGACCTACTCCCAAATCTCAGCCTCCCTGCGAGCGGCACAGCGGGTGGCACGCGCCCGATTGAGACCAAGCTTGGCCTCGACCTACGCGGCGGGCTACGCGTCGAGTATCAGGTGCAGCCAGTCGACGGCATCAGCGCTACCGCTGCGGATCTCGCCACCATCCGCGACATCATTGAGCGTCGCGTCAACAGCACCGGTGTCTCAGAGCCGCTCGTGCAGACGCAGGGGACCGACCGCATTGTGGTCGAGCTGCCTGGTGTCACCAATCCCGATTCTATTCGCGCCCTCCTCGGCACAACCGGTCGCCTCGACCTTGTGCCACTCCCGCGTGAGGCCTACGGCTATTTTGACGCCGCAACAGGCCAGCCTCACGAAGGGGTAAAGCCGGTACCTAACGAGGGCGAAACGCTCAGCGACACAACCCTGAAGGCGCTCTTCTCGGGCGATCAGATTGACTCATCGGCCGTGCAGATCGACTCTTCGGGAAGGCGCGTCGTCTCATTCAAACTGAAGGCTGAGGGTGCGGACCTCTTTGCCACCTGGACAAAGGCGAACATCGGCTCCTACTTTGCAATCGTTCTGGACGGTGCCGTGAAGTCGGCTCCGTACATTCAGAGCGCGATCACCGGCGGCGAGGCGCAGATCTCGGGTCCTGGCGCGAGCGGCTTCGCAGCGGACGATGCGGCAAATCTTGTCACGATCTTAAAGTTCGGCTCCCTCCCATTCCCGATTGCAGAGATTGGTGTCACCGACGTGAAGGCGACCCTCGGCGCGTCCTTCCTCGGCCAAGCGCTCTTCGCCGGCGCCGTCGGGATCTTGCTCGTCTTCCTCTTCATGCTCTTGCACTACCGCGTAGCTGGTGCCGTCGCTAACGTCGCCTTGATCTTCTACGTGATCATCGTCTTGGCGATCTTCCGACTCGTCCCCGTCACGCTGACCCTTGCTGGCATCGCTGGCTTCGTGCTCTCCATCGGTATGGCGGTGGATGCGAACATCTTGATCTTTGAGCGCACCAAAGAGGAGTTGCGGATCGGGAAGGGGATCGTCCCTGCCGTCGAAGCTGGATTTAGCCGAGCCTGGAACTCCATCCTCGACTCGAACGTCTCCAGCCTGATCACGGCGTTCATCCTCTTCTACTTCGGCTCGTCAACGATTAAGGGCTTCGCGCTGGTGCTCATCATCGGCGTGCTCTGCTCGCTCTTCACCGCCGTAACCGTGACGCGTCTGATTCTGCGCGCCGTGATCGCGCGGAAGAGCTTCTCCTCGCCGTACCTCTATGGAGTCGCGAAGGGTGACCTTGACGCACTCGATCGGGGGGCTATCAATGGATAAGATCATTGCGCGCAAGCGCTGGTTCTTCCTCTTCTCGCTGCTCATCACTGTTCCAGGCCTGCTCTTTACGTTGGCGACCCCCCTCTCGGGCGGCTCGATTGGCCTGAAGTTCTCCATCGACTACACGGGTGGCACGATTTGGGAGTTCCGGCCAGAGAGTCCAGCCGATCCGCTGGTGGTGCAGGCGGCGGTCGCCAGCGCCGGCCACGAAGAGGCGACGGTCACCGAGGCTGGGACCGGCTTCCTGATCGTGCGCACGAAGCCACTCGACCTACAGGCTGGCCAAGATCAGATTGAAAATGCTGGGGCAGAGCTCCAGGCGATTCGCGAGGCGGTCGTCGCAGCTGTTGGGCCAATCGCGCAAGAGGGTTCAGTCTCCACCGTGGGCCCCGTCATCAGCCAGGACCTCACGCAGCAGGCGCTCCTTCTCGTGGTGCTTGGCTCGATCGGCATCCTGCTCTGGATGACCTACCGCTTCCGTAACCTTCGGTTCGGCTTGGCGGCCCTCACGGCACTCCTTCACGACGTCATCGTGACGATCGGCTTCTTCGCCATCGCGGGCACCGTTGCGGGGATTGAGATTGATGCCCTCTTTGTAACCGCCATGCTCACGATCATCGGCTTCTCGGTGCACGACACGATTGTGGTGTTCGACCGCATCCGCGAGAACCTGGTGCGCCATGCTGGCGCCCCATTCGGCGATATCGTCAACCACTCGATCGTGCAGACGCTGGGTCGCTCGTTCAACACCACGGCGACCGTGCTGATCACTCTCCTCACCCTGCTCGTCTTCGCCGGGGGATCGATTCGCACCTTTGTGCTCGCCCTGTTTATCGGCATCCTCTCGGGCACCTACTCGTCGATCTTTAACGCCAGCCCACTTCTAGTTTGGTGGGAGGAGCGCGCTCAGGCGCGCAAGGCGGCAGCGGCTCGAACCCGCACGGCGTAGGGTGCCAGCGCGGGCCTGGCGCCTGGAGCCGGTCGCAATCCTTCATCCTGCCGCCGACGGTGAGCTGCAGGCGAGCCCAGAGCTCTTGCAACTCTTCGCAGACCTGCTGATCCCCAAGAACCTGCATCTTTCGCTCGCGACACTCCTGCATAGTCGCGGCTTGGCCGATCCGAACCGCGCGCGCCAATTCCTCGACCGCAACGATCGCACCCTGCACGATCCGCACCTCCTCCCTGATGCGACCGGCCTCATCGCGCGCCTCCGTGCCGCCGGCGCAGAGGGGGAGCCCGTTCTTGTAGTTGGCGACTTTGATGCTGACGGAATCACTGGGGCGGCGATCATAATTCGAGCACTTCGCGCTATTGGTGCAATCGCCGAGGGCTACATCCCGCAACGTGACGGCGATGGCCACGGCATCCCTGAGGGGGCGATCGCCGCCGCACTCGAAGATGGCGTTGAGCTGATCCTTGCAGTCGACTGCGGAACCGCCGATCTTGCACGCGTGGCCGAGGCGTTGGAGGCAGGGATTCTCGTTGGCATCATCGATCACCACGCTGTGCCGCCTGAGCCGGCGCAGGCGGCCTGGTTGGTGAATCCAAATCGACCTGATTCAATCTATCCGTTCCCACATTTGGCCGGGAGTGGGCTCGCCTTCAAGATTGCTCAAGGAGTACTTGCCGATCACCCACAACGCCGTGAGCTCTTGGCAGAGCTCTCCGTGCTCGCCATGGTTGGCGGCATCGCGGACATGGTCCCGTTGGCCAATGAGTTCAGAGTTATTGTGCGTTCCGCGTTGAAGGTGATGAATGGTGCTGGCACGATGCCTGTCGGGATCGCAGCGCTCCTTCGTGCGGCCGGCGCAGAGCCACCCTATCGCGCAGAGGTTTCCGGCTTTACGATTTCGCCACGCATCAATGCCGCCGGGCGCATCGGCGACGCCGCTCCAGCTCTGGCGCTACTCACGACTGATGATCCCGCCGAGGCTGCTGAACTAGCGGCGCTCCTAGAAGGGATTAACCTCGAACGAAAAGAGTTGACGAAGGTTGCGATTGACGAGGCGCGAGCACTCCTCGGACTCGCACCGGGATCGGAACGCGATGAGGCTCGTGCCTTTCTCGGAGATGGGCTCGTCGCGGTGCGTGGCCCATGGTCGGTTGGGCTTATCGGTTTGATCGCTGGTCGTCTCAGCGAAGAGACGGGGCGGCCGGCACTTGTGGCGCACGATGATGGGAGTGGGGCACCGCTGCGTGCCTCGGTGCGCGCGCCGAAGGGCTTCGCTGTTTCCGCGGCACTGCAAGAGGCGAGCGACGCCCTGATTCGCCACGGTGGACACGATGGTGCCGGCGGCTGTTCGTTTGTGCCCGACGTATGGGGGAGCCTGCTCCCTCGGCTCAGTGCCACCTGCGCAGGGCAGGCGCAGGCGCGCACGCCAGAGCTGGCCGTTGACCTCGCGGCGCCCATCGGCAGTCGCACCCCAATCGACCTTGCCGCGCTCGCGGATCACCTCGCGCCAACAGGGATGGGGAACCCGGAGCCCACCTTCCTCCTGCGTGACATTCCACTCACCGCGGTGCGCCTGGTGGGGGATGGCCGCCACGCACGGCTGACGCTCTCGCTGGACGGCCTTGCAGTCGAGGCGATGGCATTCGGTCGGCCTGATGCCGACCAGCTTGCGGGGAGCTCTATCGATCTTGTCGTACGAACAGCCCAACGGACCTATCGTGGTTCGGCACGGATTGAGGTGCACGTTGTAGATTTTCGGCCCGCCGTGCTGGGGGAGAGCGCATGAGTGAGAAACGATCGCTTCGACCACTGCCACGCACAGGCCGAGCTGCACCACAGCCATTCCATGGCGCAAAGCCTCCAACGAATCGCGACCTGATGAGCAGAGATGGTGCCCAGCGTCGATCGTTCAGCCCAGCCCCGATCATTGCGGCCCTCCTGCTCGTGCTGCTCGCAGCGGGGAGCCTCGTCGGCCTATCGCTGAGTACCCCCGCCCCCTCAGGTAACCCCAATAGCGGGCCTGAGGTGACAGAGGGCGTCACGGTTGTCGGAACGATTGCCTTCGGACGTGGCGGCTCGATCTGGAGCGTGAGCGGAGCTGGACTACGTCAGCTGACCACCGCGACCACCGATTCCGACCTCGCCTGGAGCACCGACGGCGTCTGGCTCTATGCCGTCCGACACCGCACAGAGACTGGCGGCCGCCTTCTCGGGAGCGGCAGCGTGCAGAAATATGAGATGAGCGTTCCCACCCTTCTCCGCCTCTCGGCATATGGCGGCGGTGAAGAGGTGATCTTTGATGGTCTGATCCTCGGATCGCGACCTGCGCTCAACTGGTCCGGTTTCATGTACGGTCCAGCCCTTGCCAGTGATGGTCGCATCGCCGTCGCAACGGATTACCGTGGCCGCGACATCGGCACCGATGTGGTCGTTCGCATCCTGAGCGGTGATGGCTCCGCCATCTCAACCCCGCCACTTCCGCACATCGCACCGTTCGGTCACCAGGACCCCGTCTGGAGTCCCGATGGCAGCGCCATCTACTACGTGCAGAACGGTCTCTCGGAAGGCACCTCGTCGTCGCGAATTATTCGCTACAACATCGCCAAGAAGAGCACGACACGAGTCGGTGAGAAGGGGCTGGTGCAGCCAGCGATCAGTCCCGATGGCCGATGGATCGCTGTAACGCGCATTTCTGCACGTGGCACGGATGTGGTGATCATGAACGCAGCCACTGGTGAGGTCGTGCTTGAGATCACGCGCACCGGTAAGTCGTGGGCCCCAGCCTGGTCACCGGACGGCGCGCAACTCGCCTACCTCTCTGCAAACGGGAGCCTAGCGAGTCTCAATCTCGCCTCATTTAGCGTTGCGCCATCTGGCATCCCAAATCCGCCAGTGATCCTGAGCCCCCTCCGCGACCCAGTTGATCCAAATGTGCGGCCGGCGTGGGGGAGCTTGAATACGGCGCCAGTGACGGTGAGCCCAGCGCCATGAGTAAATATCTGGACCTACTCGGCGCATCCACCGCTCGAGTGGGCTCGCTCCTCTGTGTCGGCATTGATCCGGTCCCCTCAGCACTCCCCGTGACATTTCGCGAATCGCATGCCGGTATCGAGCGGTGGATTGACACGCTCATTGCTGCGACCGCCCCACATGCCGCCGCATTCAAGATGAACCTTGCCTATTTTGAGGCGCTCGGCAGCGAGGGGATGCGACTGGCCGAGCACGTGCGTCGGCAGATTCCAGCGGAGATTCCGCTCATCGTCGATGCAAAGCGTGGTGACATTGGGGCGACGGTAACCGCCCAAGGTGTTGCCCTCTTCGACGTGCTCGGCGCTGATGCTGTGACGGCGAATCCGTATCTCGGCATCGGTGCCTTGGCCCCCTTTCTCAACCGCACAGACAAGTTCACCTACCTCCTCTGTCGCACATCAAATCCCGAATCGGGTGAGCTGCAGAACCTTCGGGTTGGTGCCAGCGCGGAGGAGCCAGAGGAGACGCTTGCTGAGCGAGTCGCGCGACTCGCGGGGCGTCGTGCAGAGGGGCTGGCTGGACGCATCGGCCTAGTCGTCGGTGCTACCGATGCCGCGGCGCTCCGCCAGGTCCGAGCGGCGGCCCCCGGTCTCCCCTTTCTCGTCCCTGGGGTAGGGGCGCAGGGGGGTGCGGCTAGTGCAGTGACCGCCGATGGCGGCGCTACGGCCGCCCCTGGGAGCCGGGTGGTCGGGAGGGGGCTGCTCGTGAATGTGGGGCGCGGGATCAGCGACGCTGGAGCGGCCGACGAACGGGTGGCAGAGGCGCTGGGCGCCGCAGCGGCGGAGTGGGGGCGTCGCCTCGCTATACTCGCCCCCTAAGGGCGCCAGCCCACTACGAGGAGGTTTCATATGCCAAACGTCGGATTCCCAGAACTGATCCTGATCCTCGCCGTCGTGCTCTTGGTCTTCGGGCCAGGGAAACTCCCAGAGATTGGGAAGGCCGTGGGTAACTCCTTCCGCGAATTCAAGGACGCAACGTCCGGAACCTCCTCGGCGCCAGCCAAGCCACGTGCCAAGAAGGCGACAAAGCGCGTCGTAGCGTCACGCTCCAAGCGAAAGGCGTAACGTCGGTTCGAGCCGATCATGCCCCGCTCCCGTGAGTTAAGCGACGCACCTGCGCCGCTCCTCGACCATCTCAAGGAGCTCCGTCGCCGTGTCGGCATCGCCCTTGTCGCCGTTGTCGTCGGTGCAATCTTCACCTTCGCCTGGTGCGATGCCCTCATTGCACTCCTGCGCACACCACTCGGCGGCACCCCTCTCTACTTCGTCGGCATCGGCGACGCGTTCGGGATTCGCATGCAACTCAGCCTCATCGGGGGCATGGCGCTGGCGATGCCGATCTGGCTCTGGCAGGCATGGGCGTTTATTCGGCCAGGCCTTACAGACTCGGAGCGTCGTGCGGCGCGGCCCTGGATTCCGCTCGCGCTGCTCCTCTTTGTCGTTGGCGTTGCAGTTGCCTGGGTTGTCTTGCCGTTTGCGGTGAGCTTCCTCCTCTCCTTTGCTACCGACGATCTCACTCCACTGATTGCCGCTGATCGCTACTTCGGATTTGTCGGCTCACTCATGCTCGTGTTCGGGCTAGCGACGGAGTATCCGATCCTTCTCGTCTTCCTCTCGCGCGTTGGGGTCGTTACGTCAGCCAAGCTCCGGCGCTGGCGAAGAAACGCGCTGGTCCTCGCCGTTATTGTCGGCGCGTTTGCCACGCCGGGAACAGATCTGATCAGCCCGATCGTACTTGGGGTGGTTCTCTACCTCCTCTACCAGCTCTCAATCTGGCTCGTTCGGGCAGGGGGGCGCTAGTGGTGACCGCTGCCGTGCCGCACAAGATCGTGTTGCTTACGGGGCTGTCGGGTGCGGGGAAGAGCACCGCAACGAAGTCTCTAGAAGATGTCGGATTCCGCACGATTGACAATATGCCGAATGATTTAATCCCCGCGCTTCTTGAGAAGATTCGACTCCAGCCCGAGCGGTTCGCGCGCCTCTGCCTCGTGATTGATGCCCGTGATGGTGATCCGCGTTCCACTATTGATGCGGTCCGAAGTGCGAGCGCAGCAATTGGACTCGAGAGTCGTGTGATCTACCTTGATTCACGCGACGATGTGCTCATTCGTCGATTTAGTGAGACGCGGCACCGCCATCCACTCGGTGGGCCAATTGATGCGCCGAGTGACGTTGCTGGGGCCATCCGAGCGGAGAGGGACCTGCTCAGCGCTTCACGCGAGATTTCCGATGCCGTGATTGATACGAGCGACCTCTCGGCCCGCGAGTTGCGCGATCGGCTGGTACAAGAGGCCTTAGGTGGCGACGCCTCGATCTCTATTCACCTCACCAGTTTCGGCTACAAGCACGGGATCCCTCTTGATTCAGATCTGCTCTTCGACGTGCGATCGGCGGCGAATCCGCACTGGGTCCCAGAGTTGCGGCCGAAGGATGGTCGTGACGGCGAGGTCGCCGCGTACGTGCTGAACGATCCGGTCGGGGCTTCAATTGAGGCGGCAATCGCGGCGTTCGCCGTTGCCACCCTCAAGACCTACCTTGGCGATGGTCGTGGTCGTCTGAGCATCGCGATCGGCTGCACGGGCGGCCGCCACCGTTCAGTGGCGATCAGCGAGTCGTTGGCTACGAAACTGCGGGCGCAGGCTGGAGCGCACACGGTCCATGTTCACCACCGCGATGTGGAGCGCACCTAAGCGGTGAGTCAAGTCGGCTGGCTGAAGCCTGGTCTCGGGGTAAAGCGCTGGCTGCTCTTGGCCTTTCTCGGTGCGGGGACGATTGCGCTCGGTGCCCTGAGCGGGATCCGCGCACTCGCCACAGGGGCGCAGCTACCGGATCCACTCGTCCAAATCGCTGAAGCGGTCGCCCTGCGCGATCTCGATCCGATGGTTCGCGCCGCCGTTGCGGCTGGCTTTGGGCTGCTTCTGGTGGGGGTTGGGCTGGGCGGGCTGGCACGGGCGGCGATCCTGCCGTACCGCACAGATCGACCGGGGGTCTCCCTCCTTGAGCTCCTCGAGCGCCGTCGTCGGCTGGCGCGTGGACGTCGCGTGGTGGTGCTCGGTGGCGGAACGGGGCTGGGGACTGCTCTTCGTGGCCTGAAGCTTGAGACCGCGCATCTCACCGCGATCGTTTCGATGGGGGATGACGGCGGATCGTCAGGGATGCTGAGGGAGCAACTCGGGATTCCGCCCGTGGGCGACCTGCGGAACTGCCTCGTCGCCCTCTCGGACTCGGAGTCGACAGCGGCCGATCTTCTGCGCTTTCGACTCCCAGCTGAGCCTGGCGCAGCACGCGGGCACGCCATTGGCAATCTCTTGCTCGCCGCTGCGATCCATCAAGAGGGGGGAGACCTTGAGCGTGGCGTTGCGCGCGTGCATCGCATTCTTAATGTTCGGGGAGAGGTGATCCCCGGAACAACTGTTGCGCTGGAGCTAATCGGCACCACGACGGACGGCGCAACCGTGCGCGGCCAGGCCCAACTGGCGCGCACACGCCACATTGACCGCATGCGCATTACACCTGAAGGGGCGCGAGCAACTCCGTCAGCGATTACTGCGATTCAGCAGGCCGACCTGATCGTGCTCGGCCCAGGCTCCCTCTACACCAGCGTGATCCCACATCTGCTCGTTCCAGAAATTCTTGCAGCGCTACAGGCACGGCGCGCGCCGCTGGTGTGGGTCGCGAACGTTGACGAGCAAGAGGGGGAGACCGAGGGGATGGATCTTGATGCCCATCTTGCAGCACTCGAGGCGCATGGAGCGTCGGGCCTCATTGACGGCATCCTCGCCACCTCTGCAAGCTCGCGCCGCGCTGGAGCGGTCGGCGGCGTGCCAATCGCGCCAACGCTGCACCACACCACCGATGCGGAGGGTCGTAAGCGTCCACCACTCTTCGTTCGCGATATTGCCTCCCGGCGAACGCCGCACCTGCATGAGCCGAACCTCCTCTCTCGCGCGCTCTTACGCCTCCCACTGCGCGAGCCTCGACGCACACGATGAGTCGGGGAGAGGCGGACCTCGTCGCCTCAATCCGTCATGAGCTCGCGGCAATCCGACCAGCGCGAACCTGCTGCATTCAGGCGGAGCTCGCCGCACTTGGCGATTCAGGCCGTCGCGTCGATGTCTCCCTGGCACGAGCGGTGCACGAGCTCGGCACGGAGCTCTCTCAGCGCGGAGCGGCGAGGGCCTGGGTAGGATCGCCACGGAACCAGGCCGAAGGTTGCGCCGCCGACTTGGGCTCTGCACGATCGGCGCAGCACTGTCGACTCGCACTGCTGCGCGGTCGGCTCCTTGCGAGGGGATCACTCTCACTCGCTTCAGGGAGTGTGCACCTTGAGATCAACGTCTCTGCTGCAGAGGCGACGCATCTGGCTCGACTGACAGAGCTAGATCAGCTTGGCGGACATCGCCGCGAGCGACGTGGCAAGGGACTGCTCGTATGGAAGGGCCGCGATGTGCTCATTGATCTGTTGCGGCGGCTCGGTGCAACTGCCGCAGTGGCCGAGATGGAGGCCCGTGGCATCGGCCGAGAGGTTCGTGGAAGCTTGAATCGCAGCGTGAATGCTGAGACCGCAAACCTCACGCGTGCGGTGCATGCTGGGATACGGCAGGCGCGAGCCTGTACCGTGGCGTTAGAGGAGGAGCTTCTGCAGGCTGACGGTCTGCACGCACGTGTCGCCCGCGCTCGATCGGCAGCCCCCGACGCAACCCTTGCCGAGCTTGCCGCCGACCTTGATCTAGCGCGTTCCACGGTGCAGCGTGCACTCGCCGAGATTGAGCGTCGTGTCAGTGCGGCACAGGTAGGCCGCCACTCAGCGGGGCAACCTCTGCGATGATTCACGCATGAGCAGCCGGCAGATCACGATCATTGCGAACTGGAAGGCGAACCTTCCGCCGAGCGAAGAGGTCGCGCTCGCCAAGGAGATTGCCGAAGGGGTAGGGGGCGCACTGCAGGCCACGGGGAGCCCCTCGGGCTTGCGAGTACTTCTTGCACCGAGTGCGCTCGGACTCGTCCCTGTCGCCTCGTTGCTCCGACGGGAGTACCCCCAGGCCGGAATAGAGGTCGCCGCACAGGACTCCTCGCTCAGCAGCGCCGGGGCATTCACGGGCGAGATCCCCGCAGTTCATCTCGTCGGGATCGCCCCTGCCGTTATCGTCGGCCACTCGGAGCGCCGTCGGGATCACGGCGAGAGCGACGAGGTCGTTGGTGGGAAGCTCGCACGAGTGGTCGCGGCAGGCCTCACACCTGTGCTCTGCCTCGGCGATGACCTCCCGAAGGCGGAGATCGCAGCGCGTGTCGACTATGTGCAAGCCCAATGTGCAGCGGCCTTTGCTGCCGCGGAGCGCACCGGGTGCAGCGCCGCGCAACTCTTCGCTGCGGGCCTAGTCGCTGCCTACGAACCCGTCTGGGCGATTGGCACTGGCAACCCGGCCTCAGTGGAGATTGCTGAAGCGATCGCCAGTGGCCTACGGAGCGCACTACATCGCGAGGAGCTCCCCGTGCTTTATGGAGGCTCCGTCGACGCCGCTTCAGCGCCAACATGGTTCGGTACACCGACACGGCGCACCGCTCTTGATGGCCTCCTCGTGGGCGGCGCCTCCCTTCACGCCGATCGCTTCGTTGCCATCGTGCGTGCCGCGCTGGCCGCGACGGAACCTGCGTGATGCCGGGCGCCACGCGTCGTCTTGCACTGATCATCGTTGACGGGTTTGGCGTCGGCGACGGCGGCGCATGTGATGCCATCTCTGCCGCATCCATGCCGAACTGGCGTGCGCTCTGCGCACAGCACCCGCATACGACACTCGGCGCGAGCGGCGAGGCGGTTGGACTTCCTGCTGGCCAGATGGGGAACAGCGAGGTCGGCCACCTGAACATCGGGAGCGGACAGTGCGTACCGCAAGACCTTCCGCGCATCGATGCGGCGATTGCCGACGGCTCATTTGCACAGATGGCCGGCCTGCGCAGCGCACTGAGCGCAGCGCAAGAGAGCGGCCTGCATCTAATTACGCTCCTTGGCGGCGGCGGCGTGCATGCCAACGATCGCCATGCAATCGAGGTGCTGCGCGCCGCTCACGAGGCCGGCATCCCGCGAATTCTCGTGCACCTCCTCCTTGATGGTCGCGATACGCCACCCCGTTCGGCCGCGGCAGCCCTCACCTCGTTCCAACAGCGCATGAGCCAGGCGGCGCCATCCGCACAGATTGCGACCATTGGGGGGCGCTACTACGGCATGGATCGTGACGCGCGTTGGGAGCGTACGACCGCCGCACTCGAGGCCATCGTTCTTGACGGCGATCGCCTTGCGGCCAGCGCAGAGCTCGCCCTCGAGGAGGCGTACGCGCGCGGTGAGAGCGATGAGTTCGTCCTACCGACGAGGGTGGCGCTGCGCGACGCAGCAGCGATTCGATTCGCCCCCTCCGACGTGGTGATCCATGCAAATTTCCGCGCCGATCGAGCGCGACAACTCGTTCGTGCCCTAGCCGCACCAGAGTTGTCTGAACTTGCTCGTCCCGCCACTCTTCCAGTGCGTTGCTGGGGGATGACCTCCTACGGAGAGGGAGAGGGGCTCGCGCTCGTGCAGCCAATCTTCGGGCCCTCTGTTGTGCCATCACTCGCCGGGCTCGTTGCCGCCGCGGGCATGCGCCAGCTGCACGTTGCAGAGACAGAGAAGTACGCGCATGTGACCTACTTCCTGAATGGCGGCATCGAAGAGGCGTTCTCGGGTGAGCGGCGCATGCTCGTACCGAGCGACCGCGTCGCCACCTACGACCTGGCACCCGAGATGCAGTCAGCGGCGATCGCGGCGGCGGTTGTCGCCGCACTCGAGCATGGAGACGAGGGGCTGATTGTGGCCAACCTCGCCAACCCCGATATGGTCGGACATACGGGCGATTTTGCCGCCACGGTGCGCGCTTGTGAGGCCGCTGACCGCGCCATTGGCGCGATCGCAGCAGCGGCTGCAGCGGCTGGCGTGGCCCTGATGATTACGGGCGACCATGGCAATGCTGAGGAGATGTGCGCCGCTGATGGTTCGCCGCTCACGAGCCACACCCTGCAGCGAGTGCCGCTCCTGCTCGCGTACGGCGAGGGCTCAGGGGCAGCGCTGGCAGAGGGGGACCTCCGAGATATCGCCCCTACCGCCTGCGCCCTCTTGGGCCTGCGCCCTGACCCGGCAATGACGGGGGAGTCACTCCTGCGACCCTAGCCTCCAGGCACCTCCTGCGTGGGTCGGGTGGTAGAGTGAACGCAAGAAGAGATAGTCCAGTAGGAGGACCTATGAATCCAGTACTTGCACTCGGACAGATCGTCGTCAGCATCTTTTTGATCATTGCCATCCTGATGCAGTCCCGAGGAATCGGCCTCAGCTCTGCCTTCGGTGGGGACTCCAGCGTGTATCGTTCCCGCCGCGGGGTTGAGCGCCAGCTGCTCCGCTTTACGGTCGCGTTGATCATCCTCTTCGTCGGCTTCTCGGTGCTCGGCTACCTCCAGACGAACTAAGTCGGACCGCCCTGGTGAGCAGGCAATACGGCGCTCGACAGGGGATCACCCGCAAAATCGCTGCGGTGATCTTTGCCGCCGCCGCACTCTTTGCCGGGGCCGCCCAACTCGGCCTGACCAGCGCTCAAGTCCCAGGAGTTGGTGCGCCAGGCGGAGAGTTGCCATCTGGCGAAGGGGTGCTGACCGTTGGCGTTGTGGGGATCGCCTCAACGCCACTGCCGCTCTTCGCTGAGACCGCCGCCGATCGTGCCGTTGTATCACTGACCTATCGAAGCCTGACGCGCCTTGATGCCAGCGGGTGGCCAGGACCGGACGTGGCCTCGGCGTGGAGTGTCGCCGCCAACGGGCTTTCATGGACGATCACCCTGGACCCGGCTGCGCACTGGCAGGATGGATCCACGGTGACCGCGGCCGATGTGCTCACGACGATCGCGATTGCGTCAGAGCTCGGCACCGCGGGTGGGTATTGGCAGTCGATCACTGCGGAAGAGGGCGATGATGCTGGCACGGTGCGAATGAGCGCCTCACGGGCGCTGGCAAACCTCCCAACGATGCTCAGCTCACTGCCACTCCTCTCTGCGACACAGTTTGCCGGGCTCAGCGCGGCACAGATCCCAGACTCTGACGCGGCGAAGGTACCGCAGGGGAGCGGCCCATATCGCATTACGAGCATCTCCTCTGGGGGCGCTGGCCTGGTTCGACGAACCGATCTACTCGCCTCTGACCAGGCAGCCCTTGCGGCGGCTGGCACATCAGCAGAGAAGATCGCGCTCTACTTCTTCCCTGACGCCGCATCGGCACTGCGCGGCTGGAGCACAAGTTCGCTCGATCAGCTTGTGGGGCTCGATATTGCGGATGCACGTCGCGGCACCGCTGCGCGAGGGAGAACGATTGAGCTCGGCTCAACGGTCTTCTCGGGGATTGCCACGAACCTGCGACCAGGGAGCGTGCTTCGCGATCCGCGGCTGCGAGCGGGCCTAGCAGCGCTCCTCGACCCTGTTGCGATCACCAACGTATTCGGCGGCTCTGTTGCACGGACACCCGTGTCGCCGCTCTCGTGGGGCTGGAGTGCACTCCCTGACGCAACGAGTGGCGCTGACTATGCGACGAGCCTTTTCAAGTCGGTCAAGTGGAAGCAGGGGGCCACGGGGTGGTCGCTGCCAAGTGGCGCGGCCGCGAGCCTTGAGATTCTCACCTTGCCGGCGCTGGCGCACCCTGCTGACGCCGCGGTCGCGGCGCAGGCGGCGGCGGCGTGGACGGCCTTCGGTATCCCAACTCAGGTGACAGAGCTCTCTCCTATCGATCTCACCAGCCGCCTGGCATCGGGAGCGTTCCAACTTGCCGTTCTGAACGTTGATGTCGGCATCGATGTTGATCTCTATCCACTCCTCGGGTCGGGAGCAGTCCTGACCGGCGGCAACGTCGCGGGAATCCAGCTTAAGGATCTTGACGTGTTGCTCAATCGCGCTCGCCAGCCAGGCGACCGGGCTGCACGCACGGCCTCCTTGGTGGCCCTGCAGAAATGGCTTGCGGAGACGAACTACATCTTGCCAATCCGCTTCCGTTCGGTCGAACTCTTGAGCTCAAGCCGTGTCACCCAGGTGGCCCCAATGCTCGTTGACGAGCCTGAGAGCTACCTGCGGGCTGTGCTATCCTTCCGCCTCGCGACCCCCTAAGCGATTGGGGGTTCGAACGGGTCGAGGTGGCGGAATTGGCAGACGCGCTGGCTTCAGGAGCCAGTGTCCGCAAGGACGTATGGGTTCAAGTCCCTTCCTCGATACCAGCACCTGTGCCCAGGTGGCGGAATTGGTATACGCGTACGTTTGAGGGGCGTATGACGCAAGTCATCCGGGTTCAAGTCCCGGTCTGGGCACCACATCTCTTACGCTGACGGCCAGGGGCCGCAGCCGCACCCGGGCGGTTAGCTCAGTTGGTAGAGCACCTCGTTTACACCGAGGGGGTCGGGGGTTCGAGCCCCTCACCGCCCACCAGCACCCCCATTTGCCTCCCCTTGAGTGCCTCGTTGCGTCCCTCGGCGGGGGAGGGTATCCTTGCCGCCGTTGGTGCGTACGTTCGCGTGGCTGCGGGCGTCGGGCCGAGATAGCTCAGTTGGTAGAGCGCGCGCCTGAAGAGCGCGGTGTCGCCAGTTCGAATCTGGCTCTCGGCACCACTAAAGGTTGACCGGTGCGGAAGTGGCTCAGTTGGTAGAGCATCACATTGCCAATGTGAAGGTCGCGGGTTCGAGTCCCGTCTTCCGCTCCACTCCCTCATTTGGGGACTCGAGGGGTCGTTGCCCCTTCGTCTAGTGGTAGGACAGCGGACTTTGGATCCGTGAACCGAGGTTCGAATCCTCGAGGGGCAGCCAGCACACACAGGGCGACGTACCCAAGTGGTCTAAGGGGGGGGTCTGCAAAACCCCTATTCGCCGGTTCGAATCCGGCCGTCGCCTCCAACTCCCCACCGTTGAAGCTCCCCGCACCCCCTGCTACACTCACTTCTGCCTTTCGGCTCCGGCCCACTACGCAAGTCGCGTAGGGCGCACCGGGGCGAATCCATAGGAAGGAGTGGCCAATGCGCCGCTATGAGCTCATGTTGATTCTCCGTCCCGATGTGACGGAAGAGCGCACGAAGGCGATCTTCGAGCGCACCACCCGCTCCATCACCGAGCAGGGCGGAACAATTCTTAAGGACGTCGCCTGGGGCCGCCGCCGCATGGCCTACGAGATCGATCACGCCAAGGACGGCGTCTACCAGATCTATGTGTTCGAGGTTGCCGCATCGGCCATCGCCGAGATTGAGCGCGTGCTCCTGATCACCGAAGAGGTGCTCCGCCACCTGGTGATCCGCGACGAGCGCAAGGGTGCCGCCGCACTTCGCGACTTCAATCTTGATGGTGGTACGCCGGCGCGACTCGAGCTCGACGCCGATGACACCGAGGGCGAAATCGCCGCCGCAGCCGCAGCAGCCGCTGCAGCTGGCGGGGAGTAGTCCATGTCGTTCGCGAAGATCAGCATCATCGGAAACCTTGGTGCCGACCCAGAGCTCAAGTACACCGCCGATGGCAAGCCGCGCCTTGAGATGCGCGTTGCTACCAATGAGCGCCGCAAGGCTGCTGGCGGCGACTGGGAAGATAAGACCACCTGGTATCGCGTCATCATGTTTGGTGAGCGATCGGTGAAGCTGGCTGAGTGGCTCCGCAAGGGGCGCAAGGTCTACGCCGAGGGCCGGCTACAGGTTGACCTCTACGACTCGAAAGAGGGAGAGAAGCGCGTTGCGCTGGACATCCTCGCGAGCGAAGTCGTCATCGTCGATCGAAATCCTGATGCTGATCCGAACGCGCCACGGGCGCCTCGATCGGCTGCACCGAGCCAGGGTGCTCCAGAAGAGAGCAACCAGTCGGCGCCGAGCGATCTCGACGACCTTCCGTTCTAATCCCAACCACATCGAATTGAGAGGAGCACACCATGCCTGAGGCACCAAAGCGATTCAAGAAGCGTGATGACAAGTTCGGCGCAGGGCGACGTCGCCGCGTCTGCTCGTTCTGCAGCGACAAGCAGGGGTACATCGACTACAAGGAGATCAATCGTCTCCGCCGCTACCTTTCGGACCGCGCCAAGATCGAGCCACGTCGCAAGACGGGCACCTGCGCGCAGCATCAGCGCGAAGTCACCGCAGCGCTTAAGCGCGCTCGGCAGATGGCGCTCTTGCCGTACGCACCGCAGCACCAGGGCTAGGATCCGGTAGGGGAGGGCTTCATGGCAGAGAGCGCAGGCCACGAGTACGACGGGATCATCGCCTATCTAGAGGGCGACTTCCGACCGTTGGCCGATGCCAAAGTCAGCGTGATGACGCACGCGTTCCTGTACGGCACGGCCACCTTTGAAGGGATTCGCGCCTACTGGAACGCGGACGAGCAGCAGCTCTACGCGCTGAAGGTCACCGAGCACCTGGAGCGGCTGCGCTCCTCTTGCAAGATCATGCTGATGGACCCACTCCCAGATGTGCAAGAGCTGAAGGGGATCGTGGTCGAGCTCCTGAAGCGCAATGCGTTCAAAGAGGACGTGTACATTCGCCCGAGCGTCTACAAGAGCACCAAGGCGATCGGGGTAAAGCTCCACGGCTTAGAGAGCGATCTCTACGTCATCTCTGTTCCCTTTGGCGACTACATCGACACCGCGACGGGGATCCGCTGCGCGACCGTGGCAACGCGCCGCACCTCTGATCTGGCCATTCCAGCGCGGGCCAAGATCGCTGGCAACTACGTGAACAGCGCCTTCTCGAAGAGTGAGGCGGGGCTGAACGGCTTTGACGAGGCGATCGTGCTCACCGAGGCGGGGAAGGTCTCAGAGGGCTCGGCCGAAAACCTCTTCATGGTGCGTGGCGGGAAGCTCGTTACCCCTGGGGTGAACGATGACATCCTGGAAGGGATCACTCGAGCGGGCATCATCGAGATTGCTGCAGAGCTCGGCATCCCGGTGGTTGAGCGTCAGATCGACCGGAGCGAGCTCTACATCGCCGACGAGATCTTCCTCGTAGGGACTGGTGCGCAGGTATCGCCTGTGATTGAGGTTGATCACCGTTCCGTCGGTACTGGGAAGATTGGCGAACTAACGAAGCGAATTCAGAGCCGCTACTTTGATGCCGTGCGCGGTAAGGCGCCCGCCTACAAGCACTGGCTCACGCCGATCTACTAAACCGGGCGGCGCTCCTACGGGGTGACGGTCGGCACGTCGGCGCCAGTAATAATCTCCACATCGACCGTAACGGTCTGGTCGTCGATCAACGTCGCCTTCATGCCGAGGAGTTGCTCAAGCAACGCGAGGGAGACGGGCATTCGCTGCTCCGCCCCGTTGTAGACGATGAATCGCGTCTTGAGCAGGCCGATCTCGCCGGGTGTGATCCCGTTTGGCGCTGACGCATCGAGTCCGGCCCGACTGAGCGCCGTCGCGAGCACTCCCGCCTCGCCCTTTCGACCAGTGCCATTCAGGACCCAGATGCGTGCCGCCTCCCTGGCGAGTGACTCAGCCTCACGCTCCTCCTTGGTTGGCTGGGCGCTGAATGCTTGCAGCACCGCGGCGCGAATCTTGGCCACATCTGGGGTGATGATGTACCCACGGCTATCGGATCCGACAGTTTGATACGTCGGCGGCGTGAAGACGAGGCTGCGAATGCTCCCCGAGTCAATTTGGGCGATGAGATCTAAGAGGAGCGGGAGATCCTGCTGTGGGAAGTCGCTCTTGAGAGAATCCTTGAGCGCCGCTGCGAGTGAGGGGAGATTTCGCGTAATCGCCGCCATATCGCTTTGGGCACGGATGGCGGTGATCACCTGCTGCTGCCGCGCGGCGCGATCAAAGTCAGAGCTGCCGTGTCGTGATCGGGCAAAGATCAGCGCCTCTGCGCCATCCATCGCGTGCACGCCAGCCAGAACATGGATGCGTGCGTATTTGCCACCACCAAGGGGATACGAGTCATCCGTCACCGGATTTTTCGCCGTGATGCGCACACCATCAAGGGCATCCACAATCTCTTGGAAGCCAGTGAAATTCACCATCAGCGAGTAATCGATCGTCATGCCGTAGAAGTTGCCGAGCATTTCACGCAGGGCGGGCATGGGGCCGTCTGGGAAGACGTCCGCATTCTGACTTGCTGAGGTGTAGTAGGAGTTAATCTTGTTGCCATACGTTGCCCCGTACAGTCGCTGGGCGTTAGCGGGCACCGGGCAATCAACCGTGTCACGCGGAATGCTGAACATCGTGACGGTTCCATTGACCGGATCAACGCTGGCGACGATCAGGGTGTCGGTGTTGAAGGAGGTGCTCTCCCCACGCTGATCGATGCCGACGAGGAGCACGTTCAGGCGCTCCTTCCCATCCCAGCGTGGTGCAGGGGTCGCGCCAGGCGTCTCGGTGCCAGAAGAGAAGATGCCGCCGACGAGCTCTGATGCCGTCGTGACATAGCTGCCAAGGATCAGATGCAGCGAGAGCGCGGCAACGAGCGAGAGGGCGAGGCCGGCAAACGAGGTGCCAATTGCGCGAAGTCCACTCTCCCGATGCACGGCTCCGCGCCACGCGTCAGCGGCTGCGACTCCACGCCAGGCCGCAAGGAGAATGTTGAGGATGCCAGCTGCACTGAGCCCGAAGGGGGTGATGAGGAGTCCGACGAGGCCTGGCAGGCCATCCGCTGCGACGATGCCACCTACCAGTGCCAGGAGGAGGATGGGCGGTGCGAGGAAGAGGAGTGCCGCTCGCCAGCGTCGCTCATAGAGGTGCCCGAACCCTGGGACCAGGAGCGAAAAGACAGCCGCCGCGAAGGCTGAGCGTCGTGGAGTCTCAGTCGGTTGGCTCATAACGGGAACCATACCGCCTTGCGGAGAAGGGGAGTGCCCCCCGTTTGCCATGTCGGGGGTGGCGTGGCACGCTCCTGTCAATGTTCAACCCTGTTGATTCGAAGCCTGACCTGATCAGCCTGGAGCACCAGATGCTGGCGCGTTGGCGTGCCGAGGGAACGTTTGAGCGCCTCCGCGCGCAGACTGCCGGCGGTGAGCCTTGGTCTTTCCTCGATGGCCCAATCACCGCCAACAATCCGATGGGCGTCCACCACGCCTGGGGTCGCACCTATAAGGATCTCTTCCAGCGCTTCCGCGCGTCGCTCGGACACGAGCTACGTTGGCAGCAAGGGTTTGACTGCCAAGGCCTCTGGGTCGAAGTAAACGTTGAGAAAGAGCTCGGGCTCACCTCCAAGCGACAGATCGAGGAGCGCGGCCTGGCGGAGTTCATTCAACTCTGTAAGCAGCGTGTGCTCACCTACGCCGCACGACAGACCGAGCAGTCGATTCGACTCGGCATGTGGATGGATTGGAACGATCCGGCCGATCTCCTGCGCCTGCGTGACGCACTGAGTGACGCACCTGAGCGTGAGTTGGCAATTGCTGGCGTTGCTGGAGAGGTTCGTGGCACCCCTGAAGGGCTCATCGGACAACTCGGCTCACCTGAGGTTGGTGGCTCGTACTTTACCTTCTCGGATGAGAACAACGATCTGATCTGGAGCTTCCTCGCCGAATGCAATCGCCGCGGCTGGCTCTACAAGGGGAGTGACAGCATGCCGTGGTGCACACGTTGCGGCACCGGTATCAGTCAGCACGAGATGACGGAGGGGTACGCCGATCGCGATGACCCATCCGCCTACTTCGGCCTCCCACTCGTCGATCGCCCTGGCGAAGAACTCCTCGCCTGGACAACAACGCCGTGGACCATTCCGGCCAACGTCGCCGCTGCGGTGAGCCCAACCCTCTCGTATGAACTTGTGGAATTTGACGGGCGCAAGATGTGGATCGGTGCAACGCGCCGGGTCGCCGCACTCGGCGGTGGCGCGCCTCGCGCGAAGGTACTTGACACCAAGCAAGGGAGCGAGTTGGTGGGGTGGCGCTACCGCGCCACGTTCGATGCCGCACCAGCCGTAGCCGCAGCCCTCGGCCGAGATGGTGCCGCACACCGTGTGATCTCGTGGAGCGACGTTGGCGCCGAAGAGGGGACGAGCATCGTGCACATCGCCCCTGCCTGCGGCAGCGAGGACCACGCGCTCTGCATCACCGAAGGCCTGCCGATGATTGCGCCAATTGACGAGGGCGGTACCTACCTAGAAGGCTTCAACGAGCTCAGCGGTAAGGACTGGCTCGTTGTTGCCGATTTGATCTTTGTCGCGCTGGAGCAGAGCGGGAGTCTCTTGCGCCGAGAGAAGATCACGCACCGCTATCCGCACTGTTGGCGCTGCGCAACGCCGCTCGCCTTCCGACTCGTCGATGAGTGGTTTATCAGCATGGGCGCCACCTACGAGAAGCCACGCGAGCAGCTGAGCGCCGCAGAGAAGGCGGGGAGCCTGCGATACCAGATCATGGATGTTGTCGACAATATCTCGTGGCTCCCCTCATTCGGCCACGATCGCGAGCTTGACTGGCTCCGCAACATGAGCGATTGGATGATTTCAAAGAAGCGCTATTGGGGACTCGCGCTGCCAATTTACGAGTGCGAAGGATGCGGCGCTGTAGAGGTGCTTGGGTCGCGAGCCGAGCTCGAGGGGCGCGCCGTTGCTGGGCTCGATGCCCTGGCGGGGCATAGCCCCCACCGGCCATACATTGATCAGGTTCGTATCGCCTGTTCAAAGTGCGGCGGCGAGGTGCAGCGCGTCCCCGACGTTGGCAATCCGTGGCTCGATGCGGGGATCGTCTCGCTCTCAACGATGCGCTATCGCAGCGATCCCGAGTACTGGAAGCGCTGGTTCCCCGCTGATCTGATTACGGAGAGCTTCCCCGGTCAGTTCCGCAACTGGTTCTACTCGTTGCTCGCCATGTCGACGGTCATCGTCGGGAGCGAGCCAACGAAGACCGTGTTTGGCTACGGACTCGTCTTTGCGGAAGATGGTCGCCAGATGCACAAGAGCTGGGGCAACTCCATTGAATTTGATGAGGCGGCGGATCGCATGGGTGCTGATGTGATGCGTTGGCTCTTCGCCGGCTCGCGCCCCGAAGAGAACGTGCATTTCGGCTGGAACGGCGCGGATGAGGCACGCCGCAAGCTCCTCGTGCTCTGGAACGTCTACGCCTTCCACATTGGTTACGCGAACAGCGCTGGCTGGCGCCCAGGGGGCGTGGCGGGCCCAGTAGCCGATCGGGGCGCCATGGACCGCTGGATCCTGAGCCGCACCGCCGACCTCGTCTCCACCGTGGAGGGGGCACTCCGGGAGTACAACGCCCAGTCGGCCGTCGCACGTCTTGAAGCGGCGATCGACGAGCTCTCTACCTGGTACCTCCGTCGCTCACGCGATCGCTTTGACCTCTCGACCGCTGAAGCGGATCGAAACGATGCCTTCGCCACCCTCCATGAGGCGCTGCTGACGCTGCTGCAGGTGGCGGCACCGATTGCACCGATGCTCACCGACGCCATCTACACCAACCTTGTCGCCGACGGCGCGACGAGGAGCATCCACTTGCAGCCGTGGCCGAAGGCCCGCGTGCAGGGCTGGCGTGACCAGGCCCTTGAGGATTCAATGAGCCGGGTGATTCGCGCCGCCGAACTGGGGCGCTCCGTGCGCAGCGCCGCCGCCATCCGCACACGTCAACCGCTCGCACTGGCGCGCGTCGTCTTTGGCGGCGAAACCCCACACGCCGAACTACTCGAGATCCTTGCGGACGAACTGAACGTCAAGCGAGTTGAGTCGGTCACCGATGCCTCTGGCCTCTTTGAGCGCAAGGTCAAGGTGCTGCTGCCGAAGGTAGGCAAGCGACTTGGCGACAAGTTGCAGGCGGTACTCGCCGCAGCGCGCTCTGGCGATGTGGAGTTCCTCGAAGGCGGCGCCGTACGTATTGTGGGCCTTGAATTTTCCCCAGATGAGATTGAGATCCAGGCGATTCCACGTGAGGGCGGCTTCGTTGCTGAAGGGGGTGGACTGGTTGTTGAGCTTGAGACGGCCCTGACACCAGAACTCATCGCTGAGGGTGACGTCCGCGAGCTCTCCCGTGCGGTGCAGGACCTGCGCAAGCGTGCTGGGCTGCAGATCGGCGATCCGATCAGCCTCTATCTTCCCGAATCGGCGCGGTCGCTTGTCCCATACACAGAGCAGCTCACGCAGAGTGTTGGTGCGCACTCGATTGAGTTTGGGGCCACCTCCGGAGACGTTGCGGATCAGATCGAACTCTCCTTTGGTGACACCGCCTTCTCGTTCCGCCGGTCTGCCGGATGAGGCGGGCCACACTCGTACTCATTGCGCTCGCACTCATCGCAGCGGATCGAGGATCAAAGATGCTGGTGGATGGCATAGACCTTGGGGTCCCACATCAGCTGGTCGGTTCGCTCCTGCAGATCACCCGCGGTGAGAATAGCGGCGGCCTCTTCGGCATTGTGCAGGGGAGTGCTCCGCTCCTCGCCGCCCTCAGCATCGGCGTCATCCTTGCCCTGGTGATCTTCCACGAGCGTGAGCGACTTCCTCGGGTTACCCCTCTGACGGTTGGGGTCGGGCTGCTCATTGGTGGCGCGATTGGCAACCTGATTGACCGCTTGGCATTTGGCTATGTGCTTGATTTCATTGATGTCGGCGTGGGAAGCCTGCGGTTCTGGACTTTCAACATCGCCGATGCAGGGATCAGCTTCGGCATCGTGATCTTGCTCGTGGATACTTTGTGGCGTTCCCGTAGTACGGTTCGCAGATGAGTGAGGCGCGTGAACTAGATCTGCCGATCCCGCCAGAGGCGGCTCGGCAGCGTGCTGATCGGTTCGTCGCAGATAGGAGTGGGCTCTCTCGCTCGTTTGTGCAGCGACTCATCTCTGAAGGCCATCTCACAATGGGCGGTCTCATCGTGCGTGCCAGCTCCACGCTCGTTGCAGGACAGACACTGCACCTTGTGATTCCACCGGTGAGTGAGACAACGCTCCTCGCCGAAGATATTCCTCTCACCGTGGTCTACGAAGACGAGGACATCGTGGTGGTGAATAAGCCTGCAGGCCTCGTGGTGCATCCCGCGCCAGGCCATGCAACAGGCACTCTCGTCAATGCGCTGCTGCACCATGTGGCAGATCTGCCTGGGATTGCCGGCGTCGCGCGTCCCGGACTCGTGCATCGGCTCGACAAAGACACCAGCGGACTTTTGATCGTTGCGAAGGGTGACGTGGCGCAGTTGAGCCTGATGGCACAGCTCAAGGCGCGGCGCATCAAGAAGACCTACCTCGCCCTTGTGCAAGGTTCGGTAGCGGCCGAACTGGGGCGCATCGAGGCACCGATCGGGCGAGACCCGAATGAGCGCAAGCGCATGGCGGTGGTCGCAGGTGGCCGCGAGGCGACGACGGGGTACCGAGTGCGCGAGCGATTCCCGGGCTGGACGCTGCTCGAGGTAGACCTCATCACCGGCCGCACCCATCAGATTCGTGTGCACCTGACGGAGATTGGGCACCCCATCGCTGGAGACCCAACCTATGGGAACGGCACCAGTCGACGCGGTCCCGATGCAACAACGCGCCTCTTCCTTCACGCCTGGAAGATCGTCTTTGCTCACCCGCGGGATGGACGCTTGATGCGCCTCGAGGCCGTGCTCCCCGCCGACCTGCAGGCGCCCCTTGATGCGCTACGGTTGCACTCCAGCAGAGGGGAGGGGTGATGGAGCCACAGCGACGAGCCGGGGCACCAGGCGCCCAGGTGATCGTGATCTCCGGGCCGAGCGGCGTGGGCAAAGACACCATCATCAACGAGCTGCGCCGCCGCCCAGTGGGCCAAACCTTCCACTATGTCGTCACCTGCACGACCCGACCACCCCGAACCGGCGAGATGAACGGTGTCCACTATCACTTCCAGAGTCGCGAATCGTTTGATGCCCTGAACGCCGCGGGCGAACTCCTTGAGGCGGCCACCGTGCACGATCGCTCGTACGGAACGCCCCGCGACGAGGTGCGCGGCGCGCTAGCGCGCGGGGAAGATGCGCTCTGCAAGATTGATGTGCAGGGTGCGCGAAGCCTGCGAAAGGTGATCCCTGAAGCGATTCTGATCTTCGTGGCACCCCCATCCCCAGAGGCGCTCGCGGAGCGCCTTGCCGGTCGTGGCACCGAGACGGCCGATGAGCTGGTGACGCGCGCGCGGAACGCGATTACGGAGATGGAACGCGCGCAGGAGTATGACTATCTGGTGTTGAACGAGACTGGTTATCCCGAGGAGGCCGCGGCTCAGGTCGAGAAGATTGTCCTCGCCGAGCGTGCGAAGCACCCGGAGCGTCGGATTTCGGTGTGACCGGGGGCGCCGAGCCTCACGTGGCCCCTCCGATGACGGTCGTTCGCGTTGCCGTCGATGTGCCAGGAGCTCCTGGCGAGCGACTCTACGACTACCTTGCCGGTGACGTGACCCACGCCACCGTTGGCGATGGCGTGATCGTGCCGTTTGGCGGACGGCGCGCGATTGGCATTGTGGTGGCTCTCAATCCAACAGATCTGCCGCCAGTGGGGATCATCCTCAAACCGATTGAGGGCCGACTCGGCAGTGCGCCGCTCGTTACCCCTCTGCTCATGTCGCTTGCGGAGACCATTGCAGCGCGTTGGGCCGCACCGATCGCCACCACCGTGCGTTCGCTCCTACCAGCTGGGATGCTCGATGCTGTCGTGCTGGAGTCGCGCAGGGTAGGAGAGGCGAGCGAAACCTCTGCGCGCATCGGGCTTGGCGAGGAGTGGGTGGCTGTAGAGCGTCTCACGGGAGCGCGCGGCAAGACACGGGCAGCAACACTGAAGAGCCTCCGCCAACTGGAGCTACTTGGCGAGGCGGAGCGTCGCTGGTCACTGGTACGTCGCGGTGCGCAGAGCCTCGACACGACCTTCGCCTCGTTGATCACGGATGTTGCCCCTGCGATCCTGGAGGCGATGCGACTCGGTAGCCGACAGGTTGCCGCAGTGGAGCAGCTCACCGCAGCGGCACGCAGTGATGATCCTTGGATCGCCGCGAGTGCACTCCCCGGAGGCCTCCCAACGGCGCGCCGACTCGCCGATGCTGGCGCTGTGCAACTTGAGGTTCGGCGCATCCAGCGACGGCATGCCGATCGGAGGAGTACGCCAGTTGATGGCGCGGGGTCCGAGATCACCCTGACTAGTGTGCAGTGTGAGATTGCTGATGCCGTCTGTGCGCGCAGTGCGGCGGGGGAGACGCTGCTCGTTGATGGCCCACCTGGCTCTGGCAAGAGTCGCGCGGCCGCCGATGCTGCGGTGCGGATGATCGCCGCTGGTCGATCGGTGCTCTGGCTGGTGCCAGAGGCGGCGCAGGTGGCGATCGCTGCGGACATGCTCGCCGCTGCTGGCGGCGCGCCCGAGCCGATCCACTCAGGCCTCAGTGCTGGTGAGCGCCTCGATGCACACGACCGACTCCTTGAGCCGGGACCGCATCTCGTCGTCGGCACGCGCGTCGCCCTCGGTGCCTTGCGTGACGAGGTTGGCCTTGTTGTTGTGGACGAAGAGCATGAGAGTGCCTATAAATCTGATCGCACACCGCGACTGCATGCGCGTGAAGCGGCGCGTGAGCTGGCACGCCTTGCTGGCGCTGCGACCCTTTTTCTGAGCGCTACCCCTGCAGTTGAGTCGCTGGCGCGCGCCGAGATCGAGGGCTGGCGCCGCTTCACGTTGACGCGACGTACTCCAGCTCCTCTCGTTGAGGTGATTGATCTGCGGCAAGAGCTCGCCGATGGGTGGCGCGGCATGATGAGCCGCTCGCTGCTCGAACGCCTCACTGCGCTGGATTGGAGTGGGGGATCACAGGCGCTCCTGATCATTAACCGCCGCGGATTGGCCTCGGCGCTCCTCTGCCGTGACTGTGGTGCAGCGCAATCGTGCCCCTCATGCGAGCGGCCACTGGTGCTCCATAGCGCCGGATCGCTGCTGCGCTGCCACGGCTGCGGCATTGCAGCGGAGCCACTCACTCGCTGCCCTTCGTGTAGTGGGGCACGTATTCGCGCGTTGGGTGGTGGCACCGAACGCCTCGAGGCCGAGGTGCGTGCGGCGCTCCCCGACGTGGTTGTTGATCGCCTCGATGCAGACGCGGCATCGGCGATCGGCTCTGGCGACCGCATTCTTGATGCGTTCCGTAGTGGCCGAACGCAGATCCTCGTCGGCACCGCCCTCGCCGCCAAGGCGCTTGACCTGCCGGCGCTGGCGCTGGTCGGCATCGTCTCGGCTGACACGGGCCTCCTCCTCCCCGACGAGCGGGCGGCGGAGCGCGCAGTCGCGCTGGTCGTTCAAGCGGTAGGGCGACTCGGACGCGGTACAGAGGCCGGTGTGGCGGTCATTCAAAGCTACCGCCCCGAAGACCCCGCGATCACGGCGGCCGTGGAGATCGCCCGCGGGGGGAGTGTCGACGCCTGGCGTGCCCGCGAGATCGGTTTGCGAAAGGCGGCCGGTGGCGCGCCATTCTTGCGCACGATCAAGGTCAGTTCGGCGGCGGCAACCGCGGCCGCGGCACGGCGCAGCATCGAAGGGTTGGCAGCCACCCTCCGCACCGCTGCGGCAGCGGGAGGCGACGATCAGGCGCGCATTCTCGGGCCGATCCCCGCATGGGTACCGCGGCGGGCTGGGCGCTGGCGGGAGAACTTGATCCTTCGTGCCGCGAGCATTGAGCCGTATCTACCGCTGATCCGTGGACGCGACCTCACGGTCGATGTGGACCCAGAGACGCTCCTGTAACGCTTGCTAGAATCTCGCCATGAGTGTTCGACCGATCCTGCTCCTCGGTGACCCGCGGCTCCGCCTCCCTGGCGCGCCCGTGGAGAGTTTTGGCAAGCTGCTGCACTCCCTTCTCGATGATCTTACCCACACGATGCGCGCCGCGCCAGGGGTCGGACTCGCCGCTCCACAACTGGGTGAGCCGATGAACGTCGCCGTTGTGGAGGCGAAGGGGAAGACCTATGAGTTGGTGAACCCACGCATCGTTCGCGACACTGGTGACCAGACCGACCTTGAGGGCTGCCTCTCGATTCCCGGATACGTCGCCGAGATCACGCGAAGAGAGCGCGTCTGGGTTGAGGCGCAGGATCGCAACGGCCGCCCGTACAAGTTCAGCGAGCAGGGGTTCTTGTCCCGCGCAGTGCAGCATGAACTCGACCACCTCGCCGGCACCCTCTACATCGATTATCTCGACTCGATGGATCAGCTCATCGCCGTCGATGAGGACGACGACGAGGAGCCAGGCGATTCAACTGAGGCCGCCGTCGTTGCACGGCGCCGCAAGGCGCTGCGAGGGCATAGTCACAAGTAATCGTCTAATCCTATTTGGCAGTGGCGGATTCGCCGTCCCGTCGTTCTGCGCCGTTGCTTCGGACCCCCGTTTTGAAATCACCGCTGTGGTGACGGCGCCGCCACGCGCCGCCGGCCGAAGCGGTGCACTCTTGCCGACCCCTGTCAATACCTGGGCGAGCGGTGCCGGACTACGGGTTGAACACGTCGCCAAGGTTCGTGACGCAGCAGCAATTGAACGAATCAAATCAATCGGTGCAGAGGCGGCGCTGCTTGCGGATTTCGGTCAGATCATTCCTGCGGCGCTCCTGGATCACTACCCACGCGGCATCGTCAACCTGCATCCGTCACTTCTGCCACGACATCGCGGCGCGAGCCCGATTCCCGCAACGATCCTCGCTGGCGATCGCGAGACGGGAGTCTCCATCATCGTGATGGATCAAGGGGTTGACACAGGGCCAATCATTGCGGTGCAGCATCTGCGAACGCGTCCAGCTGTCACCGCCGCAGAGCTTGAGGCAGAACTCGCCGAACTCGCCGCCGTGGGCGTCGCCGACACCCTTGCAACATGGCTGCAGGGGAGTGAGGCGGCACGCCCCCAGGACGTCGATGGTGCGACACAGACGACGCGCCTCGCCCGTGCCGATGGCCGGATTGGCGCAGGAGCGACCTCCGAGTCGGCGTTGCGGATGTGGCGGGCGTATCAGCCATGGCCAGGCGTCTGGGTTGAAATCCCTGGCCTGGTCGATCGGCTGATCCTGTCGAGCGTCAGCCCGGCAGAGGGAGGTGCTCCAGTCGCCCTCGGTGGGCTCGAGCTGCACGACGGCACGCTGCTCCTCGGCCTTGCGGGTGGAACGCTGCGCCTTGACCGCGTGACCCCCGCTGGCGGCAAGAGCATGACGGGAGGGGAGTTCGCAAGAGGGCGTCTGGGAGAACTCCTCGCGCATGGGAGAATCGCAGAATGAAAGAGACAGCGGCAGCAGGAGGATCGCAGCGCCCCCTCAGCCTCTCTGACCTCAACGTGAACCAGCTCGCCGCGCGAGTGAGCGACCTTGGCGCTGAGTCGTATCGGGTCACACAGGTTCTCGATGGTGCGTGGCGTTCCGTGGCTACCTCCTGGAGCGAGGTGACAACACTCGGAAAGCCGCTCCAAGAGCGTTTGGCGGGCGAGATCCGCTTCAGTGCCTTCGATGAGATTGAGCGACAAGAGGCTGAAGATGGCGCCACCACGAAGTTGCTCCTCACTCTCTCTGATGGAGCGAAGGTTGAAGCGGTGTTAATGCGTTCTCCCGCTGACCCGCGCCGAGGGTCAGGGCCACGTGCCACCGTCTGTGTCTCCAGTCAGGCGGGATGCGCGGTCGGCTGCCCATTCTGCGCCACGGGTGAGCTCGGCTTCACCCGCAATCTCAGCGCGGGCGAGATCCAGGACCAGGTGCGCATCGCACGCCAGATCCTCCGTACCGAGGATCGCGAGCTGACCAACGTCGTCTACATGGGAATGGGGGAGCCGCTGCAGAACATTGATGCCGTCTTTGCATCCATTGATGGCCTCACCGATCCGGCACGGGGCGGGATCGGGCAGCGCCGCATCACCGTCTCCACCAGCGGCGTCGTGCCCGGGATTGAGCGACTCGCCAAGCAGCGCCCGCAGATCACCCTCGCCGTCTCCTTGCATGCGGCACGTAACCCGCTGCGCGATCTCCTTGTACCGCTCAATCGCAAGTGGCCAGTTGAGGCGGTCATCGCCGCCGCAGACGGGCATTCGCGTGCCACGGGGCGCCGCACCACCTACGAGGTCACGATGATCGACGGCATCAATGACCGAGCGGAGGATTCCGCGGCGCTCGCCTCACTGCTGCGCGGGAGCGGCGCGCATGTGAACTTGATCCCCATGAACGCCGTTGCGCACACCCCGTGGCAGGAGTCCACGCCGGAGCGCATCGAGCAGATCGCCAATCAGCTCCGCGCTGCTGGCCTGACGGTGACCGTGCGCCGCAATCGTGGCCGCGAGGCGGGCGCCGCATGTGGGCAGCTCGCCGCCGAGAAGGCGGGCGCACCGACGCCTATTGCCGTTGCCCGTCGTCGCGAGTTACTGGTAGCGGCGAGCGCCGCCGCCCTGCAAGGGCAGCGCACCGCACAGCCGATTGCCCCATCTGGGCCGCTGGGCGGTGATGCATGAGTGGTGTACGCATCGAAATTGCCGCGAGCATCTTGAATGCCGATCTTGGTGCGCTCCGCGAGGCGGTGCAGGCGGCAGAGGCGGCGGGTGTTGACCGGATTCATCTCGACATCATGGATGGCCACTTCGTGCCAAATCTCACGTTTGGCCTCGCAACAGTTGAGGCGCTGCGCTCCGCAACCAAACTTCCGTTTGATGCGCACCTGATGATTCTCTCGCCGGGACTCTGGGCGACCCGCTACGTTGATGCTGGGTGTGAATCGGTCGCGATCCATGTTGAGGCGCCAGACCAGCACCGAGTGACCCTCGATGCAATTCGTGACAGCGGTGGGCGCGCCGGACTCGCACTCGACCCTGAGACGCCGATCGAGTCGCTGGTCCCATTTCGCGAGCAGCTGGACTTCGCCCTTGTCATGACGGTGAAGTCAGGATTTGGCGGTCAGTCGTATCGGCCCGAGGCTGCTGCGCGCATGGCCGCGATCCGGGCACTTGTCGGTGAGCGAGATGGCCACCCGCTGCCACTCCATGTTGACGGCGGCATCAGCGCGACAACGGCGGGAGGCGCTGCGCGAGATGGGGCAGACCTACTGGTTGTAGGCAGCGCGCTCTTCTCGGCGCAGGACGCCAATGGTATGGGTGGAGCGGTTCGTGCGATCCGGGAGTCGGCGACCCGCTAGGGCCGCGGTCGGATTAGGCGCCCTTGCTGGCCGTGCGACGGCAGCGGGTGCAGACCAGGACGCGCTTCGTGGTCGTTCCAACGGCGATCACCGTTGGCTGCAGGTTGGCGCGGAAGCGGCGGTGAGCCCGAACGCGGTTCATCCCGACCGACTGGGGGTTGAAACCCGCGATCGAATCCTTGCCGCAGAGGGTGCAGAAGCGAGCCATCTCTAATCTCCTTACGTGGTGGGGCTCCCAGTGGGACACGCCCGTCGTTCGTGCCGTATCGTAGCAGGTACGTCCGATGCCTTGCCCAGGCTCGGTTAAGGGAGGGAGCCCGCATGAGTCGCACTGAGCAGATCCAAGCGGCCGCAGGGGTCACCCTGAGATGAGCCGTAAGAGCTGGGATGGCGTCGAGCTGATGGCCGCCCTCCGATCGGGCCTCGAGCGCCTGGAGAGCCGCGTCGAGGAGGTCAATGCCCTCAACGTCTTCCCCGTACCCGATGGCGACACGGGGACCAACATGCTGGCAACCCTAAAGGCCGCCATCGCTGAAGGCGACGCCTCGCTCGCAACCGGAGTGACGGCGATCGACGAGGTGAGTGCCGCGGTGGCACGTGGCGCTCTCCTTGGTGCGCGGGGCAACTCGGGCGTCCTTCTCTCGCAGATCCTCCGTGGACTCCCGCAGGCGGTCCGTGGCCGCCAGCGCGCCCGGGCAACCGAGATCGCGCAGTCACTCTCACTCGGCGTGCTGCACGCCTATTCGGCGGTGGCGACACCGACAGAGGGGACGATCCTCACCGTGGCACGTGAGGTCGCCGCTGCAGCGATGAAGGAGTCGGAGGGGGCATCAGAGCTGCGCCCATTCCTCGAGCACATCGCCGCCGCCGCTCGCATCTCTGTAGAGAAGACACCGACCCTGCTGGCCGTCCTCCGCGAAGCTGGCGTCGTCGACTCTGGCGGCGCAGGGTTGCAGCTGATCCTTGAAGGGATCGCCAATGTTCCCTCGGTGGCTCCATCGCGCGGCACTGTTGAAGCGGAGCGTCGCAGCTCCTCCCCCCCATCTTCTAAGCCCGCCGTCGCTGCAGCGCCAGTCGACGCCGCTCCTACAGAATTCGGCTACGAGACCGTCTTCATCCTGAGCTCGCCAACGACGCCGCTCGACCTCGCCGCGATTCGCGCCCACCTGGAGACGATCGGGGAGAGCGTGTTGGTTGCAGGCGATGAGGTGACCTGCAAGGTACACGTGCACAACCTGCGACCCGACGAGGTCTTGGCGTATGGGATCAGCCTTGGCGATGTGCGTGCCGTCACGATTGAGAACCTCGACCAGCAGAGTGCAGAGCGAGCAACGGGGCATGCGGCGTTCAATCAGTTGGCCGATGGACCACTGAGCGCCTCCCCACGCCCTGCAGCCGCGTCGCTCGGCCGTGGAACCTCCATCGTTGCCGTCGCCGCCGGAGCTGGTCTCGGCGATATCTTGCGCTCAGCCGGCGCATCGCAGATCGTTCACGGCGGCCAGACAGAGAATCCCTCTGCGGCGGAGATCGCATCAGCAATCGCCCATGCCGGCACCGAGTTCGTTGTCGTTCTTCCGAACAACAGCAACATCGTGCTGGCGGCACGCCAGGCAGCCGACCTCTCAGCGGCGAACGTCGTGGTCATTCCAACCCGCAATGCCGCCGAAGGGATTGCCGCGCTCCTCTCGTGGGACCCATCCCTCTCGCTTGAGGAGCTCGTCCCGCGCATGGAGGCGGCTCGTGCTGCCGCACGCACCTTCCGTGTCGTTGAGGCTGTGCGGGACGCCGTTGTTCGTGGTGTGTCGGTGAAGGCCGGACAGATCATGGCGCTCGACCCAGTTGACGGGATCATCGCAACGGGAAGCAGCGACGTTGAGTCCATCGTTGCGGCGCTCGCAGGGCAGTCGGCAGATCTGATCACCCTCTACGTTGGTGCCGACGTCTCAGACGAGCAGGCCACCGAATTTGTGAGCGCGGTGCGCGGCGCAATCGCTGGAGTCGAGGTCGACCTTCAGCACGGTGGCCAGCCAATCGAACGGGTGCTCGTGAGCTTGGAGTGACCGTCGATCCGGGCGAACTCCCACTGAAAGGGCTCGCCCTCCCTGGTGGTTCGAGTCTTCTTCGAGGCCTAGCGAAACTTGGTGTCACCACCGTTGCCGACCTGCTGACCTACCTGCCACGCCGCTATGAAGATCGCCGCGAGATCACGCCGATCGCGGATCTTGCTGGAGGGAGTAGCGCCACGATCTCAGCGCGCGTGACCGACCTGCGAGTAGAGAAGACCTGGCGTCGTGGTGTGCAACGCACGATCGCGACGCTCGTCGACGACTCAGGGGCGGTCGATGCGATCTGGTACGGGCGGCGGTTCATTGAGCGACGACTGACGGTTGGGACGACGATTGTTGCCACCGGGCGCGTGAAGGCGATGGGGTGGACGAAGCAACTCGAAGCGCCAGAGTTCAGTCCGGTTGGCGGGGGAGACCAGGTCAGCGCCGGCCGCATCGTTCCTATCTATCGGCTGACCCGTGGCGTAACGGCGCTGAGCCTGCGTCGGGCGGTACGGGCACTCCTGGACCAGTTCGGCGCCGACCTTGTTGATCCGCTGCCAGAGGGGGTGCTGTCACGTAACGGGCTCCTGCCACTCGCGCAGGCAATTGAGGCGCTGCACTGGCCAGAGGAGTTTGACCTTCGAGATACGGCACTACGCCGCCTCGCCTTTGATGAGCTACTCGCGGTGCAGATCGCGCTCGTGCATCGCAGTCGGCGGCGCGCCGGTGGTGGTGCATTCAGCATTAAGCCAACCAAGACGGAACGGACCACGATCGAGTCCGCAATCTTGGGCGGCATCGGCGGAGCCACATTAAAAAGCAAGACACCGTGGACGGGTGATCAGCGGCGTGCGATTGACGAGATCCTTGCCGACCTTGCGACGGGGTCGCCGATGCTGCGCCTCCTGCAGGGTGATGTGGGCACCGGTAAGACTGCGGTCGCCTTCGTTGCCGCTGCCGCCACGGCGGCCGCTGGGCATCAGAGCGCCCTCCTGGCACCGACGGAACTGTTGGCCCGTCAGCACGCTGCGACGGCGAAGCGACTCCTCGCCCCACTCGGCATTGAGGTGGCGCTGGTGTTGGGCGGAGCGCCTGTCGCTGAACGCCGAGCGGTGCGCGCGGCGGCCGCGGATGGGCGTGCAGCACTGGTCATCGGCACGCACGCCCTCTTCGCCGAGGGGACGCAGTTCGCCTCACTCGGCCTCGTCGTCGTTGACGAGCAGCACCGCTTCGGTGTGGAGGAGCGGGCGAAGCTCCTCTCCAAGGCATCACGTGAGCCACACCTGCTCCTGATGACCGCAACGCCAATCCCTCGCACCATCGCGCAGCTCCTCTATGCCGATGTTGCCTCTTCGGAGCTGCGAGAGCTCCCCGCGGGGCGCCAGCCGATCCGCACCGCGATTCGCACTAGCGCCGATCTGGAGCGCGTCTGGACCTTTGTGGATGAGGAGGCAGAGGCTGGCCGACAGACCTTTGTGGTCGTCCCACGCATTGCCGATGCCGACTCAGGCGGCGAGCCGGAGCAGGGGACCACCTTTGATGACGATCTCGACGCCGGTAGCGCAACGGGAGTTGAGGCCCAGGCGGAACTGCTGCGTGAGCGCCTGCCACATCGCCGTATCGGCGTCGTTCACGGGCAACAGCGTGCAGCGGAGCGCACCGTCGCCATGCAGGCTTTTGTTGCTGGTGAATCCGACGTGCTCGTCGGCACCACGGTGATTGAGGTGGGCGTTGATGTGCCAGCCGCCAGTGTCATGGTGATCCTCGAGGCGGAGCGTTTTGGCTTGGCCACGCTGCATCAGCTGCGCGGTCGTGTCGGCCGCGGTGGTGATAAGGGGTGGTGCATTCTGGTGAGCGACAGTGATGACGAGGTAGCCGCTGCGCGGCTTCAGGCGATCGAGTCAACCCGTGACGGGTTCCTGCTCGCAGAGCAAGACATCGCGCTGCGCGGGGAGGGGAGTGTCCTCGGGACGTCGCAGAGTGGCCTCCCGCCGTTGCGCATCGCAACGCTGGCGCGTGCCGAGGATCGCGCCCTCGCCCTCGTTGCGCGAACGGAGGCTGAGCGACTGCTTGATCAGCACGGCGAGGCAGAGGGCGAGGCGGCGCTGCTCGTTCAGTCGTATGCACGCGGCTGGCCGATTGGGCGGGCGACGGGCGCGGCGCTTACCGAGAGCGCGCCGGTATGACCGCGCAGGGGGGAACCCTCCGAATCATTGCCGGCGACCATCGCGGTCGACGCATTGCCGTGCCGCCAGCCGATACCCGTCCGATGACCGATCGAGTGCGCGAGTCGCTCTTTGGGGTGCTTGAGCCACGAATCGTTGGGGCGAGATTCGCCGATCTCTGCGCGGGGAGTGGCGCGGTCGGCATTGAGGCGCTGAGCCGCGGCGCCGTTCACGCGCTCTTTGTTGAGCGCTCTCGCGATGCCGTGGCAATCATTCAAGCGAATCTGGCGAGGCTTAAGCTCACGGAGCGGGCAACACTCCAGGGCGCCGATGTGCTGCTGGCTCTCGATGCGCCAGGCGCCTCCTTCGATCTGATCGTTGCCGATCCCCCCTACGACGACGCCGCGCTGGCGGAGGGGATCCTGGCGCGCTGTGCAGCCCCTGGCGGCCCGCTCGCCGACGAGGGGCTCCTCGCGCTCACCGGGCGCACGCGATCGGGCAACCTTCCCCTAGCGCTCCCTGAAGGACTACGATGTGTGCGGACGCTGATCTACGGCGACAGTTGCGTAGATCTGATGGAACGCACCGAGATAACGCGAGCGGAGGTTGGCAATGAGTGAACGAGTGGCGCTCTATCCGGGCAGTTTCGATCCCGTGACGTTTGGCCATATCGACCTGATCCGTCGCAGCCTTGCGATCGCTGATCGCCTCGTCGTTGCAATCCTGCCGAACTCTGACAAAGAGGCACTCCTCACCCTTGATGAGCGCACGGCTCTCCTGCGAAGCGTGATTGACGCTGAGCTCGGCGCTGCGAGCGCACGAGTGCAGATCCTCTCCGCATCGAACCTTGCCGTCCGCGTCGCTGCTGACGCGGGGGCAACCCTCATTATTCGTGGTCTCCGCGCCGGCTCTGACTTTGAGGCCGAGCTGCGCATGGCGCACGCCAATCGCCTGCTCGCCCCAGAGATTGAGACCGCCTTCTTAATGACGGCGCCTGAACACGCCTCAACCTCAAGCCGGCTCGTTCGCGAGGTTGCGCGGTACGGCGGACCACTCGACCGACTCGTGCCAGCCGCCGTGGTCCCCGTCCTCACCGACGCCGCACGACGACGAGCGTCGAAGGCGTAACTGGTGGAGAGCGAATCGGCGGCGTTGGCGCCGCCCCTCTATCCCGTTGATCTCTCACCGCTTCTCGCCGAGTCTGCGGGGGGCACCTTCACCCTGGATCCATTTACGGCCGAGGACCGAGTCGGAGATGAGCACTTCAAGGCTGCGGTCCAGGTTCGGATCGACCGAACGAATCGCGGCGTGCGCATTGTTGGAACCGTGCGCGGCAGCCAGGAGGGAGCCTGTGGGCGCTGCCTCGCCCCCGCAGCAGCGCAGCTGAGCGCCCCAATCGACGAGGAGGCCCTTGAGTCCCGGCACGCGACGGAGGGGGCCCTCCTCATCGGCAAGGGGAACAGCGTCGACGTTGGTCGCCTCGCCATGGAGGCGCTCGATCTCACACGTCGCCTGGTGCTGCTCTGCACGCCACCCTGCCCAGAGCGCTGCGGACTCTGCGGCGCGGAGCACCCCGCCAGCGCCTGTCCTGAGCGGGGGCTAGACCCTCGTTTGGCTGGCCTTGCGGCCCTCCTCCCCCCTGAAGGGGACGAAGGCGCGCCGATCGGGTAGGATTCCCCTCCAAGGCGCGTCCAGTCGGGCGCCAACGAGCGAGGTCAAAAAACATGGGCGTACCTAAGCGGAAGAAGTCGCACGCACGTCAGGGTGACCGACGTTCGCACCATGCCTTGACGCTCCCAACCATGGATCGCTGCCCACAGTGCAACGCCGCCAAGCGTGCGCATCATGCCTGCCTAGAGTGCGGAACCTATCGCGGCCGCGAGGTCATCCGCCGACCTGCGCCGGACGCGGACGTCGCCGACGCCTAATTCGCAATGAGCGCGTCGGGCGGCACTGTCCGCCTCGCCCTCGATGCGATGGGTGGCGACCACGGTCCCACCGAAGTTGTCCCAGGTGGCCTGCGATGGGCCAAAGAGAGCCCCAACGACCACCTCACCCTTGTCGGTGACGAGCAGGTCATTCGCACCATAGCCGGTGGCGATCTCCCGTCGAATGTTTCCATTGTTCACGGCCCAGGTGTGATCACTATGGAAGAGAACCCCGCGATCGCCGTGCGCGAACGCAAAGACGCATCGATGGTCGTTGCAGCAACACTTGTACGCGACAAGCTCGCCGATGCGGTCGTCACCGCTGGGCACACCGGCGCCGGGATGGCGGCAGGGGTCCTGATCATCGGCCGCATTAAGGGAGTGATTCGACCGGCCATTGCCGTGCAGTTCCTCTTGCGCGAGAAGCCGCTGCTGCTGCTTGATGTTGGAGCGAACCCAGATTCAACCCCAGAGAATCTGTATCAGTACGCGCATATGGGTCAGATCTTCTCGGAGCGCGTCCTTGGCGTTGCTAATCCACGCGTGGCACTCCTCTCTATCGGCGAGGAGAAGGGGAAGGGCGATGCGCGCATCCAACGCGCCACCGAGCTCCTCGATCAGTCGTCGCTGAACTTCACGGGGAATGTTGAGGGGCGCCACCTTGCCGCCGATGAGGCCGATGTGGTGGTCTGCGATGCGGTGCTCGGCAATGTTGCGATCAAACTTGTTGAAGGGGTAACGACCACCATCACCGACATGTTCCGTGCAGAGTTTCGTCGCTTCCCATTCGGCCCAATCGCCGCGCTGCTGATGCGCGGTTCAATCGCGCGAATTCGCACCCAGCTCGACTACGAGCGGATTGGCGCAGCAATTCTTTTGGGGGTGCAGGGAACCGTGGCAATCACACATGGCCGTGCCCGTTCGCGCATGGTCTACTTCGCCTGTGCGACGGCGGCGCGAGCGGTGCGCGAGCGAGTCACCGAGCAGATCGCCTCGTCGCTCGCTGAGAGCAACATCTCCGCCCCCGACGGTCTCCCCGTCGGGCCGGCGTAGGGTGGCAACCCGGCGAGCCTCGGCTGCGCCGAAGGATGCGGCTGCGCGTGCCCATACGGCGGGTCGACGCGATGCACTCACCGCCCTCTATGAGTCGGACTTTGGGATGCGCACCGCGCTGGCGGTACTAGAGCGACGAATTGCCGCCGGGGAAGTCCCCGAGGAGACGCTCCTCTGGTCCCGGCCGCTTCTCGAGGTGGTGGAGGCAAACCGCCCGCAAATTGATGCCACAATTGAGCGCCTCGCCACCGCCTTCCCCCTTGCAACAATGGCCCGAATTGACCGTTCCCTCCTGCGGTGCGGCCTAGGGGAGGTGATACACTCCCGCACGGCGGCGCCGACCGAGGCGATCGCTGCGTGGACCTCGCTCGCTCGCACGTATAGCGGCGAACCGGCCCGCAAACTGGTCAACGGCGTACTCGGCACCGCGCTTCGCGAGGTTGCCGTCACGGCGGAGATAGACGGAGGGAGTAACTCATGACCGACAAGGATCAGATCTTCCAAGAGCTCCAGGCTTATATCGTTGAGCAGCTCGGTGTTGAGAAGGAGAAGGTCAAGCCTGAGGCCGCCTTCATCGAAGACCTCAATGCAGACTCCCTCGACCTTGTTGAGTTTGCGATGGGCCTCGAGGAGAAGTTCGGCGTGACCATTGCTGACGAAGAGCTTGGCAAGATCAAGACGGTCCAGGACGCCGTCAACGCCATCATCGAGAAGAAGGGCTGAGATGGGGCGGCCCCTTGGCCGCCGGCGTGAGGCGCGAGCCTCGCGCGGCGCAGCCAGTGGGGCGTGCCACCACTCCCCCCAATGACGCTCGTAGTGGCGCCACTTTCGATGACCCCAGCGCAGCGTGAACGTCTCGGCATCCCAGCAGGGGGTGAGGCGCTCGTAGAGTTGGCCCTCACACACCCTTCGCGTCGCCACCAAGCTGGGGCCGGCGCCGACAATGAGCGCCTTGAGTTTCTCGGCGATGCCATCCTCGGCGCCGTCGTTGCCGCCCGACTCTATGCCGACGACGCCGCAGCCGAGGAGGGGGACCTCTCTGAGCGTCGCGCCGCTGTTGTCTCACGCGCCGCACTTGCCGAGGTTGCGCTGCGCATCGGCATCGACGAGGTGCTGATGCTCGGCGAGGGCGAGGCGTCTCGCGGTGGCGCACGTCGTCCAGCGGCACTCGCCGCGGCGTTCGAAGCGCTCATCGGCGCGATCTACCTGAGCCATGGCTTCGCCGCCGCCATCACATTCATTGAAGGGCACATGGGCGCCGAGCTCGCCGCACCTCGCGCCGCACTCGGCAAGGGGATCAAGACCCTGCTGCAGGAGTGGACACAGGCGCGCAACGGCTCCCTGCCGCGATACGACGTTGTCGCGACCACCGGTCCCGAGCACGACCGCACGTATGAGTGTGTCGTGCGCGTCGACGGCAGTGAAGTAGCGCGCGGATCAGGGCCCAGTCGCCGTGCCGCTGAAGCCGCCGCCGCTGAGGCCGCCATCGACCTGCTCGGCATCACCGCCGGAGGTGAAAAGTGAGCCGCCTGCGACTGCGCGAGGTGCGACTGAGCGGCTTTAAGACCTTCGCCGACAAGACGACCATCGCCTTCACCCCAGGGATCACCGCGATCGTTGGACCAAACGGAAGCGGCAAGTCGAACGTGGTGGATGCCCTGCGCTGGGCGCTCGGCGAGGCTGGTCGCGGCATTCGCTCGAAGCGTGTGGAAGAGGTCATCTTCGCGGGATCAGAGAGGCGCCGCCCTCTGGGCCTCGCCGAGGTATCGCTCTCCATCGCCAATGAGGATGGTCTCTTCGATCTGCCATTCACCGAGATTGAGATCGCCCGTCGTGCCGATCGCGGCGGCGGCCAGGAGTACCTGCTCAATCGCGAGAAGATCCGCCTCCGCGATCTCAACGAGCTGCTCGATGGTGCGGGCCTCGCCGAGAACGGCCTCCTCTTCATCGGTCAAGGTGCTGTTGACCAGGCGCTGAGCCTCAAGGCTGAAGAGCGCCGCGCGCTCGTCGAAGAGTTCGCCGGCACCGCGCGCCACGAGCGACGCCGTGCACGAGCTGAAACCGAAATGAAGGAGGCGATCGATAATCGCGCCCGCGTCGAAGAGATCCTCGGCACGCTCCGACCACAAGAGCGTCGCCTCGCCACCCTTGCCAAGCAGGAGGCCGGTCGCGAAGAGCTGCTGACCGAAGCGGTTGAGCGCATCGCTGCGCTTGGAGCGGCACGAGGCGCCTGGATCGCTTCGCGACGAGTGCGCATCGGCGGCCAGCTCTCAACGGTGACCAGCGAGCTGCAGTCCATTCGCGAACAGCTCCGTAACGCCGACGAAGAGGCCCATCGCCGCCGCGAGCGCCTTGGACTTGCCCGCACCGATCTCGACGTTGCTCGACGCGCCCTTGAGGCGGCGCGCGAGGCCCGTGAATCTGCTGAGCGGGCACACGCCCGCGTTGACGCTGAATCCTCCGCCTTGTCGCGCGATGTGGAGCGCATTGCGACGGAGGTTGCCGTCGCTGAGTCAGAGATCGCATCGGTTGAGGCACTGCGCGCCGCTGCGGCGCCTGCCGTCGACGCAGAGGCCGTTGCCGCACTTGAGATCCTTGATGCCGACCTCTCTGCCGCGCGCCGCGAGCTTCAAGCGCTAACCGAGGGCACTGGAGAGGGGAGCAGTGACTCTGCCGCGCGCGCCCAGCGCTCACGCGAAGTGGAGCGCGCAGATCTCACCGCCCGTCTTGAGCGACTCCAGGCGGAGCGCACCGCCGTTACTGCAGATGGCGCCAGCGAAGATCCCGCCGCGGCTGAGAGCGTCCTCATTCTCGCTGCAACCGCCGCGAGCGATGCCGCGGCCCGTCTCGCCGCCGCGTCACGGGAACTCGCCGAAGCGGAGTCAGGCGCCGCCGCCGCCCGAGCAGCAGTTGGCGAGAGTGAACGTGCCGCTCGCGCCGCAGAGGCCGAGGCGGCGTCGCTCTCTGGCCGGCTCACTGCGCTTGAAACGCGTCGAGCAGCCCTGCAGGAGCGCGCACTATCAAAGGCGGCGCATGCGATCGGTGGGCGAAGCCTGCTGGCGGGCGTTGAACTTCGTGAAGAGGGTCGCACCGCGGTCCTCGCCGCCCTTGGTGCGTTGGCACGAGGCTTCGTTGTTGATCAGCGCGGTGCGGGCCTGCTTGATGACGAGCAGGGGGCACTCCTTATTGATGGCGCTGACGCGATCGGTGCAACGACACATCCGACCCTCCCATCCCTTAGTAGCGAGATCATTAGCGATCCCGATGGACTGCTCGGACGCCTCCTCGCCAGCGTCTTCGTTGCGCCAAGCGTTGCGGCCGCGCTGAGCGCCCTCGCTGACCTTCCGCTCGGTGGCACGATCGTGACGCGCGCCGGCGCCGTTGTGCGCCACGGTGGCGTCGTCATTCGTGAGACGGAGCCAGAGGATGCTCTTGTTGACTCAGAGATCAGTCGTGCCGCCGCAGCAACGGAGCGGCTGCGTGCCACAGCGGCGGCCCTGCGCAGCAATGCCACCGTAGGGGCGGGCGCCCTCACGTCAGCAGAGACACGACTCACGCAGGGGCGTGACGCCGAGGTGAGCACACGGGCAGCGCTCCGGGCGGCTGAATCGGCACGCGCCGAGGCCGAGCGCCGACGTGACGCGGTCCGTCGAAGCACATCTGAGCGCGCGGAGCGCATCGGTAGGCTCGACGCCGCCGTCACCGCCGCCCAGGTGCGACTGAACGAGATTGCCCTCACCCCTGAACAGGCGATTGCCACCGACGCTACGACGCAGTGGCGAGCCCGCGTTGGAGAGCTAACCGCCCGCCGTGCCGATCTCGCCACCGCTGTTGAGACAGATCGAGCCGCTCTGCGCACCTGGGAGCTGGCGCGCGCACGTGGCGATGCCACCGTTGCCGGCGCATCCGCTCGGATCACTCGAGCAGCAGAGGAGCGCGGCGCACTTGAGACGCGCGTCGCGAATCTTCGCGCCCAGCTCGCCGAACAGTCTGGTCTCGCCACAGCAGCCCGAGCCGCCGCAACGCAGCGTGAAGAGAGCGTGCAGGCAAAGGCGGCCCTACAGGTTGAGATTGAGAGCGAGATCGCCACAGATGAAGAGGCGAAGCGCGGCCTCCGCACCCGTGAGCAGCATCTCGATGAGGCGCTGCGTCCGCTCGAACGCGATGCACAGGCGGTTGAGTTTGAGCGCGAGCGGTTCATTGAAGAGTTGAGTGGAGACCTTGCCGCCTTCGGCCGCCGCCTCTCTGAAGACGCTCGCTTGGCCGCCGGAATCCCGGTTGCACTGCGCACCGTCGCTTCCACCGATGACGCCGAGGTTCTCGCCGAAGGGGACACCGCTGCACGTGAGTCGCTCGCGCGCCAGCAGGCGGCAGCCCTTGCCCTCTACTGGGAGGGTCGGCACTCTTCGGCAACGGCCACAGCGCTCGTTGCGCCTGACCCTGAGGAGTTGCGCGCGCTGGAGCGCCTGCGACGCAAGATCGGCCCGCTCGAGGCTGGTGGCGCCAGCATTGTGATGGAGCACCAAGAGCTTCGCTCTCGACTCGAGTCACTCGAGGTGCAGACGCGCGATCTTGACGGTGCGATCGAGAAGGCGGCAACGCTGATGCGGGAGCTTGATCTCCTAGTTGAGTCAACCTTTGCGGAGCAGTTCTCTGCACTGCAGACCACGTTTGCATCGAACTTCCAGCTCCTCTTCGGCGGCGGAGATGCGCAGTTGCGCCTCGCTGATGACGGCGAGTCGCGCCGACCCGGAGTTGAGATTGATGCACGCCCACCACTGAAGCGTCGACAGCAGCTCTCACTCCTATCAGGCGGAGAGCGCGCACTCACCGGCGTTGCCCTTCTGCTGGGCATGTTGGCGGTGCGACCACTCCCATTCGTGGTCCTCGACGAGGTTGATGCCGCGCTCGACGAGGCGAATGTGACGCGCTTCGGTGACGCGATTCGCGAGCTGAGTGAGCGCACCCAGGTCGTGGTGATTACACATAACCGGGGCACGGTCGAAGTGGCCGATAGCCTCTGGGGCGTGACGGTCGGTGAAGATGCCGCAAGTCGTGTCTTCGGGTTGCGCCTGGATGAGGCGAAGCGCATCGCCGATCAGGCGCGCGCTGAGCGTGAGGCGGCGCGTTGAAACTCGCCTTCTGGCGAAAGAGTTCACCCGACGATGAGAAGCGTGTGGCTGAGGCCATCACTCCAGCCACAAACCCGCTTGCCGCCGTCTTGCGACGATTCATTGCGTCAGAGCCTGACTGGCGCGAGATCGAAGAGGCACTCCTCGCCAGCGACGTTGGGCTCGCAGCCACCACCGCGCTCATTCAGGCGGCGCGCGATGGCAATGGGGCCAGCGGGCGTGCCCGGGTGCGGGCCGCCGCACTCAGCCTGCTCGGCGATGACCCGGCGAACCTGACCGATGAGGCCGATGTTGTGCTGCTGGTTGGTGTCAACGGCGTAGGGAAGACGACTACCGCCGCCAAGCTCGCCGCCCGTGCGAAAGGGGCTGGACTCTCGCCCCTCCTCGTGGCCGCAGATACGTTCCGCGCCGCAGCCATCGATCAGTTACGCGCGCTCGGCGTGCGCGAAGGGGTCGAGGTGGTCGAGGGTCGACCAGGCGGCGATCCCGCAGCCGCCATTCACGATGCGCTGACCCTGGCCGCGGCGCGTGATTTTGCTCCCGTGATCATTGATACCGCCGGCCGCATGCAAACGCGGAGTGGCCTGATGGATGAGCTCGCGAAAATCCGACGCGTGGTAACGAAAGTTGCCCCGACCCGCACCGTTGAGGTGCTGCTCGTATTGGATGGCACGGCCGGACAGAACGGCCTTGCGCAAGCGCGCGGGTTTGACGCATCGGCGGGAATCGATGGCATTGTTCTGACCAAGCTCGATAGCGGCGCGCGCGGTGGGGTGGCGCTGGCGGTACGACGCGAGCTAGGTCTGCCGATTCGCTGGATCGGAACGGGCGAGCGTGCCACCGATCTCGTGCCATTCGCCGCCGAGGCGTACGTCGACGGATTACTAGGCGCGCCCGCGGGCTCCTGACGTTGGGATCTGCGAGAGCGACCGGATTCTGCCGAGGCGGGAGGTTGCGACAAAGAGGCCGACAGCGATAGAGGCGCCGCCACCAACGAGCAGCGCAACGCCACTCCCGGCCACAGAACTACCGATCAGGCCACCAACGATGATCCCCAACAGTCGGCCGAGGATGCCGATGCCATCATTCGCCGCGTTGGCGCGCCCCTGGAAGGCGGCCGGCAAAACTCGCCCACGAATGGCCGCCTGATTCGCCTCCCAGACTGTCTCAAAACCGTCGCTCAGCAGCTGATGCCCAACGAGCATGGCGAATCCGACGATCGTTGCGCCCGGCGCGAGCGGCACAAGGATCAGGCCGAAACCCACGATCCCCAAGCTGACCGATATTGCTCGCCCAACGCCAAGGAGTCGAGAGATGCGCTCGGTCAGCGCTCCGCCGAGGAAGGCGGCAATGCCGCCAGTTGCGATCACCAGCCCGATCGCCTCTGGTCCGAGACCGAGCCCGTTGGTGACAAAGAGCAGGTACGAAGATCGGAAGAGTCCAAAGTAGAGACCAATCACAAAGGTCGAGATGAGCAGCGGTCGCATGATCGCAACAGACCAGGTCTTCTTCAGGCCATCGGAGAGCTCGCGGCGGAAGCTTGATCGGGCAGATGCTGGCGGCAGTTTCGGCTCCGCCACACGCAGGAACCCGATCAGCACCGCCGAAGCGATGTAGGTCAAAGCATCGATGCCAATTGCCGCGGGCCCACCGAATGCGCCAACCAGGAGACCGGCAGAGCCAAACCCGAAGAACTCCGCTGCGCCACGAATCCCCAACGTTCGAGCCAGAACGGCACGCAACGCCGATGAGTTGACGAGCCCGGCGAAGTAGCTCCGTTCGGCAATGTCAAAGGTGGTTGCGCACATGCCACAGAGGGCGCTTACTGCGATCAAGTGGGGGAGGGTTACCCCGTCGAAGAGGGCGGCGGCGAGTGGAATCGTGCCGAGCAGCAGGGCCCGCAGCAGGTCGGTGCCGATGAGTACGGGCTTACGGGGGAGTCGGTCGATCCACACCCCCGCGAACTGACTGACGACCGCGCCCGCAATGAGGTCCACAGCGGCGAGGGCGGCCGCCTCAGCCGCGTTGATGCCGAGGCCAATGATGGCGAGGAGGGGGAGGGCGGCTCTAGTGATGAATGAGCCGTAGGTCGAAATAGCCTGCGCGCTGATCAGCACGTTCACGTCGCTCCGCACGAGCGGGGTTAGATCCTGGAGGCCACCCCGCCTCTTGGACGTAACTTTTCGAGCACTCATCGCGCGAGCGTACACTCTGGACATGTTTGACGCGCTCGGCAGCAGTCTTCGGGCCTCACTCCGCCGCCTTACGGGGAGTGGGCGAATCAGTGCCGCCGACCTTGAGGCCGGCCTTGCCGATATTCGCACCTCCCTGGTCGGCGCAGATGTTGCGATGCCCGTTGTTGCGCAGCTGTTGGAGCGCATCGGCGAGCGCGCGCGCGCGAGTGAGATCGTTGGCGACTTAGGCGCTGGCGAGCGCATGTTGGGAATCCTGCACAGCGCGCTGACGGAGACACTGGGTGGCTCTGGTCGCGACCTCGACCTGCGCGAGCGACCAGCCACCATCCTCCTGCTCGGCTTGCAGGGTGCGGGTAAAACAACAACGGCGGCAAAGCTTGCCTACCGCTTGGCGAAAGATGGCCGACGTCCGCTGCTCGTTGCCGCCGACCCACGTCGACCGGCAGCGGCAGAGCAGCTCGCCACCTTGGCCGCTGCAATCAAGGTGCCAATGCATCGCGAACCGCTCGGTACGCCAGTGGCAGAGATCGGAACGCGTGCCATCGCTGCAGCCCGACGCCTCGGCCTTGACGTGGTGATCATCGACAGCTCAGGGCGCACCACCCTTGACGACGAGCTCCTAGAAGAGTTGCGCGACCTTCGTGACGCGACGAAGCCGCGTGAGCGGCTCTTGGTTCTCGACGCGGCCACCGGTCAGTCAGCCCTGGCGATCGCCGAAGGATTCAAGGCCGTGGCTGAGCCGACGGGACTCATCCTCTCCAAACTTGACGGAGATGCGCGCGGTGGTGCCGCACTCTCGATTGCCGGCGGTGCAGGAATTCCGGTCGTCTATGTGGGCACCGGCGAGCGCTCCGATGCGCTGGAGCGTTTCCATCCTGAGCGCATTGCGAACCGCATTCTCGACATGGGCGATCTTGCAACGCTGGCCGAGCGCGTCCACGACGCCGAGATTGGACCGCTCGCGGCGCCGGATGCCGAGGTCCGCGCGAAGGCGGTAGAGGCTCGTGCACTGCGTGGCGGGATGACCTTCGACGATCTTCTCGGCCAGCTCCGCCAAATGGCATCGCTTGGGCCGATCGGCCAGGTGGTCAAGATGATCCCTGGGATGGGCGGGATGGCCGAGCAGGCCGAGGCCGCCGTCGCCAGCGGTGAACTGAAGCGCACGGAGGCGATCATCCTCTCGATGACCCCCGCCGAACGGCGTGACCCAGCCCTCTTGACCCTGCCGCGGCGCCGACGCATTGCCGCAGGGGCGGGGCGAGCGATCGAGGAGGTCAATCGGCTGGTCAAGCGACTCGAGGAGATGCGCACCCTGATGCGACGTGCCGGTGGCGGAGACCCGAGCCGGCTGATGGGCGGCGGCGCAGGCCTCCCTGGCAAGCACGCGGGCGGGCGGATCCCTGCGAAGGCGGCGAAGCGTGAAAAGCGGGCGAAAAAGGGTGGCAAACGGCGCTAGTCCACGGGGAGGGATGCGCCCGAGCCGCTGAGCGGCTAGGATTCACGGACTGACCCCCTGGCAACGCCAGGACCACCAGCCGCACCGTAAGGGGCGGCGCCTCGGAGGATGCATCAGGGATGAGTGTTCGGATCCGTTTGACCCGCGTGGGCGCATCTAAGCAGCCATCGTATCGTGTGGTTGCCACTGATCGCCGTTCGCCACGCGACGGTCGCTCACTGGAAATTCTCGGCCACTACAACCCACGCACCGAGCCAATGACGCTGGTGCTTGATCTCGCCAAGGTTGATGCCTGGATCGCCAAGGGCGCACAGCCATCTGACGTTGTCGGCAAGTTGATTACGAAGGCGCGCACTGGCGGGATTGCCACGGGCGGCAAGACGTTGGCGAAGGCTGCAACGCCGGGCTACACCAAGCCTGGGACGCGGCCAGTTGTCGAAGAGCGAACGGTGGTCGTTGAGGCTGCACCAGAGGCCGCTGTTGAAGCGACCGCTGAAGATGCACCTGTCGTCGAAGCGGCACCGGTAGAGGAAGTCGCGGCTGTTGAAGGTGCACCCGTTGTCGAAGAGGCACCAGCAGAGGCGGCACCTGCCGCCGAGGAGGCGTAATTGGCAGCAGCGCAACTTGTTGAATATGTCGCAAAGTCCCTTGCCGATAATCCAGACGGTGTCAGCGTTGAGGTCGAAGAGGATGGCGACTCCATCATCTTGCGCCTTCTCGTTGATGAAGAGGACATGGGCCGAGTCATCGGGCGCAACGGCAGCATTGCCAAGGCGATGCGCAGCCTGTTGAAGGTCGTTTCAAATCGCACCGGAGAGAACTACGTCCTCGAAATTGGCTGATGTAACGACGGACCTGCGCGTTGCGCAGGTGCGCGGCGTTCGCGGTCTTGATGGCACCCTTCGCCTCGAGGTCCTGACCGACCTTCCCGAGCAGCGCTTTCTTCCTGGTGCTCGTCTCTCTGTTGAAGGCTCTGAGCGCGTCCTCACAATCCTCGAGGTAACCCCTAGCTCCCCAGGCCTCTTTATTCGCGTCGGTGAGGTGCAGAGTCGACTGGCGGGCGAGCGGCTCGTTGGCGCCTATCTCACCATTCCAGCCGCCCAGGTGCAGATCCCGCCAGACCGTGTGCTCTGGGACGAAGTGATTGGAGTGACGGTGCGCGACCCTCAAGGTGAAATCATCGGTGAGGTTCATGATCTCTATCGCGCAGGCGGCGCCGAGGTGTATGTCGTACGAACGCCAGATGGGGGAGAGATCGACCTCCCGGCAGTCGCCTCGGTCATTGTCGAGTTCGCACCACGCGAAGGGCGCATCGTTGCCGATCTCACCGGGTCAGAGCTCACCGTTCGCGCGGCAAAGGCCGTTCGCCGGCGTGGACCCCAGAAGACGCCCGGCAGCGTCGCCTCGCTGCGTGCCGCAAAGGCATCACGCCGACCGAAGCATCGCGACGCCAAGCCCCCGGCAGGTGACGCATGAGCGATGAGGCTCGCACAGTGCTGAAGATTGATGTGATCTCACTCTTCCCGGAAACGATCATGTCGGCGCTCTCCGCCAGCATTCCAGCGCGTGCCCTTGAGCGCGGCTTGGCCTCCCTCACCTGCCACGATCTACGCACTTGGGGGATTGGGAAGCACCGCTCGGTCGACGATGAGCCGTATGGCGGCGGGGCGGGGATGCTCCTGCGACCAGAGCCGCTTGTTGATGCGATCGAGGCGCTGCGCGGCCCAGGCTCCACCGTCATCCTCTTTGATGCGGGCGGCGAACGCCTGCGGCAGCCGCGCGTTCGCGCACTTGCGGCGGCCTCGCATCTGATCATCATCTGCGGTCGCTACGAAGGGGTGGATGACCGCGTCCGCGCCTATGTGGATCTCGAGCTGAGCATCGGCGACTTCGTCCTCTCCGGTGGTGAGCCGGCGGCGATCGTCCTCTGTGACGCGATCTTGCGCCTCGTCCCAGGCGCCATCGATGCCGCCTCGCTCTCTGAGGAGTCGTTCTCTGGCGATCTCCTCGAGTACCCCCAGTTTACCCGCCCCGCCGAATTCCGAGGCGTGGGCGTCCCCGAGATCCTCCTCTCAGGGAACCACGCTGGAGTGGCCGCCTGGCGGCACGAGGAGGCGGTCCGCCGCACCCAGCGCCAGCGTCCTGACCTCGCCAAGCCTGCGAAGGGAAGCGAGGGGTCATAAGGGGAGGCCCCAGAGGGGCTGTGCTATTCTCACCGCCCGCGCCGACAGGTTCTGTCGGCCACCACGGAGACTAACTATGAATCTGATCCGCACGCTGACCGACGCCCAGATGAAGAGCGATCTCCCGGAGATCAAGACCGGCGACACCGTCAAGGTGTCGGCAAAGGTCGTTGAAGGGAACCGAGAGCGCATTCAGGTATTCGAGGGCACCGTCATGCGCCTGCGCGGCGGCGGACTCGGCTTGAACATCACCGTCCGACGCATCGCCTCAGGCGTTGGCGTTGAGCGAACCTTCAAGGTGCACAGCCCACGCATCGAGAAGATTGAAGTGGTCCGCCACGGTGTGTCGAATCGCGCCCAGCTCTACTTCCTCCGTGATCGTGTCGGCAAGCAGTCATCGCTCCGCGAGCGCCGCGATAGCGCCACCGACATTGCCAAGAACGAGGTGAAGGCCGCCGCAAAGAAGGCCATTAAGGACGAAGCAGACGCCGTGATCGCCGCCGCTGCCGCAGTCGTTGCAGCTGAAGAGGCGGCAGTAGCCGCCGCAGCCGCTGCAGCCGTTGCTGCTGAAGAGGCCGCCGCCGCTGCAACTGCAGCCGAGGTCGTTGCCGAAGCTCCAGTCGTTGAGGCGCCAGTTGCCGAAGCGACCGAGGTGAACGCCGAAGTCGCCACCGAAGAGAGCGCACCTGTTGAGGCGCCAGTCGCTGAGGAGACGGAGAAGGCTCCGGAGTGAGCGACCTGCGGCCCAAGAGTGGCCGCACACTGCCAACTCGCGAACTTGAGCTGCGCCACGGTCATCCTGAACGTGCCGTCATCGGCATTGATGAGGTTGGCCTTGCCCCGCTCGCCGGACCTGTCGTGGCCTGCGCCATTTTGATGCCTGCAGGGGATCCGATCCCAGGCGTTCGCGATTCGAAGATGCTGACGCCAGCGCGCCGCGTCGTGCTCGCGCAGCAGATCCGAGACGTTGCGCTCGCCATCGGTATCGGCGCCGCTTCAGCGCGAGAGGTAGAGCGCATCAACCCCCGCGCAGCATCACATCGCGCGATGGCTCGCGCCGTAGCGCAACTCTCTCGCAGAAGGGGGGCGGCGCCAGACTTTGCCCTCGTCGATGGGAGTAGCGCGCGCGAACTCCGCGACCTGATCGGACCACATGCGACGGTCGTCCGCGGCGATCAGTCGGTCTATGCGATCGCCTGTGCCTCCATCGTCGCGAAGGTGCTTCGCGACAAGCTCATGGCCGAACTCTCACTGCGCTACCCCGGATATGGCTGGGAATCGAATGTGGGCTATCCAGCCCCCGCACACCTTGCAGCGCTTGATGCGCTCGGCGTGACGCCGCATCATCGCCGCACCTATGCGCCCGTCGCAGCACGTCTCGGGCTGACGCCTCGAGGCTAAATCTTGGGAGTACGCGATAGGTGCGCGGCTGGCCTGAACATGTCGAAGTGGCAGTCAGCAGTGCGCAGCGTGCAATCGTCGGTCGTGAGGCCGAAGCTCTTGCGGCGCGATCCCTGGCTCGCAGCGGCTGGGTGATCCTTTCGCGCAACCTGCGACTCGGGCAACTTGAGGTGGACCTGCTCGCGCGTGACCCGCGCGGCCTCCTCGTTGCCATCGAGGTGCGGCGCCGTGGCTCCGTGGGTGCCGCCTCGCCGTCAGAGCTCCTGGGGGCACGCAAGATGCGGGCCCTGCGGCGGCAGCGTGCCCACCTCCCAGAGCGGTGCCGCATTGACCTCCTCCTCGTGCTCGGCAGCCCCGGGCGCGAGCGGCTCCGCCTCGTTCGCGGGGTCGCCTAGGGGCTCGGCGCCCGTGCTAGGATTCCCGAGCGTCCGAAACGGGCGTCCGCCCCCGCGAGGGGTCGAAATACGCACGCGGAACAAGACGCCTCACTACGGTGGCCCTTCGGGGTCGTGACGGCGCCCCGCGGTGGAATAACCGTGCAAGGAGAACTATGGCACCAGTAACGATGCGCGACCTCCTCGAGGTCGGAGCCCACTTCGGGCACCAGACGCGCCGATGGAATCCCAAGATGGCGCCGTTTATCTACGCGCAGCGTAACGGGATCCACATCCTCGACCTCGCCAAGAGTGCGAAGCACCTGCAAATTGCCCTCGACGCCGTGCGCGACGCGAGCGCAAACGGGGAGACCATTCTCTTCGTCGGTACCAAGAAGCAGGCGCAGGCTCCGATTCAGGAAGAGGCAACCCGCGCTGGCCAGCCATACGTGATCAAGCGCTGGCTCGGCGGCATGCTCACCAACTTCATGACGATTCGCAAGCGCCTCACCCTCATGGAGCAGCTTGAGGCTCGAGAGCAGGCTGGCGAGTTCGCCATCATGTCGAAGAAAGAGGCGTCCAAGCTTGGCGACAAGCTGGAGAAGCTTCGCGGAGCGCTCGGCGGCATGCGCCGTTTGCGAAAGGCCCCAGGCATGGTCTTCATCATTGACCCAAGCCGCGAGACCCTCGCCGCGATTGAGGCGAACAAGCTCGGGATCCCTGTTGTCGGCACCGCCGACACCAACGTCAATCCCGATCTGCTCACCTATCCGATCCCAGTAAACGACGACGCGATCAAGTGCATTCGCTTGATCTGCACCGCCGTTGCTGATGCGGTGATCGAAGGCGCTGCGATTCGCGCCGCACGTTTGCCTGAGCTTGAGGCGCAAGAGGCCGCAGCAGCAGCTGCTGAGAACGCCGCTGACGCCCCTGAGGCATCCGATGTGCAGGACGACCTCGTTGCCGCGCTGAGTGCTACCGGCACGCTGAGCTTCTCGCCTGACGAGGAGCCTGCGCCCGCCGTTGGCACCACCCCAGCAGTGTAAGGAGGCCACCATGGCGATTAGCGCAGAGGCGGTACGAGATCTACGCGAGCGCACAGGCGCTGGGATGATGGATTGCAAGCGTGCACTCGAAGAGTGCGACGGCGATGTTGAGAAGGCCGTACTGGCACTTCGTGAGGCTGGCCTAGCCGCCGCCGCGAAGAAGGCCGGTCGAGATGCACGTGAGGGGCTCGTCTCTTCGTACATCCATACCGGCGGCCGTGTGGGCGTGCTTCTTGAGATCAATTGTGAGACAGACTTCGTGGCGCGCAATGAGCAGTTCCAGAAGTTGGTGAAAGACATCGCGATGCAGATTGCAGGACTTCACCCGCTCTATGTCAGCCAGGAGCAGATCCCTGCCGCTGCACTCGAGGTGAAGCGCGCCGCACTCCTTGAGGATGAGGCGCTCGCCAAGAAGCCAGAGGCGATGCGGGCGCAAATCGTTGAGGGCCAACTCCGCAAGTGGTTCGAAGAGGTCTGCCTTCTCGATCAGCCGTTCCGCGACGGTGACGAGACGGTTGCTCAGCTGATCACGAACGCGATTGCCACGATTGGTGAGAACATCCGAGTACGGCGCTTCGTGCGCTACGCACTCGGCGAGGAGCTGTAGGCCCCACATGATTGGGGCGGTGGAGGCGGCATGACCGAAACCACACGCTATCAGCGAATTCTGCTGAAGCTCTCCGGGGAGGCACTCCTCGGGAAGCTTGAGTACGGTGTTGATCCTGAAGTCGTCGCATTCGTTGCCGAACAGGTGAAGGCAGTGACGGCGCTCGGTGTGCAGGTTGGCATCGTGGTTGGCGGCGGAAACATCTTCCGTGGCATGGCTGCAGCAACCGCTACCGGCATGGATCGCGCCACCGCCGACTACATCGGCATGCTCGCTACAGCGATGAATGGTCTCGCCCTCCAAGACGCACTTGAGCGCGCAGGCGTGCCAACGCGAGTGATGACCGCCATCGACATGAATGAGGTCGCCGAGCCGTACATCCGCCGACGCGCCGTGCGGCACCTCGAGAAGGGGCGCGTGGTTATCTTTGTGGCCGGCACGGGGAACCCGTACTTCACCACCGACACGGCTGCAGCGCTGCGCGCGGTGGAGATTGGCGCTGAGGTCGTGTTGAAGGCTACCAAGGTCGACGGCGTCTACGACAAGGATCCAGTCAAGTATCCCGATGCAAAGCGGTATCCAGCGATCACCTACGGGCAGGTGCTAGTCGATGGGCTCCGCGTCCTTGACGCCGCCGCCGTCTCGCTCTGCATGGAGAATGACCTACCGATCGTGGTCTTTGACCTCGATGCCCATGAAAACATTCTGAAGGCGGTGCGCGGCGAGAAGATTGGCACCCTGATCAGCAAAGGGGGTACGCGATGAGCGGCACGGCAGCTGAGCGCATGACCAAGGCGGTCGAAGCCTTCAGCAAGGATCTGGGCGGCTTCCGCACCGGGCGTGCCAGTGCGTCGCTCGTTGAGCGCGTCACCGTTGAGCACTACGGCGCGATTACGCCACTCAACCAGATGGCCGGGATCAGCGTCCCAGAGAACACCCTACTGGTGATTCAGCCGTGGGATAGGTCGGCGATCCCCGCCATTGAGACGGCACTCAACAACGCCCAGCTCGGCATGACCCCTGCGGTAGACGGTGGAGTTATTCGACTCCGCGTTCCTGCAATGACAGAGGAGCGCCGCAAAGACCTCGTAAAGCAGATGGGGAAGCGGGCCGAAGAGGCGCGCGTTGAGATCCGCAATGTTCGACGTGACGAGCAAGAGGCGGTCAAGAAGGCGGAGAAGGCCAAGGAGATCGGCGAGGATGTTGCCCGCCGCCAGCTCGAGGCGCTCCAGAAGCTGACCGATGGAAAGATTGCTGAGATCGACAAGCTAACCGCTGCGAAGGAGCGCGAGGTTCTTGAAGGGTGACCGACGCCGAAATTCGGCGACCTGCTGACGCGCAGCCGCTGGTGCACAGCACCCCACCGCCCGAAGGCGGGCCGAGCCATGTCGCCATCATCATGGACGGGAATCGGCGCTGGGCACGCAGTCGGAACCTCGATGAACTCGAAGGGCACGTCGCCGGCACAGAGGCGTTGCGCACCGTCCTCAAGCACGCAGTGCAGATCGGCATCCCACACCTAACCGTCTACGCCTTCAGCCGTGAGAACTGGGCCCGTAGCGACAAGGAGGTAGCGCAGCTCTTCAATCTCCTGGCGAAGGTGATCGATGATGAAACGCCCGAGCTGCTTGCGCAGGGGGTGGCCGTCCGCTTTCTCGGTCGACTCGCCGAGCTGCCAGACCAGGCGCAGGAGCGCATTGCCGCTGCGTGTGCAAAGACGGTAGGTGGCACAAAGCTCCAGTTGGCTGTCGCTTTTAACTACGGCAGCCGCACCGAGATTGTTGATGCCATTCGCACGATTGTGACCGCTGGCCTCTCCCCTGAGAGCATCGATGAGCGTACGATCGCCGACGCCCTCTACACCGTCGGCACACCAGACCCTGATCTCGTTATCCGCACGGGCGGGGAGGAGCGCCTCTCGAACTTCCTGTTGTGGCAGAGCGCCTACGCGGAGATCGTGACGACGGCAACACTCTGGCCGGATTTTGGCGCTGCGGATCTTGATGCGGCGATCGCGGCCTATGCCCAGCGCATCCGGCGGTTCGGGCGATGAGCAGCGGGGCGCTGACCCAGCGGGCGATCGGCTCGCTCTTGATCCTCCCCGTCGCCGCCGTTGCGCTCTTCCCGCCAGCAGGCACACTCGGGGTAACCGTTCTCCTCATCGGCCTCGCTGCACGAGAAGCGGCTCGAATCCTCACCAAGGTGCTTGGTGGTGCTTCCGCATTCTGGATCACCGTCATCTTGGTCAGCCCGCTCTTCGCCGCCATCTCACCGGTACTAGGTGGAGTGTTGACCATCTCAGCACTCCTGATCTTCGTAGGAACGGTGATCCGTCGAGCGGTGCGCGCAACAGAGAAGAGGTTGGAACCTGAGCTGCGACTACTTCTTGGAACGATGGCTGCCGTGATCTGGTTGAGCCCGTTGACGCTGCTCCCACTTCTCGCGTCGCTCGACCCACTTGATCGAGGCGCGCCGGCACGTTGGATCGTGTGGCTCCTGGCGATCGTTTGGACGGCAGATAGCGCCGCCTACCTCGTTGGGCGCACGATCGGTCGACGCAAGCTGGCGCCGGTCCTTTCGCCGCGCAAGAGCCTCGAGGGCTTCATCGGCGGCATCCTTGCTGCGGGACTCGTTGGTGCGCTGATCGCTGGGCCACTCTTCACACTCGGCACCCCCGAAGAGGCGCGCCCGCTCTGGGGGCTGGTCTGGGGCCTGATCATTGCGACTGCCGCTGAGGCGGGTGACCTCCTGGAGTCGCTCTTCAAGCGTGTTGCAGGCGCCGAGAGTGCATCGAATCTGATCCCCGGACATGGCGGCGTTCTGGATCGCATCGATAGCCTGCTGCTCGCGGCGCCAGTGACGCTCATCGCCGCGCTGCTACTGCGAGCCTAAGGTGAGCCGCATCCGCGTCGCACTGCTCGGTGCAAGCGGCTCGATCGGCCTGCAAGCTGCCGAGGTTATTGCGCAGCACCCCGAGGAGTTTGAACTCGTTGCTCTGGCATCAGGCCGCGGTGGTGAGCAGCATGATGCTCTGGTAGCGGCCACTCCGCAGGCGCGCAGCCTCGTCGGCGGCAGTGCGGATGATCTGCGGGCCATCGTCCTTGATACCGCGCCCGATGTTGCCCTAATCGCCACGACTGGTGTTGTCGGCCTTGCCGCAACCGTCGCCGCTCTTGAGGCGGGTGTGGCGGTGGCGATCGCGAATAAGGAGACGATCGTCGCCGGAGGTGATGTGGTGATGCGCGCCGCCCGTGCAGCTGCAGAGCGCAAGGGGAGCAACGCTCTGGAGCGCCTTCGACCAGTGGACTCAGAGCACTCGGCGCTCTGGCAATGCCTCGTCGGCGAGACGCTCGATCGCGTTCGGTCACTCTGGCTGACGGCGAGTGGCGGACCGTTTCGTGAATCGACCGCCGCCGAGATAGCCGCCGCAACTCCCGCGACGGCGCTCAAGCACCCAACCTGGAGCATGGGGGCGAAGATCACCATCGATTCAGCGACCCTGGTGAACAAGGGCCTTGAGGCGATCGAGGCGCATCGGCTCTTCTCCGTGCCCATGGCGCAGATCAAGATCGTAGTGCACCCGCAGAGCGTCGTGCACGGCCTCGTGGAGTTCGTTGACGGATCAACAAAGGCGCAGATGGGGAGCCCAGATATGCGCGGGCCGATCGGTTATGCCCTCGGCTATCCTATGCGTATGGCTTCGACAATCCCGAACGTAGACCTCGTATCGCACGGATCACTCACGTTCACCGCGCCCGACCTTGTGCGCTTCCCGGGGCTGGCGATCGCCTTGGAGGCCGGCCGAGCCGGCGGTGCCGCTCCAGGCGCGCTGATCGCTGCCGACGGTGTGGCGGTTACCCGCTTCCTGGCCGGCGAGTTCCCGCTAGGCGGCATCCCGCAGCTGCTCCGCGATGCGGTGGAGCGGTTTGGCGTTCGCTCAGCCCCAGCGAGCGTCTCTGAGGTGATCGCACTGCATGAAGAGGTGACGCTGTTCGCAGAGCGCTGGAGTGGGGCCGCCTGATGGAGATTCTGACCGGCATCACCGGACCTGTGCTCGCATTCGTGCTCCTCGTGGTGCCACTCATCGTCGTGCACGAGCTGGGCCACCTCATCGTTGCGCGACTCCGCGGCATCGACGTGCCAGAATTTGGCATCGGGTTCCCGCCACGCCTCTTCACGCTGCTACGCGGTCGGCGCACGGAGCTCACCATCAATGCTCTCCCGCTCGGTGGCTTTGTGCGCATGGCTGGCAGCGAAGAGGGTGATACCGACCGTGCAGGCTGGGAGCGAGCCACCCTGACCTCGAAGGTGTTGGTGATGGTCGCGGGCGTTGCAATGAATGTTGTGGTCGCCTTCCTGCTGATGTTGCTCCTCTCTGGGCCACTTGCCGAGCGTGCCAGCATCCTCCTCGCCGACGTTCAGCCAGGCTCCCCAGCGGCGGCCGCTGGCCTGCTCCCAGGTGATCGCATCCTTGGCCTCGAAGGAGAAACCTTCGACCGATTCGATTCACCTCTACGGAGCCTCCCCGAGCGAGCTGGGGAGACCGTGCGCGTGACGGTGGAGACTCCTGGCCAAACGGCGCGCGAGGTTTCCATGACGCTGCGCACCGCTGCTGAGGCGGCGGGGCCGGGGTACATGGGTGTGCAGATTGCATCGATTGATGGCGCCGGGCCGCTCTCTCGTCCGATCGTTGATGCGCTTGGACTTGCGGTCGCGCGCACGTGGGATGCCGGCACCTCGATCCTCGGCGCACTGGGTACCTTCATTACGTCACCATTCAATCCATCTGACGGCACCGGTGGCGTTGCCGGCCCGATCGGTATTGCCGTCGGTGTCTCAGCGGCCGCAGGTCAGCTCGGCTTTGTAGGCCTCCTGCATATCGCCGCTCTGCTCTCAGCGAATCTTGCGGTGCTGAATCTACTGCCGATCCCGCCACTCGATGGTGGCCGCGTTGCTGCGCTCTTCCTACGTCGCCTGCTCGGTGAGGTGCGTGGTCGCCGCGTCGAACGCCAACTCGTCACTGGAGGTGCAGTACTCATGCTCGCCCTCTTCGCCTGGATCTCCCTCGGGGACATCCTGAATCTCTTTGGAGTAGATCGATGAGCCGCGAGCTGAACGTCGTCGCCCGCCCTGCAGCCGACAGTCCAGACCAACTTCGTCCAGTTCGTCGCTCAACTCCGAGCGTCTCTGTTGGCGGCGTGCTGGTTGGCTCTGCCCACCCAATCGTTGTGCAATCGATGACGAACACCGACACCGCTGACGCGGCGGGCACCGCGGCGCAGGTCGCGCACCTGGCACGGGCTGGAAGTCAGATCGTGCGCGTCACCGTGAATAACGACGCATCTGCCGCGGCGATCCCCGAGATCGTGCAGCGACTCGCCGATGAGGGGCTCACGACGCCCATCGTTGGTGACTTCCACTACAACGGTCACAAGCTACTTGCCGCTCACCCGAAGAGCGCCTCGCTGCTGGCAAAGTATCGGATCAATCCGGGCAATGTGGGGAGCAAGCGCCGTGACGAGAACTTCCAGATGATCGTTAAGGTTGCGATTGATCACGATAAGCCGGTGCGCATTGGCGTCAACTGGGGGTCGCTGGACCAGGACCTCTTAACGAAACTGATGGAGGAGAACGCCGCAGCGGACTCTCCAGCAAGCGCACGAGCAGTAACGATCGAGGCGATCGTGCGCTCTGCAACGCAGTCGGCCGAACTCGCCGAAGCCACGGGACTGCCGCACGATCGCATTCTGCTCTCTGCCAAGACCTCAAACGTGCGCGATCTGTTCGACGTGTACACCAATCTTGCGGGCCGCTGTGACTATCCACTGCATCTCGGCCTGACCGAGGCGGGGATGGGGATGAAGGGGATCGTGGCCACTAGCGCCGCGCTCGGGCATCTGCTGAACCAGGGGATCGGCGACACGATTCGCGTCTCATTGACGCCAGAGCCGGGCGCCGACCGCGCGCTCGAGGTTGAGGTGGCGCAACAGATCCTGCAGTCACTTGGCCTCCGCGCCTTCTCGCCACAGGTCACCTCTTGTCCGGGGTGTGGGCGCACAACGAGCACCTTCTTCCAGGAGATGGCGCAAGAGATCCAGGCGTACCTCAAGGCGCGCCTGCCAGAGTGGCGCCCGCTGCATCCAGGGGTCGAGAACCTCGAGGTCGCGGTGATGGGCTGCGTGGTCAACGGGCCAGGGGAGTCGAAGCACGCGAACCTCGGGATCAGCTTGCCTGGGACGTTCGAGGAGCCAGTTGCCCCCGTATTCCAGAATGGCGCCCTGCTCACCACCCTTCGCGGGGAGAAGATCGTCGCCGAATTCCTGGAGATCCTCGAGCGCTACGTAGAGGCCCACTACCCGAAGAGCTAGGGCCGCTGTCTTTGCGCAGCCTTGAGGCGCGCCAAGAGGGCTCGTGGGGACGCCGGTTTTAGGCTCTTCATGCCCATGGTATAGTTCGTGTAACAACGGCCGCCGGACGAGAGACGTGGGTGACCCCCACGTCTTTTTTATCGGGGTCGCAAGTACAGAGGGGAGGCGTGACGTGAGCAAAGAGCTTGTGAGCGCCCTCATTCAGCTAGGCGCTGAGCGCGGTATTGATCGAGCTGCGGTGTTGCAGGCGGCAGAGGAGTCCTACGCGGTCGCTCTGAATCGCCGACACACCTCATCCGACATCCACGTGCGCCTTGATCCTGAATCAGGGGCAATGCGGGTCTTTCGGGCCCGCCGAGTCGTAGAAGAGGTACTCGTCCCCGGCGCAGAGTGGACGCCAGAAGAGGCCCAGGCAACGAGGCCAGGTGCTGTCGCTGGAGACCTCATCGAACTCGAAGAGATGGATGCCGATATGGGTCGCATCGTTGCGGCCCAGGCTCGCCAGGCGCTCCAGCAGCGCCTCATCCAGATCCAGCGCGACCTGACCATGCAGTCGTTCGCCGAGCGTGCGGGTGAGATTCTCACCGGCGTCGTGATGCGCGTCGATCGCCGCAACCTCGTCTTGGACGTGGGGAAGGCGGAGGCATACCTGCCTGCAACGGAGCAGTCGCAGCTCGACACCTTCCGCATCGGCGAAAACGTCAAGGCACTCCTACTGGAAGTGCGAACAACCCTTCGTGGCCCAGAGATCCTTCTGACGCGTACGCATAAGAACTTCGTCAAGAAGCTCTTTGAACTTGAGGTTCCTGAGCTGACTGCGGGCACGGTGGAGATCACCTCGATCGCTCGTGAGCCGGGGAGCCGCACCAAGATTGTTGTTGCAACGAAGCAGGTCGGACTCGATCCGGTCGGCGCAGTTGTGGGCCAGCGTGGCGCACGTGTGCAGGCTGTTGTTGAAGACCTTGGCGGCGAGAAGATTGACATCATCGCGCACACTGACGATGCAGCTGAGGCGATTGGGCGAGCCCTCTCACCGGCGCCCGTCGTTTCGGTCACCGTTGACGAGGCGGCCAAGTCGGCAACCGTCGTGGTTCCCGAGCGCGCACTCTCGCTTGCGATCGGCGCTGGCGGACAGAACGCCCGCCTAGCGGCGCGACTCACCGGATTCCGCATCGACATCGCCAGTGATGGAACCGGAGCTGCTGAGGTGCCTGCAGTGGCCCCAGCGGGCGAGGAGGCCTAAGACGCCCGCCGTTCGTGCGCGCACCTGCGTGGCCTGTCGGCTGACACAGCCGCCAGAGACGCTCGTGCGGTACGGAGCCTCCGCAGATGGAGTGGTGCGAGAGGGCGCTATTGGCGGTCGAGGTGCGTGGATCTGCCAGAGCGGCGACGAGGCACACGACCTGCAGATTGGTGAAGGACTACGACGAGGGTTGAAGGGTCGCATCGCGGCCACAGATCTTGAACAGATTCTGATTGAGCGACGAAGCCGACGAGACGAAAGGGGGTAGCAGATGACGAAGCAGCGTAAGAGCATCCGTCCACCGCGCCCCGATCGCTTACCACCGGAGCCGAAGCCAGCACGCGTTGCGCAGGTTCATGACGGTATCCTCGAGTTGCCCGCCTCAATCGCGGTCGGCGATCTTGCAACGCTGCTCAAGGTAAACCCCGCAGACATCATCAATCCACTGATTCGCAGTGGTGTCTTTGCCACGATGAACCAGGGCATTGATCGCGAGACAGCCTCCCTGATTGCGACTGAACTCGGCTTCACTGTAAAAGAGCCGGAGCCTGACGAAGACGAGGTTGCGCCAGAGGCGACCCCCGAGGCCGTACCGGCTGCAACAAAGACAGAATTCTTTAGCGAAGATCCGGGCGCCGCACTTATCTCGCGCGCCCCCATCGTTACCGTCATGGGCCACGTCGATCACGGCAAGACGAGCCTGCTCGATGCGCTGCGCAAGACCAGCGTTGCGGAGGGCGAGCGTGGCGGCATTACCCAGCACCTTGGTGCTAGCCAGGTACAGCGTGGCGACCGTTCGATCCTCTTCCTCGACACCCCTGGACACGAAGCGTTTACGGCGATGCGGGCGCGGGGCGCGCGAGTGACAGATATCGCCATTGTCGTAGTCGCCGCTGACGATGGCGTGATGCCGCAGACAAAAGAGGCGATCAGCCATGCTCGTGCGGCAAATGTTCCGATCATCATCGCGCTCAACAAGATCGACAAGCCAGATGCAAACCCGGATCGCGTGAAGACGGAGCTCGCGGAATCTAACGTCGTGATCGAGGATTACGGCGGCGATGTGCCGCTCGTAGCGGTGTCGGCTCGAACCGGCGCCGGCCTCGACGATCTCCTCGACATGGTCCTCCTCGTCGCCGATCTCGGTGACTACAAGGCTGATGCGGCGCGACTTGCGGTGGGCACGGTGATTGAGGCCCAGCGCGACAAGGGGCGCGGTCCGATCGCCACAGTGATCGTGCAGACGGGCACCCTCCGCGTTGGTGACCACATGGTCGTCGGTGCCATCTCAGGGAAGGTCCGCTCGCTGGAGTCGACCGATGGGGGCCGGATCAAGTTGGCGGGCCCGTCAACAGCAGTAGTCGTCTCAGGTCTCCCCGAGGTCCCCGTCAGCGGTGAGATCTTCCGTACTGCGGTGGACGAGAAGGAGGCCCGCTCCTGGTCTGAGGCCGCCGCCGACGCTACGAGCGCCGGGCGTGATAGTGGCCACGCCACGATGGAGGACCTCTATAAGCGCATTCAGTCTGGAGCTGGCAAAGAGGTCCGCGTCATTCTGAAGTCTGATGTGGCCGGATCACTCGGCGCTATTGAACACCAGCTCGAGAAGATGCAGAGCGATGAGGTGCGCATCAACGTGCTCCTCTCGGCCGCGGGGGAGGTCACCGAGAACGACATCCTGCTCGCCTCAGCATCTGACGCAATCGTGCTCGGCTTCACTACAACGCTCACCCCAGGTGCGCGCCGCATGGCTGAGACCAACAAGGTTGACGTGCGCCTCTACGAGATCATCTACGAACTCGCCGACGATATGAAGGCTGCGCTTGAGGGGATGCTCGATCCTGAGAAGTCAGAGGTGGTCGAGGGGCGTGCCGAGGTGAAGCAGCTCTTCCCTGGAAAGGGCTTCGTCATTGCGGGTTCGATCATTCGCGAGGGCCGCGTTACGCGCGGCGCTAAGGTGCGCGTGATGCGCGGCGGTAGCCTTGTTGCAACTGACGTGATCGAGTCGCTGCGTCGCTTCCGTGATGATGTTCGTGAAGTGAAAGAGGGCCAGGAGTGCGGCATCGGCCTTGGTGCGTCGGTCACCGTACTTGAGGGCGACATCTTGGAGATCATCGGCGAGAAGTCGACGAGGCGGACCCTCTAAGCATGTCTGAGCGGATGCCCCGTGTCGACGAGCTTCTCCGAGAAGAGATCAGTGCCCATATCGGACGATCTCTGAGCGATCCACGGCTCGGCTTTGTGACCGTTACCTCCGTCTCTACGTCGCCGGACCTGCGACACGCGAAAGTCTTTGTTAGCACCATCGGTAGCGAAGAGCAGCGCGTCGCCTCACTTGCAGCGCTAAAGAGTGCCGCATCGCACCTTCGCACCCTGATCGGCAAGGGGCTGCGCATTCGACGCGTCCCCGATTTGCACTTTGAACTCGACGAGGCGGGCGATCGTGGCGCGCGCATTCAGCAGCTGCTCGGTAGCATTGCCGATGGAGGGCTCCCACCAGAGACGCTCTCGCCGCTTCCAGCCCCAACCCGTACAGGAGTTGAAGAGAAGAGCCGAAGGAGTAAGGGATGAGCGAGCAGGGGATTGCCCACGCAGCGGAATACGTGCGCCGAGCCGACGAACTGCGGCCGATGGCACTTGCGGCCGTGCCTGCAAACGTGCTGGATGCGCTTCGAGTGGCGAAGAGGCTATGGGTCGTGCCGCATGAGCGACCAGATGCCGATGCGCTCGGTGCAGCCCTCGGATTAAAGAAGATCCTCGGTCAGTTCGGCGCGGAGGTCGCCGTGATCAGCGCCGACGCCCCACCAGCGGTCTATGACGTCATCCCAGCAATCGGCGACGTCTCCCTTGAGGCACCGAGCTGGTCGCCAGACGCCATCGTGCTAGTGGATTGCGCCGATCCGAAGCGAGCCGGACGCATCGGCGACCTGATCAATGCGCTGCCAGCCTCCACGCCACGGATCTTGATTGATCACCATGTCTCCAACGATTCGACCTGGCCACTCGCCTGGGTTGATGCGCGCGCCGCAGCAACCTGCGAAATGGTGAGCTTGATCGCACTCGCGCTCAAGGCAGATCTCTCTGCAGACCAGGGGCGGCTCGCTACGACACTCGCAGCCGGCGTGATCATGGACACCGCCACCTTTCAGCATGGCAACACGACCCCTCGAACCCTCGAGGTGGGCGGGCTCCTGCTTGCTGCCGGCGCACCGATCAGTGAGATCTCACGAAAGATCTACCGCTCGAAGCCACTCGCGCAGGTGCAACTGCACGCGCGCGTGTTGGTGAGCTTGAGGTCCACTGATGGTGGTCGCACCGTGTTCGCGACGATGATGCTGGCTGACCTCACCGAAACTGGCGCAACGCTCGAGATGAGCGAGGGGATCGTTGATGCACTCGCGCAGGTCTCAGAGGCCGATGTCGCGATCTTCTTCAAGGAGGACGGCCCAACCACCGCGCGCATCTCTGTGCGCACGAAGGGGGAGGGCCCCGACGCCACCGCCATCGTTGCCTCATTCGGTGGTGGCGGTCATGCGCGTGCCGCCGGAGCCACGATTGAGCGCCCCGTGAACGAGGCAGCCACCCTGGTGCTGGCGCGCGTGACGGAGCTTCGCGCGCACGCTGTAGCGGGCTGAGCGAATGGCGCGGCGACGGCCGAGCACACCCGGGGTTGACGGGGTCCTTCTCGTCGACAAGCCGAATGGTCCGACCAGCCACGACATCGTGGCTAAAATCCGCAGAATGGCGGGCCAACCCCGCATCGGCCATGGCGGCACACTCGATCCGTTCGCCACAGGCCTCTTGGTGCTCGTCCTCGGCCGCGCAACGCGCCTAGCGAGCCTGCATCTGGGCGGCGAGAAGCGCTACGAGGCCACCTTCTCGTTTGGCGGAGGGACCACAACCGATGATCTCGATGGCGAACGCCTGGACCTTGCTGGAGCACCCCCTTCGCAGGCGGCGATCAGCGCACTGCTGCCGCGCTATCGGGGCGCCTTAGAGCAGGTGCCGCCATCGCACTCTGCCAAGCGCACAGATGGTGTACGCGCCTACGAGCGCGCGCGTGCAGGGGAGGTGGTGGAGCTGGCGCCACGCCCGATCGAGATCAGGCGATTTGACGTACTTGGCTGGGACGACTCTCACGCCGAAGAGCCGCTCATGCATGCCAGGCTCGACGTGAGCTCTGGCACCTACATCCGCGCCATCGCCCGTGACCTCGGTCGCGATGCGGGGAGTGGGGCACACCTCGTTGCACTGCGGCGTGTGGGCTCTGGTGTCTTTGCAGTAGGGGAGGCGCACACCATGCAGCAGATCGCCGCCGCTGCGCTGGCGGGCGAGCTTCGCGACCTGCTCTTGCCGCTCGACGCTGGACTCGAGCACATTGCATCAACGGAGGTTGGCGAGAAGGGTGCGGCACTGCTGCGCGACGGCATTGCACTCCCGCTTGGCATGCTGGACAGTGCCGGTCAGCAGACGGCAGAGGGGAGCCCGCTGCGACTCCACGTCCACGGTGCGATCGCCGCATTCGGGCGGCGTACGGCATTCGGCGCTCAGCCTGAGCGTGTCTTCATCAAATCGAACGCGCTGGTAGGGCCGCGCCTGTGAAGCGGGTGATTGGATGGGACGAGCTGGCGTCGGAGATGGCGGCAACGGAGGCCCCGCTTGGATCAGTGCTGACGCTCGGGGTCTTTGATGGGTTGCACCGTGGCCATGTGCGCCTGCTCGCCGCGGCTGAGCGGCTTGCTCGGTCGGCAGGACTCCAGCGCGTGCACATCGGCTTCACCCCACACCCCGACCAACTGATTCGGGGTGCAACCCCACTCCAACTCCTAGATGCATTGGAACTCGAGCTCCGTATGGCGGGGGCGGGGGTCGACCTCTGGTGCGACCTGCCGTTTACCCCAGAGACGCGCGACACCCCTTGGGAGCGCTTCATCGAACGTCTCGTAGCGGTGACGGCGGCGAAGAGCATCGTTCTCTCCCCAGAATCTGCCTTCGGGCAGGGCCGTCAGGGGACGCTGCCAAACGTTCGTGCCTGGGGTGCCGCCCACGGCCTGCAGGTCCACCCGGTGGCCGAGGCGACCGCTGGCGGAGCCCCCATTCGGAGCACCCGTATCAGGGATGCCATCGCGGGCGGGGAGCTCACAGGGGCAGCTCGCCTGCTCGGTCGACCCTACGCCCTGGTCGGCACCCTCCAGGGGGACCAGGTTCGCCTGCAGCCCAACATGGCGGCCGTACCTCCGCCAGGGGAGTATCGGGCTCGCATTGGGGCGGCGGGACGCCCGGAGGGGCGGCTCCCCCTCATTGGCCGGCTCACCACCGTACGCGTCGATGCGGATGGGCTGACAATCACGCTCCTGCGGCCAGAAGCGGCAGATCAACGCTTTGACGGGGATCCAATACGGGTCGCCCTGCTCGGTGGGAGCCTCAAGGCGTAGATTTGCTACCCTATGCATATCCAAGATGTGATGAAGAGATGAGGGGTGCCCTTGGAGCACCTCCGATGTAAGGAGAACTATCACTTGCCACTAGACCAAGTAACAACCGCACGCATCGTTGCCGAAAACGGGCGTCACGGTACTGACACCGGGTCCGCAGACGTTCAGATCGCACTCCTCACGGAGCGCATTCAGGGGCTGACGGCGCACCTGCAAACCTTTAAGCAGGACAACCACTCGCGCCGCGGGCTCTTGAAGCTCGTCGGTCAGCGACGTCGACTGCTGACATTCCTTAAGCGTGAAGATGCAGCGCGCTACGCCGCGCTCTCCGAGAAGCTCGGACTTCGACGCTAACCACCTCCCAGCCACTGGCTGGGACTACATCGGCACGCTGACGGAAGAACCGCCAGCGGCCTGACAGGAGAACAGAATGAGCAACATCACCAGCGTATCCGCCGAGTTCGGCGGTCAGACCCTCACGATTGAGACCGGTCGAATGGCCCGCCTCGCCGGTGGCGCAGTCACCGTTCGCTACGGCGATACCGTTGTCCTTGGCACTGCAAACCGCAGCGAGCCACGACCAGGCCTTGACTTCTTCCCACTCACGATTGAATTCGAAGAGCGCATGTACGCCGCAGGGAAGATTCCAGGCGGATATATCAAGCGCGAAGGGCGAGCCTCTGAGAACGCAACGCTCTCCGCTCGTCTCACCGACCGACCGATCCGACCACTCTTCCCAGAGGGGTACAAGGACGACGTTCAGGTTGTGATCACCGTGCTCAGCGCGGACCAGGAGAACGACCCAGACATTCTTGGAACGCTCGCCGCCTCTGCGGCGCTGACGATCTCCGAGATCCCATTCCTTGGGCCTATCGGCGCAGTGCGCGTCGGCATCGTGCACGGTGCCTTTGTGATCAACCCAACCTTCGAGCAGCTCAAGGAGAGCGATCTCGATTTGGTGGTCTCAGGGACAGTCAGCGCGATCATGATGGTTGAGGCTGGCGCAAACCTGATCACCGAAGACAAGATGGCTGAAGCCATTGAGTTCGGACACGGCGCGATCAAGGCGCTCGTTGCCCTGCAAGAGGAGCTGCGCGCCAAGGTCGGCAAGGAGAAGCGCGTTCCGTATATCGAGCCAAGCACCGACAGCGTGCTTGCGTTTGCTGAGGCAGCTGCGAACGGCGGCACCTTCGTGATTGTCGACACTGAGACGACCGGTCTCGATCCAAAGATTTCGGATCTCGTCGAAGTCGCTGCAGTAAAGATCAAGGGTGGCAAGATCACCGACCGCTGGAGCAGCTTCGTCGACGCCGGCAACGGCATCGTCGGCGCCCAGATGCACGGCATCACCAACAAAGACATTAAGGGCGGCCTGACGCCGAAAGCGGCAGCCGAGAAGATTGCTGAATTCGCCAAGGGCGCAATCCTTGTCGGACACAACCTTGGCTTTGATGTCGCCTTCCTCGACGAGGCACTCGGCAAGGGTCGCACCTTCGCGACCGAGCAGGGGAGCTACCTTGACACCTACGTCCTCTTCAAGGAGGCGTACCCAGAGAGCGAATCGTTCAAGCTCGGAGATCTCGCACGCGTCTATGGCGCAGCGACAACCCCGAACCATCGAGCCGCCGCTGACGCTGAAGCAACAGCAGAGCTCTTGCTGATCCTCGCGAACGAACTCCCAGGGCGCCTCGCGGCGCTCAAGGAGGGGATTGCCGATTCGATCCGCGCCGCACGCAGCGGCAAGGGCGAGCCAAAGGTGATTTTCGAGGCGGCACGTCGCAAGGCGCGCGTCGGCAAAAACCTCTTCGGTTGGATGCATAAGAAGACAGCACGTAGCCTCACGATGAAGGAGGGAATCCGCCTCGACGGCCGTAAGGCTGATGAGATTCGCAAGATCTCGGTAGAGGTTGGTCTCCTCCCGCGCGCGCATGGCTCCGGCCTCTTCACCCGTGGTGAGACGCAGGCGTTGAGCGTGGCCACCCTTGGCCCAGTGGCACAGGGGCAGCGCCTCGACACGATCTCGCCGATCACCGAGAAGCGCTACATCCACCACTACAACATGCCGCCATACAGCACCGGCGAGAACAAGCCGATGCGTGGCCCAGGCCGACGCGAGATTGGGCACGGAGCCCTTGCCGAGCGAGCACTGATCCCAGTGCTCCCATCGATCGAGGAGTTCCCATACGCCATCCGGGTCGTCTCGGAGTGCGTGACCTCCAACGGGTCGACCTCAATGGCCTCAACCTGTGGCTCGAGCCTCTCACTCCTTGATGCCGGCGTGCCGCTCAAGGCGTCGGTCGCTGGTGCTGCGATGGGCCTGATGTCGGAGCCAGATGGCGAGTTCATCGTCCTCACGGACATCCTCGGCAAAGAGGATGCCTTCGGCGACATGGACTTCAAGGTGACGGGAACCCGCACAGGGATCACCGCCTTGCAGATGGACATCAAGGTGCAGGGGATCAACGGGGCGATCATTCGCACCGGCCTCAAGGACGCGCTCGCTGCGCGCCTTGAGATCCTCGACAAGATGGACGCGATCATCAGCACTGCTCGACCAGAGCTCTCTGACTTCGCCCCACGCATCACTACGATCAAGATCAATCCGGAGAAGATCCGCGACATCATTGGTAAGGGTGGCGCGGTCATCCGCAAGTTGCAGGATGACTTCCAGGTCAATATCAACGTGCAGGACGACGGCACCGTGCAGATCGCTTCGGCTGACCCAGAGCGCACCAAGGGCGTCCTTGATGCGATCAACGGGATCACCAAAGAGGTTGAGCTCGGCGCGCTCTACATGGGCAAGGTCACCCGCATCATGGGCTTCGGCTGCTTCGTCGAGATCCTGCCAGGCAAGGAGGGCCTCGTACGTATCGGCGAGCTCGCCGACTATCGTGTGAACACCGTCGAGGACGAGGTTGCCGTTGGCGACGAGATCATGGTTGTGGTCACCGAAGTTGACCGCCAGGGTCGCGTAAACCTGTCACGCCGCGCCGCCATGCAGCGTCACAAGGCCACACCTCAGGAGTAACCGTGCTCCTAGGCTCTAGAAACACAACTGAGGACTTGCGGTCAACCCGCAGGTCCTCAGTCGTATACTGGACAGCATGAGCAACGCATCGAACCCAGAGGGCTACGTGGTCGCCGTGCTCGGCGCCACAGGTCTCGTTGGGCAGACCATGATCGCCGTACTTGAAGAGCGCAACTTTCCCGTGCGCACGTTCATTCCGCTTGCCGCGACGAGCGGTGGCCGAACCGTACGTTTTCGTGGCGCAGACATTCCGGTGCAGCAGGTTCAGCCCGATTCGTTCAGCGGCGTAGACATCGCCATCTTTAGCGCCGGTGGCGCCGCAAGCTTGACCTACGCGCCGGAGGCGGCGGCACGAGGCTGCGTCGTTGTCGACAATTCCAGCGCCTGGCGCATGGATCCGAGTGTTCCGTTAGTTGTCTCCCAGGTGAACCCTGCCGCACTCAGCACACACAACGGCATCATTGCCAATCCAAACTGTTCGACGATGCAACTTGCACCGCTACTCAAGGCGCTCTCTGATGCGGCCGGACTGCAGCGGGTCGTTGTTGCCACCTACCAGGCGGTCTCAGGAGCGGGTGCAAAGGCCGTGGCGGATCTTGTCCAGCAACGCGCCACCGTGGTGAACGGCGGCGTACCCACCTCAACGATCTACCCCCACGCCGTAGTGGCGAGCCCCATCCCAGCCATTGATCTATTCCTCCCGGATGGTTCAACCAAAGAGGAGACGAAGGTCGTGAACGAGAGCAGGAAGATCCTCGACCTGCCGAACCTGCGTATCTCTGCAACCGCTGTTCGTGTGCCAGTTGAACGGAGTCACTCCGAGGCGGTGCATGTTGAGTTAGCTCGGGCGCTCAGCCCCGACCAGGCTCGCGTCGCATTTGCTGCGATGCAGGGGGTGACGGTCGTTGATGACCCTGCGAGCAACTCCTACCCACTGGCGGCAGATGCAGCCGGCAGCGACGAGATCTATGTTGGGCGTGTTCGCACCGACGCCAGCGTTGAACATGGGATCGCCTTCTGGGTGGTGAGCGACAACGTGCGCAAGGGCGCCGCAACGAACGCCGTGCAGATTGCTGAGCTCTTGGTCAGCATGAACCTGGTCCATGGAGCGAACCACGACGCCTGACAGGGTCGCCCTCGAGCTCGCCTCGGTAGCCCGCGACGCCTCCACCTGCACGGCGTGCGGGCTCTCGGCGACGAGAACACAGGCGGTTCCCGGTGAGGGGAGCCCCACGGCAGCGCTGGTCTTTGTTGGGGAGGCTCCTGGGGCACGAGAGGACGTAGCTGGTCGCCCATTTGTGGGTGCCGCTGGCCGCCTTCTCGACGACCTGCTGGCCTCCATCGGCCTCCGGCGTGAGGAGGTCTTCATCCTGAATACGGTGAAGTGTCGACCACCAGAGAACCGCAACCCACAACGATCTGAGATCGCCGCATGCGCGCCACTCCTCTCGCGGCAGCTGCAAGCGCTGCAGCCGCGGGTCATCGCCACCCTTGGCAGGCACGCTCTTGCTGTCTTTGCGCCCAGCGCGAAGATTGCAGAGGTGCATGGACGTCCGTACACACAGACAGAGGGTGGCCAGCAGGGAGGTGCCGTGCTCTTCCCCCTGTATCACCCTGCAGCGGCACTGCACAACGGGAGTTTGCGACCGACCCTGGAGCGCGATATGGCGGCCTTGCGGGAGCACCTCAACGCGGATGCTCGCGAAGGGGCGGGGGAGGCTACCCTACGCGAGGTGGATTCGGTGCCGACTCGGCCCCGTCCCAGGACGCAAGGGGAGGCTGAATGACCCAACGCCCGCAACCGGCACGCCGACCAGCTGAGGCGAGGCGTCCCCAGGAGACCCGTCGCCCCCATAAGGCGGCTGCGAGCGGACCAGCACTTCGCCTGATCCCGCTCGGCGGCATGGGGGAGATTGGGAAGAACCTCTACCTCTACGAGTATGAGGACACCATCATCCTCGTCGACTGCGGCCTCGCCTTCCCCGACGAGACCACCCTCGGCGTCGACATCATCATTCCTGACATCAGCTACCTGCGCGCACGCCGTAGTGCCGTGAAGGCGGTCCTCATCACCCACGGACACGAGGATCACGTCGGCGCGCTCCCGCACATCCTCCCTGAACTCCCTGGCGTGCCGGTCTACGCCAGCACCCTTGCGCGTGGGCTCCTCGCCAACAAGCTGAAGGAGTTCAAGGTCACCGCAAACCCGTTGCGCCCGCTCGATCCGGGCGGCCGACTTGAGGTTGGACCGTTCACGATCGAACCCTTCCGCGTCGGTCACTCCATCCCAGATGCCATGGGCTACGCAATCCATTCACCTGTTGGAACAGTGATCCACACCGGCGACTTCAAATTTGACCAGACCCCAGCCGATGGAAAGACGGCAGACTTCGCCATGCTGGCAAAGTTCGGCGCACAGGGGGTGCTTGCACTGGTGTCGGATAGCACGCGCGCTGAAGCTCCCGGGTACACGCCAAGTGAGCAGGTCGTTGGCCAGGCGTTCAAGGGGATCATTAGCAGCGCACCTGGCCGAGTGATCATCGCGACCTTCGCCTCGAACATTGCACGTATCCAGCAGGTGCTTGACGCGGCGGCGGAGTTCCATCGCAAGGTCGCCGTTGTCGGTCGCTCAATGGAGCAGAACGTCAAGATCGCACGCGACCTTGGCTATCTGAAATTCCCGACTCCACTCCTTGCGAAGGAGGAGATTGCGCGCCGCACGAAGGAGCCGCTCGTGATCGCCACCACCGGTGCGCAGGGTGAGCCGATGGCCGGACTCGCGAAGATGGCGAACGGGGAGCATCGCAACGTGGAGATTCAGAACGGCGATACCGTCATTGTCTCCGCATCACCGATTCCAGGCAACGAAGAGGCGGTCGGTCGAACGATTGACAACCTCTTCAGGTCCGGCGCCAACGTCATCTATCACTCCATCGCACAGGTGCACGTCTCGGGTCACGCCTCGCAAGAGGAGCTGAAGATGATGCTCGCGCTCACCAAGCCGAAATACTTCGTACCGATGCACGGTGATATGCGCATGCAGGTGGCCCACGGGCGACTTGCAACACAGATGGGGGTACCACCATCCGCGGTGTTCATCATCGATAACGGCACGCCGGTCGAGTTCTCTGCAGACGGCAGCGCGCGTCGTGGCAAACCGGTTGAACATGGCTCTGTCTTTGTTGATGGTTCGTCGGTGGGCGAGATCAGTGAAATCGTCCTCCGCGATCGACGCACCCTTGCTGACGATGGCATCGTTGTCGTGATCGCAACGATCGATGCACGGACCGGTAAGCCTGTCGGTCGCCCGGCACTCGTCACCCGCGGATTCCTCAACGGCGATGAGGACAACAAGCTCGTTGAAGAGGCGATCACGATCGCCCTGAAGGCAATCCAGCACAAGGGTGACCGTGGGGCAGAGGTGGGACTGATCAAGGCGCAGCTGAGTGAATCAGTATCGCGATTCCTCGGCAAGGAGACTCGACGTCGCCCTCTCGTGGTCCCTGTGGTGGTTGAGGTTTAAGCGATGGCAAAACGGGGAGGGGGGAGCACAGGGCGCGAGGCACGCCGAGGCCCGCTGGCATCACGCTCAGCACTCCGCACGCTGCTCTCACTCGCCTTTGCCGTCACTGGCGTTATCTTTGCTGTCGGCCTGATACTCCCCGGACGCGGGGCCCTCGCCGACGTGTTGCGCGACGTGCTTGCCCCGTGGTTTGGCGCAGGCCGCTGGCTGGTTCCAGTACTGCTCATTGGCTTCGCCGTCTGGATCGAGCGCCGCGCTGCCACCGCCTCACGGGCCCCTCTGCGCATCGCCCTGTCGCTGCTTGCGCTTGTCGGCCTTCTTGCCCTCGTTGAGATCGTCTTCCCGACCCACGGCGGCCGCATCGGGAGCATCGCTGGCGGCGGCGCTGCGAGCCTACTCACCGGCATCGGTGCCTTTGCAGCATGGACCGGGATCCTGATCGGCGTTGGGCTGGTCCTCGCTGAATCTACGGTGCGGAAGCTCTTCGCCGCCCTCTTTGCGGGGGCGAAGGTGGGGGCGGAGGCGCTCAGCGAAGGGGTCGATAAGCTTGCCGCGGAACGCGAGCGCATCATGCAAGAGCGTGAGGCTGCACGCGCCGCTGAAGCTGCTCGAGTTCATGCTGAAGTGGCGAGTCAACCGGTGAACGACGTTGCGGCCGCAACGGACACTGCTGCACCCGTCTTGACCACAGAAACCACTGCCGAAGCAGACGACGTAAACGTACGGGCCGGTGCCCCCGTACGAGGACCAGGGGGCGGCTCTACAAGCGGAAGTGCAGCGCATGCTGCCAGGACACGATCGGGTGGGGCGCTCTCGTGGGAGCTACCCTCCACGAGCCTTTTGGATGCTCCCGGAAAGTCCGTCAGCCCAAACGCAAGCATTCATCAGACGAACGCCGCGATCATCGTGCAGAAGCTGCGCGATCTTGGCATTGAGATCACCTCCGTCACGGCCAATCCAGGACCGGTCGTTACGCAGTACGAGCTGACACCTGCGCCGAATGTGCGGATTAGCCGCATCGAAGGCCTTGGCGATGACCTGGCAATGGCGTTGAGCGCTCGCTCAATCCGCATCGAAGCACCGATCCCTGGCAAGGCTGTCGTTGGCATTGAGATCCCGAATCACGAAGCAGAGGCGATTCGTTTCAAGCCACTACTCACGCCGATCGATAAGGCGGGCGCATGGACACCGAGCCAGGTAATTCCGTTTGCTCTCGGTAAAGATGTTGGCGGAACACCGCAAGTACGCGATCTCGCGAGCATGCCGCACCTTCTCATCGCAGGAGCGACGGGCTCAGGGAAGAGCGTCATGGTCAACGCCATCATCGCCTCGTTCCTCTTTGCCCGTACTCCGCAGGAGCTACGCATGATCTTGGTCGACCCGAAGCGCGTTGAACTATCTGGATATAACGGCCTACCGCACCTACTTGTTCCGGTGATCACCGAATCGGATAAGGCTGCCTCTGCCCTGAAGTGGGCGGTTCTCGAGATGGAGAATCGTTACCGCATGTTCGCAAGCGCCGGCGCACGGAACCTTGAGGGTTATAACTCCAGCCGCGAGGATATCAACCATCCGATGTTCTCCATCGTGATCATCATTGACGAGCTGGCTGACCTGATGATGCAAGACGGACGAGAGACGGAAGAGGCAATCGTGCGAATCGCGCAGAAGGCTCGCGCCACTGGCATCCATCTGATCCTCGCCACACAACGCCCATCCGTCAACGTGGTCACAGGGCTGATCAAGGCAAATATTCCGAGCCGAGTCGCCTTCTCCATGGCGAGCCAGATTGATTCGCGAACGGTGCTTGATGCTCCGGGCGCTGAAGACCTGATCGGTCGTGGCGACATGCTCTTCCAGCCATTCGATGCCCCAAAGCCCACGCGTATGCAGGGAGTCTTCGTCTCGGATCGCGAGATCAACGCCGTGGTTACCCATTGGCGCGATCAAGGGCTGCCAGATTACCAACCGGGTATCGTCGCTTCCGCCGAGCGAAGTGGCGGCGGAGGGACGGATCGTGGACGTGACGACGAGCCGGCAGACAGACTCTTCGATGAGGCGGTGCAGGTTGTTGCCGAACACGATCGTGCCTCTGCTTCACTGCTGCAGCGCCGTCTACGTATTGGCTACGCGCGAGCCGCTCGAATCATTGACCAGCTCGAAGAGAGGGGCTACATCGGATCGTTTGATGGGTCGACCGCCCGGGTGGTGAATCGCGACAAGATCGCCGCTGACGCAAACAGTGCCACCGGCGGCGGTGAGGGCGGAGCGAGCGCAGCGGGGGAGACAGGGGAGGACGCTTAGTTCATGAGCGATCAGGTGCCTCTCACTCCCCAGCAGTCAGGATCAATCGAAGAGGCTGCACCACAAGCCCCAAAGATTGGTGATCGGCTGCGCCAGGCTCGCGAACGGCGTGGCGTAAGCATCGCTGAGGCGTCTGCCACGCTAAAGATTCGCGCCCCGATCCTGGATGCATTTGAACGTGAGGACCACAGTCAGCTTCCGCCACGCGTCTACGCACTCGGGCAACTTCGTACCTACGCCGCCTACCTCGGGCTTGACCCGGCCACGGTCGCAGCGGTGTGGCAGGGGGCCCCAACCCCTGAAGGAGCACCCGCCCCGACACCATCGCAAGGAGCAACATCGGCAATGGGTCGCCTCGTCGCACTGCGCCCAGGCGTCATCCGCTCAACGCGAGGGGTGCTGGCGATGGGCGGGCTAGGGCTCGCGGTGCTGGTGATCAGCGGCTTCATGGTGCTCCAGCTCCTGCGGTTTATCTTGCCGCCCTCCATCGCCATTACCTATCCGGTCGAAGCGCTCAGCAACCTTGAAGCAGGGACGCTCTCGTACGAACTCAGGGGGACTGCCGATGCACGCGCCAGTATCGTGATTGACACGAGCGCTGGGGCGCAGCTGACAACTGAGGCCGACGAGAGTGGCCTCTGGAGCCTTGTTGTTCCACTCGGCACCGGCCGCACGGAGGTCGTGGCGCACGCGGTTAAGCCGGGCACTGGCGGTGAGTCCAGCACCACAGCGGAACGAGTGTTTGTGGTCGCCCTGCCCGATAAGGTTGCCCCCGAAGTCACCGTGACGCAGCCCTCAACCAATCTCGCTGTTGAGAACGGTGACGTGCCGATCTCGCTCCTCACGGCCCCGAACTCCGAGGTTGCGATCACGGCAACAGATACCTCAGGGGGGCTTATCGCCGCAACGATTACGAGTGATGCGAGTGGGACGGCCACTGGCGGCATCTCCCTCCCAGCGGGACGCTGGACCTTGAGCTTCAGCGTCACCGCCGCCGACGGCGCGCTCGGCCAGGCTACCCGCACTGTGGACGTCTCCTTCCGTGGCGTCATGGTGAGCGTCACTGGCGGCGCCTCCTCAACCTGGATCCGCGTATGGATTGACGGCCAGCTCGACCCGACGATTGGCGTTTCGGGGAAGACGATCGCCCCTGGCACGCGGTTAATCTTTACTGGGGAGAAGCGAATTGACATCCGTAGCGGCGATCCCTCGCTTCTACTTATCGCCCTCAACGGGCGTACCATAAGCGGGATTGGGAGCGGCACCGGAGCCGAAACCTATGCCTTCCTCAGTACGGGGAAGGTCAAGAAATCATCAAGGAGGTAGTGCATGCCAGCCGACAATTCGTTTGACGTCGTCTCGGAGTATGACGAACAGGAGCTCAAGAACGCCCTCGACCAGACGCGGCGTGAGGTTGCCACGCGATACGATTTTCGCGATGCCACCGCCGAAATCAAGGAGGAGAAGGGGGAGCTGATCATCCGCGTCGACGGCGACCTACGCCTGAAGGCGCTGCGTGACATCCTCGAATCAAAGTCGGTGAAGCGCGGCATTGACCTTCGAACCTACGACTGGGGGAAGGCTGAGGCGGCAGGCGGGGATACCCTTCGCGTGCACGTCAGGCTGCGCAAGGGCCTTGACGATGTCGCTGCGAAGAAGATCGCCAAGTTCATTCGCGACACGTTCCCAAAGGTAAAGACCCAGATCCAGGGCGAGGTGGTGCGTGTCACCGGAAAGTCACGCGACGAACTGCAAGAGGTGATGACGAGCCTCAAGGACCTCGATGTTGAGCGGCCGCTGCAGTTTGAGAACTATCGGTAGCCTGTGACCCGCTCGATTAGCGATATTGCTGCTGGATTAGAGCCCTCCCGTGGAGGGGCGCCGCTCCAGCCTGGATCGCGCCTCCACATCATTGGGGTTGGCGGTACCGCCGCACTTGCGGCGGCGCTGCACGCCAAGGCACTCGGGCTGAGCGTTTCAGGGTACGACCAGGCGCTGGCAGGGGAGTCGGCGGCGATCCTCTCGCACGCGGGGATACCGGTCGGCTCTTCGACCAGCCCCGAGGTCCTGCAGGCCTGCGCAGCACTGAACGCTGGGAGCGTGGTCGCCATCTCCAAGGCGATTACGAGCACCCAGCCGAATCATCCTGAGGTGCTGCTCGCACGAGCAGCTGGCGCGCATGCGGTCTCCGTGCAGCAGGTGATCGCTGACGCCGCTGCAACACGCGGCGGGCTCATGATCGGCGTTGCCGGAACGCACGGCAAGACGACCTCTACTGGATGGGTTCTCGATGCGCTCGTTCGTTCTGGTATTGACCCATCAGCCTTTGTCGGCGGCCCACTCGGCATAGAGCTGGGCACACCTACCGGCTCGCCCGTACATATCGGTACCGACCCTGGTTTCGTCGTTGAGGCTGACGAGTACGGCGGCAACTTTGACACCTACAACGCTGATCGCGCACTGGTTCTCAATGTGGATTGGGATCATCCCGACATCTTTGCCGACCGTCGCGCCGCTGCAGAGACCTTTGCACGCTGGGCGGCTTATCCGGCCGAGAGCGGCGCCGCGTTCATCAATAGTGGTGACCAGGGTGGCGCTGAGCTCGCCGCGCTCCTCGCTTCTGGAGGGCATCGCAACATCTACACCCTCTCAACCTCAACGACAGCTGGCGCACCGCAGGCAGACGTGATCGCGACGGTAAGGTCACGCGGGGAGGCGGCCTTCTCAATCACCATCAAGCACCTCTCCGACCGCGCCGCCCTCGCAGCTCCAGCACTTCGCGATCTTCTCAATTGTGAGTTGCCGATCGGGCTCCTTGGCGCGCATAACGCCTCGAATGCTCTCGGTGTTGCCGCGCTTGCGGCCAGCGCAGGCGGGAGCGCCGATGCGATTGCGCGTTCACTCGCCACCTTTGGGGGTGTAGGTCGCCGCATGGAGGTGCGCTATGACCACGGTTCGATCACTGTCCTCGACGACTACGGCCATCATCCAACCGCAATTGACGCCACGCTGGAAACGGTCCGTCAGCGATATCCCGGCCGAACGCTTCTCCTCGCAATTGAGCCACTGACATATCACCGTACCGCTGCGCTGCTGGAAGGCCTGGCGCAGTCGTGCAGTGCTGCAGACCGAGTTGCGGTCGCCGAGATCTTCGCCGTGCGCGACCTCGACACCACGAGCGTTTCGGCCGCTGACCTTGCCGAACGGATCGCAGCCATGGGCACACCCGCCACCGCGCCAGGAACCGTCCTGGAGACCGCGGCAGCCCTCCTCCCGAGCATCACCCCTGGGACAGTGGTCCTGGTGATGGGCGGCGGACGATCAACTGAGCTGGCAGCGGCGCTGGCCCGAGGACTCACGGCCGCGTCGTAACGAGTGCTCCGCGGGGCAGGGGAGGGGCCTAGGCGCCTTCCGGTGAGCCAGCGGCGGCATCAGGGCCCGGCGGCGGCTGCGTTGCAGCGGTAGCGGCGAGTGCTTTCGCCTCCTCGCTCTCGGGACGCGCAAAGAGGGGATGACCATCGGAGGTTAAACAGCGTCCCGTCGCCAGATCCCACTGCCACCCATGGATGCTGCAGGTCAACGTTTCGCCGTCTGTCGTTCCAAAGCGTGTCAGGTCGGCCTTCATGTGCGGGCAGCGGCGCTGGATCTGCCAGCCGGTCAGGTCGAACGTCCCCTCCGTTGGGCCGTTCTCGGCATAGAAGCCTTCGGCGTACTGGATCCGTGCCGTGGAGAGGCACTTAAACCAGGTGTAGACGTAGTCGTTATAGGCACCTTTGCGCCACGCTGAGAAGCGCAACGAGAGGAAGAGGCTGTTGACCCAGTCATCGGTGCGCGTGCGTACCAGGTGGTCCAAGAGGTAGCGGGGGATCGTGAACCGGAAGTCGACCTCTCGGCCATCATCGGCGATGACCGACCGCTCAGGGAAGTCGAGGAGGATCGCCTCGTCATCGGTCTGGATCTTGATCGTGGTGCCGATCCCGTCGCAGACACGAGGGCCGAGTGCCATGAGTGGCTCTAGCCAGGTCTTCAGCTCTGGTACGAGGTTGCTCCGAGGTCCAGCCCACGACGCCTTTTCCGCTGCAATGACAGGAGCCATGTCGGCTGCGTATCTGCGCAAATACACCTCTTTGTTCGCAAAGACATCCTGCACAGACAGATCACCCTGTAAATGCTGCACGTTGAAGATTCCGTCAGCATTGAACTCTCCAACGCTCCCCGGGAGCATCAGAACGGCCGCCTGACCCTCAGCCTGCAGGCGCTCAACCATGAAGCGCTGGTCGGGGAAGATCGAATCGTCGGCGTCGTTGACGTCATTCCAGCGGAAGAGCTCGTCATCGAGGAAGCAGGGGGGTCCCGCAGAGGGGATCACAACACGGGGCGAGATGATCTCCACGTAGCGAGCGGCGCGGGTGAACTGCGCGGCGCGTTTCTTCTTGGCAAGCGCCTCAGCGGCCCTCGCCGGCATCTCATAGACCATCGGGTACCAGATCGCACCGCTGAACTGCAGGAGGCAGATATCGATTGCGCCCTGCACCAGAAGGCGATCGGGGTCTGTGGGGCGGCTGTCATTCAGGTTCAGGAGGCGCTCTACGCCGTCGTCGATGAGCAGCGCGGAATCACCAATGGGGCCGTCTGTAGGGGCTGTGAGGGCCTCCACGACGATGCTGAGGCCACCATGGCGCACAGGAACGCCCGACTGCGTCTCGATAAACGTATGGAATCCGAGCCCCTGGAGGGCCTCTTTCAGCTCCGGAAGCGGGTAGGCGGGGAGGATGACCACTGCGTCCTTGTTGCAGTAGGCCTTGAGCCACTCAGGGTCGAAGTGGTCTCGATGCAGGTGGCTGATGTACAGGTAATCAGTGGCACCCAGGGCGGTATGGTCAAGGTTGTCGTTTCGTGGGTATGGGAACCAACCCGCGTAATACGCAGGGTTGAACCAGGGGTCGCACAAGATTGAGCCGTGCGCGGTGAGGATCTTGACTCCGGCCTGGGCGATGAATTCAATCCGCATGGGGGGAGGATAGCGACGTTCTGTACTCGGCGCCCAGCCTGCGCCCAGCCTGCTTCGTCACATAACTATCATTATCGGAACCAAGATAGGATAAGCCAAAGCACGGGGCCGCCTCCTGTAACTACCCCGCTGACGTGTGCGCGGGCTCGGGTTCCGGCTTAGAGCAGCTTCGCCGTTGAGTTGCGCTTCAGCCGCTTCAGTTCGCTAGCCAGCTCGGCGGTGGCAAAACCTGTGACATGGAGGGCATCTTCGTCGTAGGCCACCTGGATGCCGCCCCGGGCGCGAATCGCCTCAACCTCCCCCACCGCCGTGTATGGGAGGCGGAGGTCGACCGGGGTCCCTTGACGCTGTAGCGCCTCTTCGAGGGCGCTGCGGAGCGGACCGAGGCCGAGCCCCGTCGCCGCCGAAACGCCTAGCGCTGCGGGGTCAATTTCACGCGCGTGCATCTGCGCCGCGTCAATCTTGTTAGCGGCAATGATGCGGGGCTTCTCAGCGGCACCGAGTTCATCGAGAACGGCCTGCACCGTGGCGCGGTGCTCCAGGGCGTGATGGTCTGAGGCGTCAACAACCTCAAGGAGGAGGTCGGCGCGGGCGACCTCTTCGAGGGTGGCGCGGAATGCGTCGACCAGCTGGTGCGGCAGCTTATGGATGAACCCCACCGTGTCCGTGACGATGGCGTGGAGGCCGCCAGGCAAGCGAACCCTGCGGCTCGTTGGATCGAGGGTGGCAAAGAGGCGATCTTCGGCTAGCACCACGCTGCTCCCGACCAGGCTATTGAGGAGCGTCGACTTTCCAGCATTCGTGTAGCCAACGATGGCAACGGTCGGTTCGCCACGTGTGGTGCGGCTCTTTGCGCCCGTCTCGCGGCTGCGGCGCACCTGGTCGACGCGCGCCTTCATGACCGAGATGCGATCGCGGATCAGTCGGCGGTCGGTTTCAAGCTGCGACTCACCGGGGCCGCGCGTACCGATGCCGCCGCCCGTCCGCGAAAGGTGCGTCCACAGCTTTGTCAGTCGCGGCAGCTGATACTCCAGCTGTGCCAGCTCCACCTGTAGGCGACCCTCGCGCGTTCTGGCGTGCAAGGCAAAGATGTCAAGGATGAGTCGGCTGCGGTCAATGACCTTCACGCCGAGCACCTCTTCAAGGCCACGCTGCTGCGTCGGCGAAAGCTCGTCATCGGCGATTAGCACCGTGAAGCCCGTCTCAACCTTCGCTGCAAGCAACTCTTGCGCCTTACCAGCGCCGATGTAGGTGTCGGGGTCGGGGTGTCGTCGCTGCTGCCATTCAGCACCAACAACTTCAGCGCCCGCCGTGCGTGCGAGGCTTGCGAGCTCCTGAAGGCTATCCTCAGCCGGCCAGCCCACGTCGCTACCAGTGTCTACTGCAATGAGGAAAGCGCGCTCTGGCGCAGGCGTCAGGTCAATCGGTGCGAGTTTCTTTGTCACTGTCCCTCTAGCGTACCGCGATCCGCAGCGCGTGCGGTAGGAGGCTCTGTGCAATCTCTTCTGCCGGGCGCCCATCCGTTGGGATCGTCTCGATCAGCTCCTCACCGCGGTACCAGGTGCGCTGTCGGCGGGCATACGCCCACGTCCGGGTCGCAGCAGTGCCGATGGCGCGCTCGCGATCCATTGTTTGATCGATATACGCCTGCGCTTCGCGATAGCCGATCCCAGAGAGTGCTGGGGTTTCAGCTGGAAGACGTGCTGCTAGCTGTGTAGTCTCTTCCACGAGGCCACCATCAAACTGAGCACGTACACGTGCTGCAATAGCGGTGCGGTGTCGCTCAAAATCGGTGTCATCAATCTGCACGTACGCCGTTGGCGCAGCCCACGGATTCTCCTCTTCGGCGAGCGGATCGCCGCCGAGGCGCACGATCTCCAGCGTTCGAATCAGGCGCCGAGCACTCGCAGTGGCTACGGCGTCTGCCGCCGCTGGATTCCGTTCGCGGAGCTCCTTGTCGAGCGGTTCGCGGCCAACATTCGAGAACTGCAGCTCAAGCTGTTCGCGAATCAGGGGGTTGCTTGGCCGAGCGCCACCCGAGAGGAAGCCCTTCAGCAGGCCGCGCTGGTAGAGGCCGGTGCCGCCAACCACGATGGCGATCCCCGCTCCCCCACTCGCCTGGGCGTGGCCAGCGATGGCGGCGCGGGCTGCGTCGAGCCAGTCGTACAGGGTGAATACGTCGCTCGCCTCAGCAATATCGATGCATGCATGCGGGCGAACGGCACGAATTTCGGCGCTGATCTTGTCGGTGCCGATGTCGAAGCCACGGAACACCTGGCGTGAGTCTGCCGACACCAAGATTGAACTCACCCCCGCAGCGTCGAGAGCGTCGACCAGCGCAAGCGCGGCGGCGCTCTTCCCTACCGCGGTAGGACCACCGATCGCGAGGATCGGTAGGGTCGGCATGCTATCGGGCGTAATCAACCGCCCGTGTCTCTCGGATCACCGTGACACGAATCTGACCCGGATAGGCAAGCTGCTCTTCGATGCGCTTGACCACCTCGCGGGCAATCGTGCGCGCCTCTTCGTCGCTGACCTGATCAGGGCGAACCAAGATGCGCACCTCTCGGCCGGCCTGCACCGCGTAGACCTTCTCAACGCCCTCGAACCCGAGTGCGATCTGCTGCAGGTCCTCGAGGCGACGGAGATGAGCCTCGCCTTGATCGCCACGTGCGCCAGGTCGTGCGGCGCTGATTGCATCCGCAACCTGCACGATTGGAGCCTCACGCGCGGTGCACTCCACCTCCTGATGGTGCGCAGCGATCGCATTGACGATCCCCTCTGGCATACCGTGGCGACGCGCCAGGTCGGCGCCGATCGCCGCATGCGTTCCTTCAATCTCGTGGTCGAGCGCCTTGCCAATGTCGTGGAGCAGGCCACCGACCTTTGCGGCACGAATATCCATGCCGAGCTCGCCGGCAACGGCTCCTGCGACTTGCGCGGTTTCAATCGAGTGGAGCAAGACGTTCTGGCCGAACGAGGTGCGCCACTGCAGCCGACCAAGGATGCGGAGCAGCTCTGTTGGAATGCCGGTTACACCAACCTTGAGTGCGGCGGTCTCACCGTTCTTGAGCGAGTCAGCATCAACTTCACCCTGCGCCTTTGCAACAATCTCTTCGATGCGAATCGGATGAATGCGCCCGTCCTGCATGAGGCGCTCAAGGGCGACACGCGCCACTTGGCGACGAACTGGGTCAAACGATGAGAGTGTCACCTGCAGTGGGGTCTCGTCGATGAGCAGCTCAACTCCGGTGGCTGCCTCAAGGGCACGGATGTTGCGCCCCTCACGACCGATCAGTCGGCCCTTCATCTCGTCGCTCGCGAGCTTTACGTGGGTCACGGAGTGCTCAGCACTGTGGTCCGCCGCAACGCGCTGCATCGCCGTCAGGATCATGTCGCGTGCTCGGTCGGCCGCATCCTCTTGGGCGCGTCGCTCCAGGGTTGCCTGAAGTCGCTTCGTCTCGCGCTCAGCCTCTTCGGTGAAGCGCGAGAGCACCTCGGTCCGAGCGGCCTCTGGATCGAGGCCGGCTACCTCTGCAAGGCGTGTGTTGACGTTGGCACGTGCCACATCAAGGGCAACAGATTCATCAACAAGGGTGCGCTCGCGCTCTGCGATGGCGACCTCACGGCCGGCAAAGAAGCTCTCTCGCTCACCAAGGGTGACTTCGCGAAGGCGAAGGCGTTCAGCCTCGGCTGCCGCCGCCTCGCGGTCGGCCTGCTGGGCGAGCTCGGCCTCGGCACGAAGGCGTGAGATCTCGCCCTTTGCGCCGATGACCAGGGTGCTCTGCTGCTGGCGCGCCTCCTCGAGAATGGTGGCGGCCCTACGGTTCGCGGCTCGAATAGAGGCGGCGGCGATCACGCTTCGTAGCGCGAGTCCAGCTCCTACGCCGAATAGAGCAAACAACACGGGGGCGATCCCGTTCAAATCAGGCATGACGCTCTCCTGCCAGGCTGGCCCCGCGGCCTGGCTCGCGGTAAATAGGTCAAATGCCCAGCCAAAGGCTGGGGAACAGAGGCTACGCCTACCCGCCAGATCGGTCAAACGCCCATGGCGTTGTGCGTGGCGGGGCTACTCCCCCTCCGCGTCGCCCTCTGTCACTGGGGTCTGGGATTCAGCTTCGACACGTTCCCGGGCCAGGCGCCAGGAGAGGGCGCTCGGGAAACCCCGTCGGGCGAGCCCCTGGGCCAGTCGCTGTACCTCGGCGCGGACGTCACCGCCACGTAGGCGCAACTTGGCGAGGGCGGCTCGTGCAGCGCGCTCCTCTGCCCCCTCCGCATGCTCTTCAACGACGCGCAGGGTCGCCCCCCAGACGGGCTCCGTGCTTTGTGCCTCTCCCGCTGCGCGCTGCGCCAACAGCCGCTGCGCGAGCTCGTCATCGATGCCGCGGCGCTTCAGCTCTTGCAGGAGCGCGCGATCGCCACGTTGCCGCGAACGGTCACGCGAGTCGAGGAGCGCCTGCCCAAACCGTTCGTCATCAATCAGGCCGATCTCAACGAGGCGCGCAACTGCGGTGCGCACATGCTCTTCCGGGTATCCGGCGGTGATCAGACGCTCTTCGAGACTCTTGCGCGAGCGCGGTGCACCGCTAAGCGAGCGTGCAGCTGCCTCCAATACGTCGGAGGCCTCTGCCGCTGCTCGGCGGGCTTTCTGCGCTTCAGGGTCGCGGCGACGCGCCACGACGCACCGTTACTCCGCTTCGGGAGCGATGGCGACAGGAACCTCAAGCGTCGTCGACATTGCGCGAAGTTTCGCGTCAATCTCAGCGGCCACCTCAGGGTTCGCCTTGAGGAACTCCTTCGACTGCTCTCGGCCCTGGCCGAGTCGCACGTCGCCATAGTTGAACCAGGCGCCGGTCTTAGAGACCACGTCAGCAGCGACGCCGACGTCAAGCAGGCCGCCCGCCATGCTGATCCCTTCGCCGTACATGATGTCGAACTCGGCAATGCGGAATGGGGCGGCCACTTTGTTCTTCACCACCTTCACGCGTACACGCGAGCCGACGGCCTCAGTGGCGTTCTTGATTGTCTCGATTCGCCGGATATCGAGGCGGACCGAGGCGTAGAACTTCAGCGCACGACCACCTGGAGTCGTCTCTGGGCTGCCGTACATGACCCCGATCTTTTCACGCAACTGATTTGTAAAGAGCAGCACCGTGTTGGAACGGGCTACTGCGCCAGTGAGCTTGCGAAGTGCCTGGCTCATGAGCCGAGCCTGAATACCGACAAACGAGTCACCCATCTCGCCCTCAATTTCAGCGCGTGGCACAAGTGCCGCAACTGAGTCGATGACAACGATGTCAACGCCGCCTGAACGGATCAGGGTCTCAGCGATCTCGAGTGCCTGCTCGCCGGTGTCTGGCTGGCTGACAAGTAGCTCGTTCACGTTCACACCAGTCTGTGCGGCATACGCTGAATCGAGCGCATGCTCGACGTCAATGAATGCGGCCACGCCACCGCGGCGCTGTGCCTCGGCAATGATGTGCTGGGCGATCGTGGTCTTACCTGACGATTCTGGCCCGAAGATTTCGCTGATGCGTCCCTTCGGTAGTCCACCAATTCCAAGGGCGATATCGAGTGAGATCGCTCCAGTTGGAATGGAATCAATCGCGAGTCGCTCGCGTGAGCCGAGCTTCATGATCGCTCCGCGACCGAACTGCTTTTCAATGGTGAGGATCGCCGCGTCAACTGCGCGGGTGCGCTCAGTGGAGGGCTTCCCCTCCTCCTTTGGCTCGACGGCTGCGCTCTTCTTGGATTCGCTCTTCTCTGCCATGGGTTACTCCTTATCTTCCGACGCTACAGCCCTCTTCTGCTGAGCTCCTCGTAGTCTGCCTGCCTCGGCGTACCGCGGCTGCATCGCACCGCGCTCTGGCACGGCGCCCGGCTCATCGCCGGCTCCAAGTCGGGGGGTCCCCGGCCCCCCAGCCGCAGCCCGAAGGCGCGGCAGTTCAGCGGCGAGTGTACCCGACGCGATGGCTCTCCGAACCTCCCCAATGAAGGCGCTCATGTGGCGCAGGTTGTGGATCGTGAGGAGGCGGTACGCCAGCAGCTCCTCCGCTCGGAAGAGGTGCGCCAGGTAGGCACGGCTGAAGCGCTTGCAGGTGCTGCAGTCGCACTGAGCATCGACCGGCTCCTGCTCGTCGAGGTGGCGCGCGTTGCGCAGATTGAGGCGCCCTCCCGTGACCCAGGCCTGCCCATTGCGGGCAACCCGGGCGGGCAGGACGGAGTCGAAGAGGTCAACGCCACGAAGGACGGCTTCAAGGAGGTCAACTGGTGACCCGAGGCCCATCAGGTAGCGGACACGGGGATCCCCTTCAAGCGCGGCAACAGTCGCGTCGATCGCTATGTTGCGCTGCTCTGGGGTTTCGTCCCCCGCCAGACCGCCAAGGTTGATGCCGTCAAACGGGAGTGAGCGGATGTAGGTGGCTGATTCAGCGCGTAGCTCGGGGTTGATTCCGCCCTGCGCAATGCCGAAGAGCGCCTGGCCTGGGCGGTTGTGCGCTCGCAACGAACGAACCGCCCAACGATGCGTGCGATCCATTGCGCGGCGTACCTCACAGTCGGTACTCCCCTCTGGCATCACCGGCTGATCAAAGGCAACGGCGATGTCGGGGCCGAGCGCCTGCTGCACCTCAATGGAACGCTCCGGCGTAAAGAGGTGCATGGAACCATCGAGATGGCTGCTGAACTTCGCACCCTCCTCGTTGATGCGCATCAGCGGCCCAAGGGAGACCACTTGAAATCCACCTGAATCGGTGAGGATCGGTCGATCCCATTGCATGAACTCGTGAAGACCACCGAAACGTTGCACCCGCTCATGCCCTGGGCGCAAGTAGAGGTGATAGGTATTCGCGAGGATGATCTGTGCGCCGAGCGCCTTCAGATCTTCTGGATCGAGTGACTTCACAGTAGCGTTCGTGCCGACAGGCATAAAGTCTGGCGTCTGTACGACGCCGTGACCTAACCGCAGCTCGCCCGCTCGAGCGCGCGATGTCCTGTCCTGCGCGGTAATCGTGAACTGTGCGGCGCCACCGGCGCGCGCTGGCAGCGTGGCCGGATCAGAGAGCGCAGCGAACTGTTCTGATCGGTTCAGCGCTTCCCCCAGAGTGAACCCGCGTCTTTGCCGAGATGGGCGCGGGCCGCTTCGGTTACAACGCGACCCTGTGCTGTGCGGTCAATGAATCCGATTCGTAGCAGGTACGGCTCAAAGACATCTTCGAGCGCGTCGGTGGATTCACCGAGCAGTGCCGCCATCGCGGCCACGCCTACTGGTCCCCCATTGAACTTTTCAATCATGACGGTGAGGAGCTTGCGATCGGTTGCGTCAAGGCCCGCCTCATCAATCTGTAGTCCCTGCAGTGCCTGCGCCGCTGCCCCAGCGGTGATGTTCGTGGAACCAGCGACCTGCACCTCATCGCGAACGCGGCGCAAGAGGCGATTCGCCACGCGTGGCGTGCCGCGGCTGCGCGCCGCAATAAGCGCGGCGGCATCAGCGGCGATCTCAATCCCGAGGATTCCGGCGGAGCGGCGGACGATTGCAGCGAGATCGGCATCGTCGTAGAAGTCGAGGCGCTGCACGGCACCGAAGCGATCGCGCAACGGCGAAGAGAGCATGCCGACACGAGTGGTGGCTCCGATGAGCGTGAATGGTGCAATGTCGAGTCGCAGCGACTGCGCCGAGCCACGGTTGCCAATGACGATGTCAATAGAGCGATCTTCCATTGCGGGATAGAGCACCTCTTCGACCGCTCGGCCGAGGCGGTGGATCTCATCAATGAAGAGCACCTGTCGTGGCGTCAGGTCGGTGAGGATCGCCGCCATCTGTCCGCCGTGCTCGATGGCCGGCCCTGAGGTGAAGCGGATCTCAACCCCGAGCTCCTTGGCGACGATCGCTGCCAGGGTGGTCTTCCCGAGCCCTGGGGGTCCGTGCAGCAGGAGGTGGTCGGCAGCTTCTCCACGTTCGCGTGCCGCCTGTAGCAGTGTGGTGAGCGAGCGCTTCGCCTCCACTTGGCCGATGTACTCCCCGAGCGATGCGGGGCGCAGCGTGGCTTCGGCGCTCAGCTCCGCAGCGTCGGTGCGCGACTCGTCGCTCATGCTCGCTCCTTGAGGGCTGCGCGAAGACGCTCTGCGAGCGGCGCGGCGGCGAGTGATGCATTGGCAGAGACGGCAGCAGCCATCTCTTTCGCCTCCCGGGCTGGGAAGCCGAGACTTCGGAGGGCGCCTTGCAGGTCGCGATCCGCATCGCCCTTTGCGCCGACCTCAGTCTCCGCTGAAGCCTCTCGGCTCATGCGGTCACCGAGTTCGACAATGATGCGCGCGGCGAGTCGCTTCCCTACCCCAGGGGCCTTGGCGATGAGCGCTTCGTCACCGTCGACCAGTGCGCGGCGGAGGAGATCTGGTCCGTGCGTGGCGAGGAGGGCAATCGCAACCTTTGGACCCACACCAGTCACATCAAGCAGGGTGGCGAATAGCCGCGCCTGGTCACGTGTGGGAAAGCCTACGAGTGCTTCGCTGTCTTCGCGCACGATGTGGTGCAGATAGAGCTCAAGCACAGCACCCTCGGTTGCGGTGCTCAGCACTGCTGGAAGGGTGCGAATACGTAGCCCGAGGCCGTTTGCGCTGATCACCACGGCGTCGTCCTCGACCCAGAGCACGGAGCCGTGGATGTGGGCGTACATGGCTACGACCTCCCAGCGCGCAGGGCGGCGCGCACCGCTCGATCAAATCCGCTCTCTGCAGCAACCGCAGCAGCAGCAGAGCGATCCAGGCGCGAAGAGCCGGAGCGATGTTCCATCTTGCGCGCGCCGGCACCCCAGAGTGCAAGGGCCAGTGCATCGGCTGCATCGTCTGGAGTTGGCGCCGTCTGCAGCGCGAGGAGCTTCGTAATCGCTTTTGTCACCGCCGCCTTGGTCGCACGGCCTTCACCAGCGATCGCACGCTTCATCTCGGAGGGCGTGGCCTCAACCACCTCAATGTTGTGATCGGTAGCAATCAGCAAGGCGACGCCGCGCACGGCGCCGATCGCGATAGCTGTCTGCACGTTGGATTGCGAGAAGATGCGCTCAATGGCAATGCGATCTGGTCGGTGCTCCTCAATGAGCGCCGTGACGCCATCTCGCAAGATGCTCAGCCGAGCACCGAGTGTCAGCGTTGCTGCAGTGCGGAGTGCGCCGTGGGCGACATGTGCCGGGCGCGCGCCACCCGCATCTATAACGCCCCAGCCGAAGGTTGCTGTTCCCGGGTCAAGTCCCAGGACACGCATGCTCATCCAGCGATCTCGGCGAAGACCTCGGGTGGCACCTCGAAGTTCGCCGTGACTCGCTGCACATCATCAAGCTCTTCGAGCGCATCAATCAGCTTGAAGTTCTTACGGGCATCATCCGCAGAGACTTCGACCGTAGACTTCGCGATGATGCCTGACTCAGCACTCTTCACCTTGATACCGGCCGCCTCAAGGGCACCCTGAACTGAGTGAATCTCATGCGGGTCGGAGTAGACAAAGATAGAGCCCTCATCAGCCTCAACATCGGCCGCCCCAGCCTCAATCGCCGCCTCCCCTACCGCCTCAAACGAGCCGATGCACTCAATGACACCGCGAGCCTCGAACTGCCAGGCGACGGCGCCGCTGCTGGCTAGAGCGCCACCAGACTTGGTGAAGAGGCTGCGCACCTCAGATGCCGTGCGATTGCGGTTGTCGGTTGCCGCCTCGACGAGCACGGCAACGCCCCCTGGGCCGTACCCCTCGTAGACAATCTCTTCGTAGGCGTCGCTCTGTCCGAGGCCGGCGGCACGCTCAATGGCACGCTTGATGTTGTCGTTCGGCATGTTGAGGCCCCGCCCCTTGTCAATCGCCAAGCGCAGGCGCGGGTTCGCGGCTGGATCGGGGCCGCTAATGCGGGCAGCGATGGTGATCTCGCGCGAAACCTTCGTGAATTGGGCGGCACGCTTCGCGTCGGTCGCCCCCTTGGCGCGCTTGATCGTTGACCATTTTGAATGTCCTGACATGCGGGGAGTATAGGCGAGGCGAGCGCAGTCCCCCTAGGGGTCGGGCGCTAGGAGCGGCGGAGTAGACGGTAGTCGCGGCGCCCCTTGCGCAGCAGGAGCGAGCCATCGGCCAGCGGTGTAAATGAGGAGGCGGCGGCGGCGCTGTCTGGTGCGGGGGCGCCGTTGACGCTCACGCCCCCCTGCTCAATCAGTCGACGCGCCTCACTCTTTGAGGTGCCAAGTCCGGCCGCGATGACGAGGTCAACCAGCGTGGCGTCGGCGGCAACTGGTAGGCCGCTTGTCGGCAGCTCATCCGCCAGCATCGCCAGGGCCTCAGCCGTCAGCGCTCGAAGGTCTGGGGTGCCACCCTCACCGTCACCAAACAGCGCGTCGGCGACGGTTGCGGCGCGAGCCTCCACATCGGCCCCGTGCACCATGCTGGTCACAGTTCGGGCGAGGTGACGCTGCGCTCGACGGGCGGCAGGGTTCTCGGCGTGTCGTGCCATCAGCGCTGTGGTCTCGGCAACGCTGTCGAGGGTGAAGCGATGCACGAGCGATGCGATCGACTCGTCGTCCTGCTCCATCCAGAACTGGCGGAAGGCGAACGGACTTGTCCGGGCCGGATCTAGCCAGACGGCACCCTCTGCCGTCTTGCCGAACTTCGCGCCGCTCTTGGCGAGCAGGAGCGGGTAGCAGAGCCCGAAGGCCTGCGGCGCGCCGTCGGCGCTCTCACCCTCGGTACGCCGAATCAACTCCGTGCCGGCGGTGATGTTCCCCCACTGATCAGAGCCGCCCATCTGAAGCTCCACACCGTGCAGCTTCCGCAACATCATGAAGTCGTAGCTCTGCAGCAACATGTAGCTGAACTCCGTGAACGAGAGACCGCCCTCAAGCCGCGCCTTTACGCTCTCCTTCGCGAGCATGTAGCCGACCGTGAGGTGCTTCCCCGTGTCGCGCAGGAAATCAATCAACCCGAGATCGCCAAGCCAACTGAGGTTGTCAAGCAGCAACGCGCCGCTCTTCCCCGAGAAGTCAACGAGATTCGCGAGCTGGGCGCCAATCGCAGCGCGATTGTGGTCAAGCGTCGCCCGATCAAGAAGGTTGCGTTCGGCCGATCGCCCTGAAGGGTCGCCGATCATGCCGGTCCCGCCCCCAACGAGGGCAACTGGGCGGCCGCCGTGCAGTTGGAGTCGGCGTAGCGCAAGGACACCCATCAGGTGACCAACATGGAGTGAGTCGGCGCTCGGATCGAAGCCGATATAGGCGCTGATCGCTGGGTCGGCGACGAGGCGTTGATCGAGCCCTGCGGTGACGTCGTGGACGAGACCGCGCTCAGTGAAGTCGCGGAGGAGCCCAGAGGCCAGAGGATTTGCCATGCGCCCTATGCTACCTTCATAGCGATGAACATGGCCTCGGGAAACGCAACCCAGCGGAACGGCCGCCCCCGAAAACGCCTACTTGGGGGGCTCTTCGCCCTCCTGCCAGTCGCCCTTCTCGGTGCCTGCCTCCTCATCGCCGCGATCGCCTACGGCGGCACCATCGCGATCTATAGCGCCGTGGTCTCTGATCTCCCCGACCCGAAGGACCTCGACACCATCGTCCTGAACCAGAACACGACGATCTACGACCGGACAGGCACCGTGCAGCTGGCCGCATTCGGCTCCGATCGACGCACCGAGGTGGACTTCGCCAACATCCCAAGCATTGTTCTCGACACCACCACCGCCATCGAGGACAAGACCTACTGGGAGAACTCTGGCTTTGATCCGCTCGGCTTCGTGGCCGCCGCGCTCGACACCTTAGGCGGCTCTGGCCGTGGTGGCTCGACCATCACCCAGCAGCTCGTCCGCAGCGTGTTGCTCCCAGACTCTGCCTTCGCAGGAAGCGTCTACGAGCGCAAGGTGAAAGAGATCATCCAGGCGATCCGACTCACCAAAGAGTTCCCAGGGCGGGTTGGCAAGGAGAAGGTCATTGCCAAGTACCTCAACAACAACTACTACGGCTCGCGCTCGTACGGCATTCTGACCGCATCGCAGCAGTACTTCGGCAAAACACTCGACCAGCTCACCCTAGGCGAGGCGGCCATCCTTGCCGCCATCCCCCAGGCGCCGAGCACCTACGACCTTCGTGAAAGCGCAGTCGTCGGCGAAGACGGCGTGATCCGCGTACCACTTGATTCTGCTGTTGCTAAGCGCCGCAACGTCGTTTTGGATCTACTCAAGTCCGCCCGAGCGAGCGGCATCCCGCAGGAGACCGCCACCATCACCGACGCGGAGATCGAGGCTGCGCGTACCGAAGAGATCATCCTGATCACCTCCCCGCTCAGCAAGATGAGCGCCCCGCACTTCGTGAATCGCGTGCGCGACGCTCTCTCAAGCATCCTCTGCACCAGCACCGAAGGCTGCCAGCAGCAGCTCGACACTAGCGGCTACAAAGTTATCTCCTCACTTGATTGGGGGATGCAGCAGGCCGCAGAGAAGTGGGCCCTCGCCGTTCGCTCAACGCAGATCGAGGGGTACCAGGCGTATTTGCAGAGCATCGGCGTAAAGACAACAGACTGGCTGAAGACGATCCACGGGCTCGAGATCAACAATGCCGCCGTCGCAACGCTTGATGCGCGCACAGGCGACATTCTCGCCTATGCCGGGTCGGCGGACTATTACGGCCAAGCCGACGGCACCGTCTTCCAGCCTGAATACGACGTGCTGAGCGGGTACCGACAGCCAGGCAGTTCGATCAAGCCGATCACCTATGCCTACGCACTTGAAAACCGCGCGGTCACACCAGCAACGATCCTGATGGATGTCCCCGTCGACTTCGGTTTGGGCTGGACACCAGCAAGCTCCGAGGGGAGTGAGCATGGTCCAGTACGCATGCGCCAAGCCTTGCAGGGATCGCTGAACGTCCCCGCGATTAAGGCGATCATTCGTGCGGGGCAAGATCGCGTCTGGCGCCAGATGCGCGATAGCGGGTTCAAGTTCCAGAACAATAGTGAGAACGTTGCTGGCGCCTCACTCGCAATCGGCACCCTCGAGGTGCGCTACGTCGACCTACTCTCCGCCTACGGCGCCCTCGCCAACGAGGGAACAGCGGTCAGCCGCCGATACATCCTGCGCATTGAGGATCGTGACGGCGTAGTCATCTGGGAGGCTCCTGCCCCCGTAGAGAGCGCCAAGCAAGCGTTTGCCAAGGAGACTGCCGAGCTGATGACCGACATCATCGCGGGGAACACAGACCCTGCAGTCAATCGCCCATGGTCGAAGCGGAAGATCATTGCTAGCAGCGGGAAGCGTCGTCCAGCGGCGTTCAAGACAGGCACCACCGACCAGACCAAGGATCTCGCCGCGTTCGGCTATCTCGCCGCACCGAGCGATCCAACCGCTCAGCATCTCGTCACCGGTGTCTGGATGGGCAACTCAGACTCGACCCCCGCCACGGTCTACTCCCTCAACTCCGCGGGCGGGCTCTGGCAGTCCTACTTCACCGAGATTTCATCAAAACTTCCGGTCGCAAACTTTGCCAAGCCGGCTGGCCTTGAAGAGGTCACGATTGATGCGCACACAGGAGAACTTCCTGGTGCTTGCACCACGCTCACCACGCGCGAATACTTCTTGTCGGGTACGGCCCCAACGACGTCGTGCAGCACGACGCGCCTCCTTGCCATTGATAGCGCCACCGGGCTGCTCTGGGCTGATGGCTGTGTGGGAACGCGCATCGAAGCGAACTACCTCGATCTGAGCTCGCTCGAAGCACAGTGGCCGAAGTGGCAGGCGGCCAACCTCGAATGGATTGAACGCGCGCGGCTGGGCGCCGGGATCGTTGGCGGCGTGCGAGGCGGGAAGACAACGTACTTCTACGCACCCTTCTGGCAACCGAATGGCGCCACGTGGGGCGGCACGATCGCCCCGACCCTCTCCTGCCTCTCGGCGACAGCAAGTCCCTCGCCTATGCCCTCGGCTACGCCAGACCCTTCGATTTCCCCGAGCACACCAACGCCTTAGGTCGACTAGAGGAGGGCGAGGGTCACCCCTTCGCGGCCAGGCTCATCAGCCGAACGTACTTCGCGAACCTCAGGTAGCTCTCGCAGCTTGCGACGCACCGCATCGCGAAGTGCACCGGTGCCAACCCCGTGGATGATCTCTAGCTGGTCGCCGCCTGCCAGTAGCACGGCACTAATGCGCGCCTCGAGTGCTATCAGCGCATCCTCAACGCGGGCACCACGCAGATCGAGCTTCGCTGCGGAGAGGGAGCCTGACGGTCGAACTGCAGACTGAGGTGTTGACTTCGCCGATACCAGGATCTTGCTGATCTCCGTGACTGGTAGTGAGCTGTGCATTCGACCGAGGGCGATCGTCGCATTCTCGCCATCCACCGCAAGCAGCGTGCCGCGGGCCCCCGATCGCAGCACCACATCGCTACCGACAGCCGCCGCCAGCGCCGTCGAAGAGAGCCCCCCGCTTGAGTACTCCTCTTCGTTCAGTGACGAGGCTGCGCCAGCGGCTACTGCCTGCTGCAGATCCGTAGCCATCGCTAGAGCCTCCGGTGTCAGGCTCCCCGACTCAAGCGCCGCCCGCAACTGCTCAACACGAAGCAAGATCGCCGTCGCGGCCTCACGCGCCTCTGCTGTTGCCGTTTGGCGCGCTTCAAGGGCCCCTCGCTCCGTGGCGCGGCGCAGCTCCACCGCTTGTGCAAGTGAGTCTGCTGCGCGCTCTTGCAGCCCCTCCGCTACCTGGCGTGCTTCGCGCGCGGCTCGCTCGGCAACCGCAGCCGCAGCGAGCGCTGCATCGAGCGTGGCCCCTTGGTCGCTGCGACGTGCCTGCGCCGCATCGAGCAGCGGCTGTGGCAGACCGAGGCGCGCGGCAATTGCAAACGCCTGCGACCCCCCTGGCACGCCAACTTCAAGGCGATACGTTGGTGCAAGGGTGGCAAGATCAAATGCCACAGAACCGTTCACGACACCTGGCGTGACATGGGCGTACTGCTTCAGCTCCGCATAGTGGCTGGTGGCCAGCACACGGCAACCGCGGATTCGGAGCTCGTCAATGATTGCGGCGGCGAGTGCGGCCCCCTCCGCAGGATCAGTCCCCGCCCCCGCCTCATCAAGGAGCACGACGTCGCCCGAGACCGCACCGAGCAAGATGCGCTGAATCGAGGTCAGGTGACCAGAGAAGGTGCTAAGGCTCTGCGCGATGGACTGATCGTCGCCAATGTCAGCCCAGACGTTCCCCGTTGGGGGCACCGCCGACCCAAACCCGCTCGGAATGGGAAGACCGGCGTGATGCATTGCCGTAAGCAGCCCCACCGCCTTGAGTGCCACCGTCTTGCCGCCGGTGTTTGGCCCTGTAATCACGAGCACTCGTCGCTCAACGTCAAGATGCAGGCTCATCGGCACTACTGGAGGCGTGAGGAGTGGGTGGCTCGCCTCTGTCAGGAGCAGATCGCCATCCGGCGCATCGTCGGCATAGAGCCAGTTACGATCACGCCCAACGTCGGCAACTGCGCGCGCCAGATCAAAGAGCGCGAGGCCTTCACCGTTGGAACGGAGCGCCGCCGCATCTGCGCCAACGAGTGCAGAGAGCGCTCCGAGGATCCGCGCCTCTTCGGTGGCGACCGCCGCCTCAGACTCTCGGACGGCGTTTCCGAGCTCAACAACTTCTAGTGGCTCGATCCAGACGGTTTGGCCGGTGGCACTCGCGTCGTGCACGATCCCTGGCACACGGGACTTCCACTCCGAGCGGACCGGCAGCACGTAGCGCCCGTTTCGTACCGTAACGATTGGCTCCTGCAGGTAGGGGCTGTAGTTTTTTGCATGTGCCAGCGTCTCGAGACGGGTGCGGAGTCGCTCAAGGCTAGTGCGATGGAGCGCGCGCAGCCCAGCAAGAAGCGGTGATGCCGCATCGAGAATGGACCCATCGGGAGCGATCGCACGCTCGATCGAACTACGCAGCGGACGAAGCGGAGCAAGGGCCGCCCCAAGGGCGCTGAGCGTTGGGCCTGACCCAGCTAGATCACTAGAGATGCGTTCAACAACACGGAGCGTCTCGCTGATCGCAAAGAGCGCTGCGCCATCGAGCGTGCCCCCTTTAGCGCCGCGCTCTGCGGCTGGTTCCAGGTCGCTCGCGCCGCCAATGTGCGGGTCTCCCCCATCTCGTCGCAGCTCCGCAATCTCACGCCCGAGGGCGCGCAGGGTTGGCAGGCTGCCGCCGCCAGCGGTAGGGCGCAGTTCCAGCGCGAGTAAGCGTGAAGGGGCAAATGCACATGCTTCGCTGAATATTTCGAGGAGCGCCGCCCACTCAAGGCGTGTCAGGGAGCGTTCGTCGTATGGCCGCGCCGCTGCGCGCCTCACGGGACGAGCAGCGCGCGCAGGCCTTCTGGAAGGAGTCCGCCGAACAGCTGGCCTGCGATCGGATAGATCAGGCCACGAATCACCTCAGACGACTGTGCCGTCGTGATCGCGGCGGCCACATCGCTCAGTGGCGACGGCAGGGTGAAGCTCACCGAGACAGCGGCGTCAAGCACGAAGATGAGGGCGGCAGCCGCCACACTCCACTGCAGCACACCAAACACTGCCCCAAGCGCCGTGTCGACCGGCCCGAGGTGAATGGCGCGCAACGACGCTTGAAGCAGGCGGCCGATCAGATATGAGGCGATAGCCAAAAGGATCCAGATCCCACCGATAAAGATGCCGAGCCCAATAAGGCGCGTGTCGACACCGGGGAGGAGCTGGGCGACGAACTGGGTGATTGCACCCTGCCCCTGTGCGCTAATGATGAGGCCGAGGGCGAGCGCCAGAAGTGAGACTGCGCTGCGTGCCGCTCCGGTACGTCCGCCGCTCCACGCCGCGAGGACGAGCAGCACCAAGATCACGAGATCGACCAGTACGGTCGCGCTCATTGCCCCTCGACGCCGCGAATACGTGCGCCACAGGCGCGGAGCACGGCACCCTCAAAGGCGGCAAGCTCGGCAGTAATCGCCTCATCATCCGCTCCAGTTGCGCTTGGCTGGAAGGTGAAGCGCAGCCCGGCCGAACGCTCACCTGAGGCCAGAGGTGCTCCAGCGAAGAGGTCGAAGAGCTCAACGGCGGTGGCTCGCGAAACGCTCTTTCGTGCGACATCAACGACGTGACCGACTGTGGTCGCGGCGGGGATGAGGAGCGCAATATCGCGCGTTACTGGTGGCGTTGTCGGTGGCAGCGACACCTGCGCAACGTCAAGGCGCCCCGACCGAAGGCCGGCGATAGCCACCTCAGCGAGCAAGACGCGTGGCTCATCACGCCAGGTCGGCGATGCGGGATGGAGCTCGCCGAGGAGGCCCGCGAAACGGTCACCGGTAATCCCCGCGTTAATGCCAGGGTGAAGCACTGCCGAGTCGATTGACGCGCCGTACGCTGGTCGCTCGCCGACGAGGTGCGCAACCAGCGCGAGTAGGCGCTTGAGTTCGTCGAGGTTCCACCTCGTTGCGCCTGCGCTCGGCGCACCCTGCTCACGCTCCCCCCATACCGCGATGGCAAGGCGGGTCCACTCCGATGGGACACCCTTCGTGCTGCCGTAACCCCGACCGACCTCAAAGATGGCACCCGAGGTTGCTCCGTAGCGGAGATTGGCATCGACACGGTCTAGCAGGCTAGGCAGGAGGGACTGGCGAAGTCGGTCGTGATCCGCCGAGAGCGGATTCTTCAAGACGATCGGCGCACCGCCTGCGGCGCCCTCCGATGCCGCGAGTGAACCGGTAACCAGTGCCGTGGGTTCGCTCCAGAGCTCAGCCTGTGTGGCCGACACGAGTGCGTGGGTCACCACCTCGTGCAGCCCTGCATCCGCAAGGAGACGGCGCACACGATCACGGAGGAGCGTTGGACTTGGCCGATGCGGCGGAAGGTCGGCGCTCGGGATTGAGGTTGGGATGCGCTCATAGCCGTACAGGCGCGCAACCTCTTCGGCGAGATCGGCTTCAATCTCGAGATCACTACGCCAACTTGGCACGCGCACGGCCCGCGCGCTCCCCTTCGCGGCGGAGAGAGAACGCTTCGGCGTGACGACGATCTTCGTTGCATCGGCCGCAGCCTCGGCGCTGATGCCGATTGTGCCGAGTAGGGCGACCTGCTCATCGTCAGTGAGAGCGACGCCGAGCAGCGCGCGGACACGCGCAGGTCGGAAGTTCAGTGTTGCTGCGGGGACCTCTTCGGCACCGCTCACCAGGCGTCCTGATCGGGCCACACCGCCAGCCCACTCTGTGAGGCGTGCGGCTACCTGGTCGGCGCCAAGTACGGCAAGGCGGCGCTCTTGGCCGCGCTCAAAGCGATGTGACGCCTCAGAGCGCAGGCTGTGTCGCTGTGCGGTGCGGCGAACCGACGTTGGGGCGAAGATGGCACTCTCGATGATCACGCTCGTGGTGGACGGCGTAACTTCGCTGCTCGCGCCCCCCATCACACCGGCAAGGGCGAGGGCGGTGCGTTCGTCGGCGACCACCAGGTCTGTTGCATCCAGGCTGCGCACCTCGTGGTCGAGCGTCTCGAGGCTCTCCCCCTTCTTGGCGAGGCGAATCTGCACGGTGTCGCCCACCTTGGCACGATCAAACGCGTGCGTCGGCTTGCCGAGCTCCAACATGATGTAGTTGGTGGCATCCACAACGTTCGAGATCGAGCGGAGGCCGGCCGCCTTCAGGCGCATCTGCACTCGATCAGGCGATGCGGCAACGTTTAGTCCGTCGACCACGCGCAGAACAACGTGCGGTGCGAGCGCCTCATCCGCAACGCGCAGGGCCAGCCCCGCAGCTACGGCATCAGCCCCCTCTTTGAGCGGTCGTGCTGCGTAGGCCACCGGTGCTCCCGTGATCGCCCCCACCTCGCGGGCGAGCCCCAAGATCGAGAGGAGATCGCCGCGGTTCGGCTTGACGTCGACATCAATGACATCTTCGCCCAGGTAATCGACAAGAGGCACCCCGAGGGGGGCCGATGGATCAAGGATCAGGATGCCGTCACCGTCGTCGGTTGCGTCAAGCTCTTGGCCGGAGCAGAGCATCCCCTCCGACGCGACCCCCATCTTCTCGGCGCGTTCAATGCGTCGGCCGTCGGGCATTTGCGCGCCGACGAGCGCTACCGGGATGCGCTGCCCAGGAGCAATGTTGCGAGCGCCGCAGACAATGTTGAGGATTGGACTATCGCCGATGCGCACCTTCGTTAGTTGCAGTCGATCGGCCTTCGGATGCGGTCCCACCTCGAGCAGCTCGCCAACGACCATCTTGTTCCAGTTCGCTCCCCAACGCTCCACGCCGCGAACCTCAAGGCCCCGCAGGGTGAGCGCCTCGGCCAACTGCTCGGCGGTCAGCTGGACATCGGTGAACTCACGAAGCCAGGAGAGCGGAATCTTCATCGGAATCCCGCCAAGAAGCGCAGATCGTTCTCAAGAAAGGCGCGCAGGTCAGGAATGTCATGGCGCAACATGGCGATGCGCTCCACGCCGAGGCCGAAGGCGAATCCTTGGTGGGTCTCTGGATCGATGCCGCCATTCTCAAGCACCACGGGGTGCACCATCCCAGCGCCGAGAATCGTCATCCAACCGTCCTTGCTCCCCGGCCACGAAACGTCCACTGCGACGGATGGCTCGGTGAACGGGTAATACCCCGGCCTAAACCTGGTGCGTGCGGCTGAGCCGAAGAGGCCCTTCGCCAACTCGTCGAGGATCCCCTTGAGGTCGGCGAGCGTTGCGCCGCGGTCAACAAGTAGCCCTTCGACCTGATGGAACTCAAAGCCATGGCTCGCATCGACCGCCTCGTAGCGGAAGCAGCGCCCAGGAAGGATCACGCGAATCGGCGGACCACCGGCCTGCATCGTGCGGATCTGCCCTGGCGACGTGTGCGTGCGGAGCAGTCGCCCTGGCTCCTGCAAATAGAGCGTGTCCCAAAGGTCGCGCGACGGGTGATCCTCTGGAATGTTCAGCAACTGAAAGTTGGTGACGTCGTCTTCAATCTCTTCACCTTCGGCAACGACGAAGCCGAACGAGGCCATGATCTCGGTGATCGCGGCGATCGTCTCTGGGATTGGATGGAGCGAGCCGATCCGCGGAGCTGGGCCTGGGGTGGTTGCGTCAACTCGTTCTCGTTCGATGCGCTCCAGAAGCTCACCCGCTGAGAGGGCGACGCGCCGGGCGGTGACTGACGCATCGATCGCGGCGCGCACCTCATTCGCAACGACACCGATCTTGGGGCGATCGTCTGCTGGGAGGGCGCCGATGCCGCGGAGGATCTCGGTGATCGCACCACGCTTCCCGAGGAGCGATGAGCCAAGCTCGTCGAGATCAGCGGTCGAAGCGGCGGCGGCAGTTCGCGTTGCGGCGTCAGCCTGCAGTGTGCGGAGCTGTTTCTCGAGCGCTGCGAGGTCCACTACCGCGGACCGAAGGGGCTAGGCGCGCTTCGCTGCGACCGCGACCGCCGTGAATGCCGCGGCATCGCGAACAGCGAGGTCGGCCAACATCTTGCGGTCAATCGCAATGTTGTTGCGCTTGAGGCCGGCGATGAACTGTGAGTAGGAGACGCCGTTGAGGCGAGCCGCTGCGTTGACGCGGTGAATCCACAGCTCACGCATCTGGCGCTTGCGCTGCTGTCGGTCTCGCGTTGCGTAGGCAAGGGCGTGGAGCAGGGCCTCACGCGCCGGACGAATGAGCTTGTGGCGTGAGCCACGTCGCCCCTCAGCAGCCTGAAGCAGGCGCTTGTGGCGCTTGTGACCGGCAACTCCGCGCTTAACTCGTGCCATCTTCTACTCCTCTCGTTGTCGCTCAGCCGCCGTACGGCAGCAGGCGTGAAATCTGATTCTTGTGCGTGGTTCCGAGGACGGCCTTCCCCGCGTAGCGGCGGATGCGTCGGGACGATTTGATTTCAAGGTGATGGCCACGCCACGACTTCACGCGGATCGGCTTCCCTGAGCCGGTGAATCCGATGCGCTTCTGCGCGCCCTTGTGTGTCTTCATCTTTGGCATGGTTACTCCCCTTCAAGGGCTGGTACGGCCGGCTCATCGGTGCCGGGTGCTGGGGCCGCCTGACCCTTCTGTCGGGGTAATGCTACCAGTTGGATGGAGAGGAAGCGTCCCTCGAGGAGTGAGGGGCGCTCGAGCTGGGCCACATCGGCCAATCCCTTCACAACCCGGTCCAAAATCGCCCGCCCAATCTCAGGGTGGGTCATCTCACGGCCACGGAACTTGACCGAGAATTTCACCCGGTCGCCCCCGGAGAGGAACTTATGGGCCTGGCGGATCTTGGTCTGCAGGTCGGCATCCCCGATCTTGGGGGTGCAGCGAAGCTCCTTCAGGTCGGCAACCTTCTGACGCTTGCGGGCGTCCTGCTCCTTCTTCTGGGCCTCGTACTTGAACTTGCCGTAGTCGAGGTATTTGCAGACAGGGGGGGCCGAGGTTGGGGCGATCTCTACGAGGTCAAGGCCGCGCTCCTGTGCCTGTCGCAGGGCTTCGGGGGTAGCGAGAACGCCGAGCTGGTTCCCCTCTTCATCCAGAACGCGCACCTGTGGGACGCGGATCTGGGTATTGATGCGTAGATCCTTAATCGGTCAGACCCTCACGATCATCAGCCTTGGACCCGAGGACAGCGTCCTTGCGGGGGTAGCGAGCGTAGCACCCTCACGCGGTGCGAGCGGCCGCGCGCGCCGCGAGGGTGGCTGCGAGAGCCTCCCAGCTGGTTGCAGGCTCCTGGGTGCCATCGCGCCAACGTGGCGCGGCCCCGCCAGCCTCAATCTCCTTATCGCCCACGACGAGCATCAGCGGCACCTTCTGCTCCTGGGCCAAACGGATCTTGTTCTGCATGCGGTTCGACGAGTCATCGATGCTGACGCGGATGCCGGCGGCGCGCAGCACTGCGGCACCCGCCGTCACGAATTCAAGGTGGCGGTCGGCAATCGGGATGATGACGACCTGCTCAGGGGCCAGCCAGAACGGGAAGGCCCCAGCGTAGTGTTCGACCAAGATGCCGATGAAGCGCTCCAGCGAGCCGTAGATCGCACGGTGAATGGCGATCGGGCGGACGCGCTCCCCCGCCTCGTCGGTATACGTAAGATCGAATCGCTCCGGGAGCATCACAAGGTCTACCTGCACGGTTGCCGTCTGCCACTCGCGCCCAAGCGCGTCGCGCACGATGATGTCGATCTTCGGCGCATAGAAGGCACCGTCACCAGGCTTGAGTTGCCATTTAGCGCCAGAGTCGCGCAGCGCCTTCTCGATCATTGACTCTGCCTTCTCCCAGAGCTTGGGATCGCCAAGTGCCTTTGCAGGCTTGGTCGAGAAGACAAACTCCACTGGCAGATCGAACCAGGCATACACCTCACGAACCTCTTCTAACAGCGCTGCGACTTCAGATTCAATCTGGTCTGGGCGTACGTAGATGTGGCCATCATCTTGGATGAAGTGGCGCACTCGGGTGAGTCCGCTCAGTGTTCCCGACAGTTCGTTGCGATGCAGTCGACCATATTCGGAGAGTCGCAGTGGCAGATCACGGTAACTGCGCGTGCGCGTGCGATAGATCACGGTGCTCTCGGGGCAGTTCATCGGCTTGAGGCTGAACTCTTCACCCTCAGACTCGATGATGAACATGTTCTCGCGATAGAGATCCCAGTGGCCCGACTGCTCCCAGAGGTGCTTGCTGACGACGATCGGTGTAGAGATCTCCTGATAGCCACGGCGATCCTGCATCTCACGCATCGCACCTTCGAGCGTGCGCCAGAGTCGTTGCCCCTTCGGGTGCCAGAAGGCACTCCCGGGCGAGACGTCGTGGAACGAGAAGAGGTCGAGCGCTACGCCGAGCTTGCGATGATCGCGCTTGCGCGCCTCATCACGGCGCCACAGGTACTGGTCAATCTGCTCTTGCGTCTCCCATGCGGTGCCATAGATGCGCTGCAGCATCGGTCGATCACTCTTCCCGCGCCAATATGCTCCCGCAATCGAGAGCAACTTGAACGGACCGATCTTCCCCGTGCTCTCAACGTGCGGACCGCGGCAGAGATCTTGGAATTCGCCGTGCTGATAGGTCGTGACGCTCGGGGCAGGCTTCCCCTCCGCTGCGGCAGCCTTGGCGAGGTCGTCCATAATCTCAATCTTGAAGGGTTGATCCCCGCGCACCAGTGCCGCACGCTCATCGTCGAAGGTGTGCTCGGCAAGCGTGAACCTATGGTTCGCGGCGATGCTCTTCGACATCTCGGCCTCGATGGCGGCCAGATCGTCGGGGGTGAGGGCGCGCTCTAGTAGGAAGTCGTAGTAGAAACCATCGGTGATCGCTGGACCGATGCCGAGCTTTGCGCCGGGGAAGAGGCGCGCGACCGCTTCGGCCATGACGTGAGCGGCGGAGTGCCGCATGCGGCTGAGATTATCGCTCGCGCCGGCATCGAGAAGCTCCTCGGCAGAGCCGCGCGCGGGGGCTTCAAGGATCTCGTCGATCTCGACGACCTCTGCTGCCGCTGCCTCGTCTGCCATCCCTTGGACCCCTCTCCACGCCATTACGTTCTGGTGGGCGGTACAGGACTCGAACCTGTGACCTCAGCCATGTCAAGGCTGCGCTCTAACCAACTGAGCTAACCGCCCAAGGAGCCAGAGAATAGCCGATACACTCCCCCGCATGATCGACCGAGCGAACCGAGCGACCCCAACCCCACTGATCGTCTGCGTGGGCGACCTGATCGACGAGATTGCCGTGCGGCTTGACGCACCCTGGCGGCGCGGCTCCGACGCCGCCGCCCAGATCACGCGACGGCGTGGTGGGAGTGCCGCCAACGTCGCGGTGGCGGCGGTGGCCGCTGGGGGCTCAGCGCGCTTCATCGGCGCTGTCGGTGACGACGCCACCGCCGAGGCTCTTGAGGCGGCCCTCCGGCGAGCTGGGGTGGAGCCGCTCCTGCAGCGCGGTGGCCGCAGCGCCAGCATCGTGGTGGTGGTTGAACCAGATGGTGAGCGGACCATGCTCCCCGACCGCGCCGCCGCCCTCTCCCTACGTGACCCGGGCCCTGCGGCCCTGACCGGCGGATCGTGGCTCCACGCCCCCGCCTACTCGCTTCTCGGCGAGCCACTCGGCGAGACCACACGTCGACTCTTCGCCCACGCACGTGACGCGGGGATCCCCACATCGCTCGATGCCTCCTCGGTTGGTGCGTTGAGCGCCTGGGGTCCCGAGGAGAGTCGTCGTCGCTTTGCTGAACTGGCCCCCACCCTCTTGTTTGCCAACGAAGAGGAGTGTGCCTATCTCGATCTACTTAATCGCCCACTCCCTGGGTCCATCATCATCGCGAAACATGGTGCAGGGATCGCTGAGGTGCGCTCACCAGAGGGTGAGCACGTTGCCGCACTCCCCGCGCATCCACTCCCACCGGGGATCGACAGCACGGGTGCAGGTGACGCATTCGCCGGCGGCCTCCTCGTTGCGCGAGCACGCGGCGAATCATGGGAGGATGCGCTTGCCGCTGGACACACAGCTGCGGCGGGTCATCTGCAGCGACAGGCGACCGAGAGCGACCAGAGGGAGGCTTCGTGAACATTCGCCAGTCTGCCGAAGTAGCCGCTGCACTCGCCTCTGGTATGCCCGTCGTCGCCCTCGAGTCCACCATCACATCAAAGATGGGCCTCCCCGCCCCCTACAACCGCGAGTGTTTTGATCGAGTCAACGCGGCGATTCGCACGGCTGGTGCAATCCCCGCCGTCACCGCCGTGATCGATGGCGAACTCTGGGCGGGCATCGAGCCACATCATGAGGCGCTCGTCCTCGCCGCCGACGAGAAGCTCGCCGAGCGCGATCTACCTGTTGCAATTGCGGCGAAGCGCACTGGCGTCACCACGGTCTCCGCAACGGTCACGATTGCTGGACTCGCCGGCATTCGTGTCTTTGCAACTGGTGGCATCGGCGGTGTGCATCGCGGCGCCGAGCTGAGCTTTGATGTGTCGTCGGATCTCGGTGCGATGTCGCGCCATCCAGTCATCGTGGTGAGTGCCGGCGCTAAGGCATTTCTTGATCTGCCAAAGACACTTGAGGTGCTAGAGACGCTGAGTGTTCCCGTGATCGGCTACCAGACGAGCACCTTCCCCGCCTTCTGGAGTCGCAGCAGTGGCCTCGCACTCAGCCATCGTGTTGAGAGCGCCACGGAGATTGCCGCGATTGCCAAGGCGAACACGGCACTTGGCTGGCCTGGCGGCATGCTGGTTGCAAACCCAATCCCGCTCGAAGCTGAGATCCCCGCAGCAGAGATCGCCGATGCCATTGCCGCTGGGCTCGCTGACGCTGAGCGAGCTGGAGCAACTGGCCCGAAGGCCACGCCTAAGATCTTGGCGGCGATTGCCGCGGCTACAGATTCGCGATCAATCCCCGCCAACCTCGCACTGGCGGAGTCCAACGCCCGCCTCGCGGGAGAGATCGCCGTCGCCCTGCTGCGCGGCTAGCGAGCACCAGGCGTTACGGCCGCGCCGTTCGCTGTGGTCCACGCACGATTGAGGAAATCGCCACGAGAACAATGACGACACCAACGCCCAGGAGCGTGTTCGTTGCCCCAACGGCATCAGCGATCGGGCCCACAGCGATGATCGGCACAAAGCTGCCGAGGCTGACGAGCATGTTCAAGACGCCAAAGACGCGCCCACGCACCTCCTCCGGCAGCTCCTCCTGGAGGGCTGTTTGCGCAGGGATCGCCACGAGACCGTACGAAACGCCCGCGAAATAGGCGACAAAGATCACCGTTGCAAGGGTGGAAGCACCCGCGTCGAGTGGGAGCTCGCCCAAGAGTTGTGCGCCATCGGAGATCGCGCGGCTGATCGGAACGGCGAGGGCGAGCAGCGCCAAGCCTGCACCGACGCCGAAGAGCCCCCCTTCGATCAGGCGGCGGCGCGGAAGACTCGAACCCCAACTGTTGAGCGCAAGGATGCCGGTCACGACGCCAAGGCCGATCGGCAAAACGACCAACCAGAAATCGCGCGCATCGAGACCGAGAGAGTCACGCACGTAGTCAGGTCCCAGAACCCCCATGACCCCCACAACGCTGGCAGCGATTGAGAGGTACGCCAGAGACCAGAGGACCGAACTATGGCGCCACATGAAGCGCAGCCCTTCGACGAGCTCACTAGTGGTGGTCCGAGTGGCTTGCGTCGTATTGGAGCGCATGTTGCCGGCAATTTTGACGGGTGGCGCCGATGGGAGTCCGAAGCAGAGCAGTCCGGCGAGCAGGAAAAGAACAGCAACCAGAATGATGGACGCCTCAGGGCCGGCAATGCGCACCACCGCGGGCCCCAGCAGCGCGAAGCCCAGCGCGAATGCGGCATTCAGGGTGAAGGTGAAGAGACCGTTCGCGGAAGTGAGCTGCTCACGACGGACGAGGAGTGGGATCATCGCAAGCTCGGCTGGGGCGAAGAGGGTTGTCATGATGCTCGCAAAGATATTGAGCAGGAGCACGATGCCGAGCGTATCGACACTGCCAAGCATCAGGAAGAATGCGCCGGCACGGGTCAGGTTGGCGACGATTAGCACCAGTCGCTTGTCGAGTCGATCCACCCATACGCCTGCAATTGGCGAAAGGAGAACGGCTGGGACAAGGAAGCTCAGGAAGAGGGCGCTGAGCGTTGAGGTAGAGCCACTGCGCTCGGCAACGAGCACCGTGAGACCGTAGAGCACAACGTTGCCACCGATCTGGGTGAAGAGCTGGGCAATCCAGAGGCGCAGGAACGCGCCATTGCGCAGCACCCCAACATCGGGTGGCTGCTGGAAGTCAGGGATCTCTTTCTGCATCCGTGACGCATCGCCCATCGTGCCCTCCTCTCCTGCTCCTCTCATGGTGCCCCCGGCCGGAATCGAACCGACGACGCCCGCCTTAGGACGGCGGCGCTCTATCCACTGAGCTACAGGGGCCCCCTGTAGGGTATCTGAACGCGGCGTGGGAGAATACCCGCATGGAGCAGCCCCTGATCACGCTCTACGGTCGCCCAGGGTGCGAACTCTGCGAGAGAACAGAGGCGATCGTGCGCACACTCATCACTGAGGGGGGATCGCGCCTTACGCTCAGCATGGTGAACATCGAGGAGGACCCAGCGGTGCATGCGCGACTTCTTGAACAGATCCCGGCACTTGAGGTTGCGGGGAGGCTTTTACCGCTCGCCGTCAGCCCGATGCAGATCGCCGCATTCGTGCGCAGTGCCGTAGGCCAGGTCGATGGAGAGCGTTAACGCCCTCACCGCACTGCTCGCGGGCGTGCTGAGTTTCCTCTCGCCCTGCGTCCTCCCGATCGTCCCCGCCTATCTCGGTCGACTCGCCGCGCTGAGCACTGGCACATCACGAATGCGTCACGCCCTCCTCTTCACCTGTGGCTTTAGCGCGATCTTCATCGCCCTCGGCATCAGCGCCGGCTACGTTGGCGGCGCCACCGGACGCCTTCTGCCGATCTTGCAGATTCCCGTGGGCGTTGCTGTGACGATCGGTGGCCTGCATCTTGCTGGCATCCTGCGCATCCCACAGCTCGACCGCATGCGTGCACCAACGCCGATTCTGCGTGGCGGCTACCTCGGCAGCTTCCTACTGGGCGCCGCCTTCTCCATCGCCTGGACACCCTGCATCGGTATCGTCCTTGGTGCGACCCTCGGCATCGCGGCCGCTGGAAGCAACCCTGCTGGCGCGGCGCTGCTGCTGGCGCTCTACAGCCTCGGCCTCGCACTCCCCTTCTTGGCCCTCGCAGCCGTAGCTGATCGCAGCCCCGCGACGTTGCAACGACTCATGGGCCGGCTTCGTGGCGGTACGCGCGTCGCCGGCATCGTTGGCGGACTTCTCGTTGCGGGCATTGGTGTACTGATTGCGACTGGCGGCCTCACGGTACTTTCGCGCATCCTGCCTGGGCTCCCCGGCCTGTGATCGGACCATTTTCGCAACGAAGCATCGGCGCTATCGGAGCGGCGGCTGCCCTACTGGCTCTCCTCCTGCTGCTGTCGCGAACGAATATCCCAACGGGAACCGCAACGCCGAGTGACCTCTACATCGTGGATCCGAGCGCCACGGGGATCGAGGTTGGTGCCACGTTCACGATCCCTGCAGGGCAGCCTGTTGCTGGTGGAGGTGTCTTTGCAGACGAGCAGGCAACGCTCCCCGCCCCACGCCTGGTGATCGTTGACCTCTTTGCCACCTGGTGTCCGCCCTGCCAGCAAGAGACTCCGGTGCTGCGCTCGCTCGCAGCAACGTACGGCGATCGCGGTCTTCAGGTGATTGGCATCTCGGTTGGTGAGCTCCCATCGACCGTTGCGGCGTATGCGGAGCGCTATCAGCTCGGCTATCTACTCTTGGTCGACGTCAACAGTGAACTCTTTCGCGCCGCTGGCGCTGGCGGCATCCCAACGAAACTGATTCTCGACGCCGATGGTCGTGTCCTACGCGTAGTAACGGGGCCGCTAACGCGCGAAGCGGCAGCCGCACTGGTCGAGGAGCTGCTCCCTACTCGCTAACGAAACGGAAGCGATCGCGTTCAGCCACGATGCGACCAGCGGGCGCCTGTACCTCATGACTCATGACGACCAGCCACTCGCCCGCCGCCGCCTCGGCGAAGATTGAGGCCTTCGCGTCGACGGAGACCCACGCCTCGTCGTCGTATGCCGTCACCCACCGCGGGTTCGCCTGCCAGGGGCGCATGAAGAGGTCACCGAGAAAGAGGAGGGTGCGCTCGTGACCGCGCACGATGGTGGCCTGGGAGCCTGGGGTGTGACCGCCGAGTCGACGCAGCGTGATCGTTGGGGTGAGATCCAGCGTGCCGTCGAACGAGCGCGGTGCAGTAGCGCCGAAGAGGCGCGTGAGGCCGGGGACGTCATACGCCGCACGGGCACGAAGCGAACCGCTCGCGACAGCGGCGATCTCACGGTCGGGGGCAACGATCTGGGCGTTGGGGAAGGCGGCGGCGCCATGCTGGTCAACGAGTCCACCAGCATGATCTCGATGTAGGTGGCTCGGCACAATGCTGGCGATGCGCTCCACATCGATCCCAGCGCTGACCAACGCTTCACGGGCAGAGCGCGAATCTGTATCTGCGTCGCTGACCTGCGTGCCGGCTGGCACCGCACCAGTCTCTAAAAGCACCGCACCGCTGGCATCACTGATGTGCAAGATGTTGAGTGCCTGCAAGAGGCGGGATCGTGCATCAAGCTCGTCTGCAACCATCGGCGCCCAGGTCTCCTGGGGTACTGGACCGAAGATCGCCCCTGCATCGCTCCAGAAGGTTCCGATGCGAAGCAGGTCAACCGTGATCCCCCCGAGATCGATGCTGCGACGTTCAGTCACGAGGCTTAGCAATCCTGGCTCCGTCATGTGCCTGCTGTTCCGCATCAAATCCAACGTGCGCCGCCGACGCCGTTGGCTCCGTTTGGCCCTGATACCGGCTGCGTAGCTCGCTGCTCCCATACGGCCGTTCGACCTCGGACGACATGCGGTGGAACGAGATCTGGCCAATGCGCATCCCCGGGTAGAGCGCAATTGGTAGTCGGGCAACGTTGCCGAGTTCTAGCGTGAGGTTTCCCACCCAGCCTGGATCAACGTAACCAGCGGTGGAGTGGATCAACAGCCCGAGCCGTCCGAGTGATGACTTCCCATCAAGGCGTCCGAGCAGCGAGTTTCCGAGCGAAATCTTCTCGCGGGTTTGACCGAGCACAAACTCTCCAGGGTGCAGCATGAACTGCTCGCCGTCACCAACAAGTTCGATCTCGGTGAGATCCGGCTGCTCTACGCGCGGATCAATGAAGCCGTACCGATTATTGCGAAAGACGCGGAACGTGCCGTCGAGGTGGAGGTCGACCGAGGCCGGCTGCACATCCACTGCGTCAAACGGTGCAATCGAGATCTCGCCCGCTGCGATCGCGGTCAGGATGTCGCGGTCGGAGAGGACGCTCATGCCTCGGCCTCCACGGCGCGAATTCGACGCTTCCCCTTCCCTGCGCCCTTCTCGGTGAGCAGCTCGTCTACTTCTCGCTTGAGCGTTTCGAGGTCCTCAAACGACTGGTAGACACTCGCAAAGCGGATGTAGGCGATCTGATCGATCTCACGAAGCGCCGCCATCGTCAACGCACCGATGCGGGCAGAGGAGAGCTCTGTTGCGCCGCTGGCTCGAATCTGTGCCTCGATCGCCTCAACGGCACGCTCTGGGGCATCGACAGGTACCGGACGACGCGTCAGCGCGCGGCGCAACCCCTCAAGGAGCTTCTGGGAGTCGTACTCCTGACGTTCGCCGGAGCGCTTGATGACGTAGAGTTTGGCGAGTTCGGCGCGCTCATAGGTGGTGACGCGTGTGCCGCAGATGCGACAGGCACGACGGCGACGAATGACGGAGCCGTCATCGAGGTCGCGCGAATCCACGACGCGTGTATCTGGCTCCTTACACGATGGGCAACGCACCCTCGCTCCTCCTCACCTTCGCACCGCGGCGCGCGGGGCCACCGCAGGTTGCGGCATCTGGGAGAGTCTACACACGATCTTGTGTGCGAAGGCACATGAGAGAGGGCTACGAGCGGTCGCGCTCTCCAATTGCGTCGCTAGCGTGCTCAAGCACGGGGAGCAGGATGGCCAGCCCGTCACGCACCGCACCACTGCCGCCGGGGAGGTTCACGATCAGCGTTCCCTTCGCCACGCCCGCAAGGCCGCGGGAGAGGATCGCCGCAGGCGTCTGGGAGCGCCCCAGCATACGAATGGCGTCAGGGATCCCTGGAATCAGCCGCTCGAGGAGCGGCGCAGTCGCGTCTGGGGTGACATCGCGTGAGCTCAGCCCCGTTCCGCCAGCGGTCAAGATGACGTCGACGGTGCCGATATGCTGCTCAAGAACCGCGCGGATGGCATCAAGCTCGTCCGGGGCCTGTGCACGCTGCACCTCCCAGCCGTGGGCCACCAGGGCCGCTGCAGCGAGCGTGCCCGCCTTATCTTCTCGTTCACCAGCATGGATCGAGTCGCTGACCGTCAGCACCAGAATTGATCGCGGCGTATCACTCATCTGCGCATAGTAGTACTACGCAGCGCCAACGAGGCTGCGAATGATCAGCATGGCGGCCCCAGCGCCAAGGAAGAGGTTCAGCAACATGAATCGGCGCCATGCGGCACGTGCCGCCTGATGCGTTGGGCGACCTGCGATCAGCGGGAGAAGCGAGAGGATGCTCGCGAGCGGCAGGAGTGCTCCGATGCGCTGCAACGGTTCGCCTTGAGCGAGCAGGAGGAGCCCCGCCACGGCGTAGAGCGAGATGGCGAACCACCCCCCGCCACGAACGCCAAGAAGCGTTCCGACCGTCGCGATCCGACTCCGTCGATCCGCATCAACATCCTGCAACGCTCCCACTACATGGCTCCCCATGTTCCAGAAGAAGAAGGCCGCCAGCGGCGCAATCCAAGCCTGTTGGAACGCACCACCGAGTGCGAGGCCGGCAACTGCAGGAATCACAAAGTGCGTGGCGGAGATCACCGCATCCAAGATCGGTACGGCACGAGCGCGCACGAACCACGGTGCGCTGTACGCCGTGGCAAAGACGATGCCGAGTAGGGACCAGATTGGAACGGTGGCGGTGCCCGTGAGTAGGAAGAGCGCGGCGGTTCCAGCTGCGAAGAGGAGGAGGCGTCGCAGCGTTGCTAGATCGCCGTTCTGGAGTAGCGCACCTTCAGCGCCGCCCTTGCGCGGGTTCTTTCGGTCAGTTGCTACGTCATAGAGATCGTTGATCCCATAGAGATACAGGTTGTAGGCGACGCCCCACCAGATCACCAGCGGCAAGAACCATGCGCCAACCGCCTCCCCTGCTCCAGCGGCCAGCGCGCCGCCCGCAAACGGGAGTGCGGTGTTAATCCACGAAACCGGCCGCGAAGCCAGGAGCAGCCGCCACCAGCGGCCCTTCGCTGCGCGAGCCGAGGCGGTGAGTTGCACCGCGAACAGCGAAAACGCTGCCGCGTAGAGCAGATCTTCAACGGGGGCAAACCCAAGCATCACCCCCGAACGCGGCGCACTCGGATAATCAAACAGGCCTGCGGCGCACATGACGTTGTCAAAGATCAGCGTCAGGCCGAGGAAGACGGCGACGCTCCAGCGACTCGCCTGGCTGCGTGTAAGGAGTGACGCAGCAAGAAGCAGCGCCCCGGCTGCAAGTCCTGCAGTTGCCGCCGTGTATTCGCCGCCGATGCTTGCGAGGTGCGCCGCTGCTGTTACGAATACGCCAAGGAGGAGTGCGGCACCGATGCGGCGTGCGGTGAGCGGTGCCTCTCGACCCACGCCGCGAGGCTCGCCGATGCTCATGAGCACCACGACGAGGGCGGCGAGCGCAGCGAGAAGTGGGGCCTCTTCGATCGGCAGCCCTCCATCAAGCGCACCACGGCCGGGAAGCATCAGCAGCGTTGCGGAGAGTGGCGTGACAAACCAGCCGCGCCAAATGCCAACGGCATCAACGAGCAGGAAGGCCAGCGTGGTCACAGCCGTCACTGGGAAGAGCACCTGACGTGTCACTGGCAGCTCGAAGCGTTTGACGAGGCCGCGCACCCCGATGGCTGAGAGCCCGATGAGGGCGAGGTAGGCGGCGCCCATCACCGTGTACGCGCCGTGATCCGATACGAGATGAGCGCGATTGCGGCAAGCGCAAGACAGAAGAGGAGTGCGGCCAATATCCAGAAGGACTCTGGATAGAGCTGTATCAGTCGGTCCGTCGCGGGATTGAAGGTCCATGTTCCCGCAGCAAAGAAGAGTCCGTGGAAGAGGGAGAACGTTGCATCAAAGGCGAGCGTGAAGGCCGCGGCGGCAACGAGGGCACCGCCGACAATGAGCGCCGCGCCGTCGCGAATCGCCACCCGTAGCCAGGCACGGCGGCGAAGGCGAGCGGGAGTCAAAACGAGCAGCCCACCGAGCCCAGCAACGAGCACTGCCCGCAGGAGGCCTCCGACATCAACCAGGTGCGAGCGCTCCCCGGCCGAGAGGAGGGGAGCGTCGCCGAGCGGGGCATCGAAGGCGCCGTCGGTGAGCAGGTCCCCGACCAGGGCGTCTGAGAGCGCGTCGGCCACGGCTGGCTCCACCCCGAGCACCGCTGGGGCGTTGCTCACCCGCAACAAGAGGTGCACGACGGGGGGCGTGAGGAAGATCGCCGTCGTCGCGCCAATGGCCAGAGCTGCAGCGGCGAGGGCGAGGAGCGACCGCCGCAAGAGGCGGCGGAGGGACTTCACGCGTCGGCGAGGACCTGCCCCTGCTCCCACCACGAGCGGAGGGAGAGCGGGTCAGGAATTGGTAGGCCGAGTGTCTGTGCGGTCGTCACCACCGCATCCTGGAACAGCTCCCATGGGGCCGCGGCGAGGGTCTCAACGCCGCCATAGCCCGCCTGGGCCAGGAGCTCGTGCTCAGCCGGCCCCAGGAAGGCGAGATTGAGCAGGAGCGCCTCATCGCGCCACTCCGCAACGTCGGCGGTCGAGGCGTCGGTCTGGTCTGCCAGGGTCTGGCGACGGGTGGGGGTCTCGGTGCGCTCCAGCAGCAGGCCCGTGGTGAAGATCCCCTGCGCCTCGAGGCGCGCGAGGTGCACCGGCTCGATGCGCGTGAGCTCTGTGATGGCTGGCATGGCTCCCCCTTTCCCTC
>JBBAWJ010000002.1:0-22717 GCA_040397255.1 Candidatus Limnocylindrus sp.
TTGGTAGCGCATACCGGATTCGAACCGGTGGTCTCTGCCTTGAGAGGGCAGTGTCCTAGGCCGCTAGACGAATGCGCCCCGAGTGCGGGCCGTGCCCGGATGCAGATGATACCGATCGGGGCGCTATGCGTCCAACTAAGAGGCTGGGGGTCGTTTTGGACCCTGCGTGTAGGGTTAGTGCATGAAGCGTCGAGTCGCCCTGGTTGCCTCCCTGGCCCTGCTGCTGGCGGGCTGCGGCTCGGGGCTCGATGCGATCCATGGATCGCCCAAAGCGACCCCCACCGACTTCGCCGGGCTCACCAAGCGCTTTGCCAAATTCGACCTCACCGTCAACACGGTCGTGAGCGGCGATGCAGGGTGCACCGACCAGGGGCTCGCCCCCATGGCGATCTCCTTCACGATTGCTGGCCTTGGCGAGGCTACTCCCCTCCCCGCCCGCCTCTACCGCTTCCGCAACGACGCCTCGTACACCAAGCTGCGCGCCACGGTCGATACTTGCGCCGCGGAGTGGGTCACCGATCCTGCCGGCCTGCTGATGATTGACGCCACGCCGTACGTGTTGGTGATGGAGGGGGCGACCGATCAGGCGTTCATCGATGCGCTACGCACATCGCTCTACCAGGCCGCGGGGAACTAGACCTCTTCTTTAAGGGTGCGCGGCGAGGTGCCAGCGCTGCGTGGAATTGCCGCCTTGCTGGCGTTCTTCACGAAGCTCGCCTTAATTGACATGGCGGCGGCGATCTCCTGCTCCTCTACTGAAAGGATGCCGTGTCGGCCGAGGGCGGCGAGCTCGTCGCGAATGTAGGTCTGCAGCATCTCAGGGCCGTCAGTGCCGATCACATAGCGCACCTTGTTCTTGCGCAGCGCGTCGAAGATCTGGCGGAACTCGTCCCAATCCTTCACCACCTGCGTCATCAGGTTTGAGGTCGGGCAGATCTCAAGAACGATCTTGCGCTCAGCAAGGGCCTTCAGTGTCTTTGGATCTTGTGCCGACTTCACGCCGTGGCCGATGCGGTCGGGCTCGAGGTTCTTGATCACGTCTAGCACCTCGCTGACGGGGCCAGACTCACCTGTATGCACCGTGATGCCGAGGCCGGCGAGGCGCGCGCGGCGGAAGAGCTTCTTGTATTCGGCGACCTTGAAGGCGGCTGACTCAGGCCCCGCAACGTCGATGCCAACAATGCCGCGGCTCTTCCAGGCGATCGCCTTCTCGACGATGATCTCGTTCTGCGCGTAGGTGAAGCCACGGTCGAGGCAGAGGATCAGACCTGGCATCACCGGGTATTCGAGTGCGGCACGGTCGGCGCCACGGATTGCGGCGGCGATGATGTGGTCAAGGTCCTGCTCGCCGTTGCGATTGCGCTTCATCGGATTAAAGCGCAGCTCCATGGTGGTGATGTGGTTCTTGCGATACGCACCAGCAACCACCTCGTACACCGACCGCTCCACGGCGATTGGCGACGACTGAATCAACTCCGTCCAGTGGAAGAGGTCCAGGTAACCGGTGAAGCTGCGGGTGCGCTTCGCCCCCGCGGTGATCATCTTGCGGAAGGCCCAGTAGTCCTTAGACGGAAGACGAATCCCCTGCGAGTGCGCGATCCCCCACATGATCGCCGGTGTGACCGAGCCACCCAGGTGGCAATGCAGTTCGGCGAGCGGAATGCGCGGGCTCAGCGTGATGGCGCGGCTCATGCGCTCGCTCGCTCGGCGCGGCGGCCGCGCAGCGCTGGGGAGCCGGCCGGCACCTGGTCGCGGGCGTGATACGAGCTGCGTACCAGCGGGCCCGACTCCACATGCTTGAAGCCGAGCGCCAACGCCTCGTCGCGCATCTCGTCGAACTCGGCTGGCGTGTAGTAGCGCACCAGCGGCAGGTGCTCGGCGGTTGGGCGTAGGTACTGGCCAATCGTCAGCACGTCGCAGTCAACTGCGCGTAGTGCCTGGAACGCCTCAGTCAGTTCGGCGCGCTCCTCGCCAAGGCCAACCATCAGCGAGCTCTTGGTGTGCACAGGATTGCCAAGCTCGGCGGCCATCTCCTTGGCGCGGCGAATCACCTCGAGCGAGCGATCCCAGCGGGCGCGCTTGCGCACCGGCTTCTGCAGGCGCTGCACGGTCTCTAGGTTGTGATCGACGATGTCGGGGGCCGCCTCCATCACCGCGCGCAGCGGCGCCTCGCGGCCGTCGAAGTCAGGGATCAGCACCTCCACGCCCGTATCTGGCGCAAGGGCACGAAGCTCACGAATCGTCGCGGCGAAGATCGCGGCGCCACCGTCGGCAAGGTCGTCGCGGGCGACGCTCGTCACCACCACGTGATCGAGGTTCAGCGAGGCGAGCGCCTCGGCCACGCGGCGCGGCTCATCAAGGTCAAGTCCATCGGGGCGGCCGGTCTTTACGGCGCAGAAGCCGCAGGCGCGCGTGCAGGTGTCGCCGAGGATCATGACCGTCGCGGTCCCCTGCTCCCAGCACTCGCCGATGTTCGGGCAGCGCGCCTCCTCACAGACGGTGTTCAGGCTCTGCGTGCGCATCAGTGACTGCAGTTCGCGGTAGCGCGCGCCGCCTGGCGCCTTTGAGCGAATCCACTCTGGGTGCTTCGAGGCGACGAGGATCTCCTCGGTGTGGCTCGGCGCAGCGCCAAGCATTGGCAGCTGTCGACCGATGAGTGGCGACCCGGCCATTAGAAGTTCACCGAGCGGCCGAGCGAGACGAGTGCCGCCTCGCCGAGCACCTCACTGAGGGTTGGATGTGGATGCGTGGTGCCGCCAAGCAGATCGGCGGTCGCGCCGAGCTCCAGTGCCAGGCTCGCCTCGGCAATAAGGTCGGTGACCTTTGGGCCAACCATGTGCACGCCGAGCACCTCGCCGCTCTCTGCGTGTCGGAGCACCTTGCAGAAGCCGTCACTATCACCGCCGATGTGCGCCTTGGCAATGGCGGCAAACGGCATAACCCCCGCAACGAACGGCACGCCGTCGCGTTCTAGTTCTTGGGTAGTAGCGCCGACTGAGGCGACCTCGGGGCGGCAGTAGGTGGCGCGTGGCTGCTTCGCGTAGTTCATGGCGTGAATCGGCTGACCAGCAATCGCGTGGGCGGCGATCAGGCCCTCGTGTGCGGCAACGTGTGCCAGCTGCAGTCCACCGATCACGTCGCCGACGGCGTAGAGGTGCTCCTGCTTGGTGCGCATCTGAGCATCAACGGCAATGAAGCCGCGCTCAACAGTGGCTGCGGTGTTCTCGAGGCCGATGTTGGCACTGTTCGGCACGCGACCGCCAGCGATAACGAGCAGGTCGGCGCTCAGCGGCGTTGCGGTGCCCGAGCCGTCAACCGGCTCAATGCTCAGCGTCACACCATCGGCGCTACGTACCAGGCTCCCCTCGCTGATGCGATGTGCCACATGAATTGTGATGCCGCGCTTGGTGAAGGCACGCGCAAGCTCCTTCGATGCGTCGCGATCTTCAAGCGGCACGATCGCAGGCAACATCTCAACGATGGTGGTCTCGGCGCCAAGGTCGCGGAAGTACGAAGCGAACTCGCAGCCAACGGCACCACCGCCAACCACGATGACGCGCTTCGGATGCAGCGTCCCCGTGACAATGTCATCGCTGTCGACGATGACCTTACCGTCTGTCTCAAGGCCTGGAATGCTGCGCACGCTCGATCCAGTCGCCACCACGATGTCGGTTGCGGTGATGGTGCGCTCTTCGCCGGTTGGTGCGCCCGCCTCGTCGACGAGTACCACCTTGATGCTGCCCGGCGCTGTGATGGTGCCGCGGGCGGCGATCAGCTCGACGTTGTTCTTCTTGAAGAGGCTCTTGAGGCCCGCGTGCATCTTGGCCACGATCTTGTCGCGGCGGGCGCCAACGACCGTCGTGTCGATGCCGGTGGCGGGGGTGATCTGAATGCCGTAGTCGGCCGCCTTACCGATCTTGGCGAGCAGGTCGCCGCTCTCGAGCATCGCCTTGGCGGGGATGCAGCCCCAATGGAGACAGGTGCCGCCCACCTTCTCCTGCTCGACGAGCGCCACGCGCTTGCCGAGTTGGGCGGCGCGGAAGGCGGCGGCATAGCCACCAGTTCCACCGCCGAGAACGAGGAGGTCGTAGTCGGGCATACGAGAATCCTACGCCCCGCCGCCGACCCTTGCCGCGCGCTGCTAATCTCCGCCGCAATGGACCTACCGCTGATCCTCGCCGCCACTCTCGGCGCCTACCTGGCGGGCTCTATCCCGTTCGGTCTCCTTGTGGCGCGCCTCACCGGTGGCCCCGACCCACGCTCCGTCGGCTCTGGCCGTACTGGCGGCACCAATGCACTACGGGCGCTCGGTCGACGACGCGCCGCCGTGGTTTCCGCGGGAGACATCCTCAAGGGGACCCTCCCCGTTCTCGCCGTTCACTCAGCGGCTGCGCAGGGGGCTGAGATTTGGACCAGCACCTGGACCGTGATCGCCGCGCTCTTTGCCGTCATCGGAGCTACGCGCTCCATCTGGGTTGGATTTAAGGGGGGTCGGGGGATCGCAACCGGCTTCGGTACCGCGCTCGCGATTGCGCCGCTCGCACTGGCTGCGGTTGCGCCAATCTTCCTCATTGTGATCTGGCGAACCAGGATCGTCTCGCTCGGGTCACTCGCCACCGCAGCGCTCTTTGCCCCAGCCCTCTTCATCATTAGCTACGCCACAATCGGGATGCTCGACGGCGCCCTTATTGCGTATGGCATCGTTGGACCTGCGTTGGTCTGGTTTGCCCACGCCGACAACATCGCACGACTGCGCAACGGCACCGAGCGCACCTTTGATACGGGGATGTTGCAGCGCGACTAACGCGAACGGATCAACTGCACCACGATGTAAATCGTTGCCAGCACCAGCAGGATCGCCACAATCGGCAGGCTGCGTACTGCTGAGCCAATCGGCGGAACAAGTGCGCTGATCTCCTGCAAAACCAGTACCGCTGCACCAGCGGCGAGTGCCGCAAGCGTTGCGGAGCGGAGCGGACTCCTGGGCTGGCTCACTGCGCCAGGGTGTCGGCGTCGCGCGGTAGGTCGAGCGGCGCAACGATGAGCTCACCAACGAGTTTGCGCGAGGTTTCGCTCAGGAGCGTGATCAACGGGCGGTGCAGCGTGATGGTCACATCTGCGCCAGGTGCGCCACGTCGTCGGCTCCCCGTCTCAGGGTCCAGCCCAACCGGCGCCGTGATCGCAAGGCAGGCCACGCCAGCGGCGCGCGCGCGAATCACTAGATTGATGCCTGCTTGCGTTGGTACGGGTGGCACGATCGCATCGGTGGAGCCACCAAGCGCCTCCATCACTAGGGCAACATCTTCGATGCCCGCGCGAAAGTGTGCCGCTTCGCGCATGTCTGGCACGCGGAAGCGCCGCGCATTTGTTAGCGACTCAAGTCGATCCCAGGCGGCCGATGCTGCCGCATGTTCTGGTCGCGCGCGCGTGCCGCAGAGGGCCACCACAATCGGCGTGCCACTTGCTGCGATGCGCAGGCCAGCCTCAAGGGCGAGAGCAGACTCGGCGCCAGAACCGACGAGGATGAAGACGGGCGCGCCAGGAGCGGCGGCACCGGATGCGATGCGACCCTTGGCGAGCGCCAGCGCGAGTTCGGCGATCGCGTCGCCGCCACTCGCAAGCAACTGTTCGGAGGTGTGTCCGAGTCGCAGCGCCTTCGCCTCAATCCCGCGCATTGCCGCCATCGAAACTGCGGCGAGATCGCGGTGCTTGCGCCAACGTGTGGCGACGGGCCCAACCCACGCCGAAATCTGCTCGGGGCTCATGACGCCGCGCACGCTGGGTCGGGAGGGTCGCTTCAACATGGGTGAAGGATAGACGTGTGGCTAGCCAGTGTTGCGCAAGCCGGCGGCGACCCCGCTGACCGTGAGGCGAACGAGGTGTGAGAGCTCGGCGCGCTGACCCTCATCGGTGGCGCTGCGCAGTGCGCGAAGGAGTTGCACCTGCACACGCGAGAGGGCATTCACCTCGGGGGCACGACCCTCAATCGAGGCTCGCAGCTCAGGGTCGCTGGCGAGCAGTTCGGCTGTGCCAGTGATGCGTTGCAGTGCCTCACCCGCAGCGGTGCGCTCGGCGACGATCGTCGCCCAGACCCTCGTCGCATCGGCATCACTCCCGGCGCCACCAAGCGCCGCGAACTCTTCAGCGACCTCGGGTGAGGACTTGGCGAGGATCATCGCCGCGTTGTCGACAATCGACTGGAAGAAGGGCCAGCGTTGATATGCCTCATGCAGCGTGGCAGTTGCGGCCGCATCGTCGAGCGTTGTGCGCAGTGCACCGAGTCCGTACCAGCCAGGGAGATTCACGCGCGCCTGACTCCACGAGAAGACCCATGGGATGGCGCGCAGGCTGGTGAGACCCGAGCCGCCCTTCGCCACTCCCCCGCGCACCGAAGGGCGTGAGCCGAGGTTCAACCCGCCCAGCTCGGCGATTGGGGTGGCGGCGCGGAAGAACGACTCAAATGCGGGATCGTTCGGAATCAGCTGCTGATACGTGTCTCGTGCTGCTTGGGCGACGGCCCCAACGGCGGGGGCAAACTCCCCCTCCCACTCTGCGCGTCGCTGCTCGGCGAGCGGGCTGCGCATGGTGAGCAGCGCCGAGATGATCTGCTCCGCCTCACTAAAGGCAATCGCGGGATCGGAGTAGCGCGAGGCGATCACCTCGCCCTGCTCCGTCACCTTAAAGCCACCGAGCAGGCCGGCCGGGTGTTGCCCCAAGATCGCGCGATGCGTTGGGCCGCCGCCGCGACCGATTGCACCACCGCGTCCGTGGAAGAGAGTGAGCTTTAGGTTGTGTGCGTTGGCACGTTCTACTAGTGCCGCCTCAGCCACATGCAGCAACCAGACGCTCGAGAGGTAGCCCGACTCCTTATTCGTATCGGAGTAGCCGAGCATCACCTCGAGGCGCCGCCCACGCTCCACGATGCGTGCCTGCAGCGCCGGGTTCGCAACCATCTCATCAACCAGTTCAGGGGCACGCTCCAGCACGCGCGCAGATTCCAGCAGCGGCACGATGTCAACCTTCGGTGATCCGGCATCAGCGCCAGAGGTAAGGTCGGAGCCGATGCGTTGATCCTCTGCCCAGGCGAAGAGCGCCAAGAGCTCATGCAGGTCATCGACCCCTTCAAAGCCACTAATCACATAGCGGCCGAGACTCTCCTCGCCGTGCGTGCGCTGGATCTCTGCGGCGACACGAATGGTTGCGAGCACTTCGCCAACGGTCACACCTGGAACGACCTCGTGTGCCAGTGCGCTTGTGACCTTGGCCGACTCTAGCGCGGTGGTAGCGCCCGGCTTACCCAGCTCTGCAGTGAGATGTGTGATTGCTGCATGGTGTGCACCACGCGCCTGGCGGATCTCCATCATGGCGAAGTGGAAGCCGAAGGCTTCGACCTGCCACTCAAACTCGAGCAGTTCGCCATACGCCGAACGCTCTAGCCCGTCGGCGACGAGGCTCGCGCGAAGTTCACGCAATTCGTTGACAAGCACCTGGGGTGTTGCATAGCCGCCTGCCTCACTGCCCCCCTCAATGCGCGCGCGGCGGGTGCGCGCGATGCGCTTCGCGATGGCGCCGAGGCGGCGTCGATACGGCTCATCTGGGAAGCGCTGCAAGAGGATGCGTTCGATCTCGCCGAGATCCTTGGCGTCACGAACGAGTGATGCGCCGAGTGCGCCGTCCAGCTCGCCGCCATCAACCGTTGCGGAGATGGACATCATCAGTCGCGAGGCAACCGCCTCAAGGGCACGCAGCGCGTGGTCGGCCTGAATGCGCATCGCCTCGCGAGTCGTTTCGGCGTTGACGTTCGGGTTGCCGTCGCGATCGCCGCCGATCCAGGTCCCCCAGCGCAGTGCCGGTAGTGGGAGTGGCGCACGGAGGCCCGATGGTGGGGTGGCCCTCTCGAGGCGACCGAGCGCATCGTCGAGGCTGCGCAGAAGTCGTGGCACGAGACGGAAGATCGTGCCATCAAAGTGCACCAGCGCTGAGCGAACCTCATCGAGGGCGGTGACACGCCGGGTGCGGATGCCGCCCATGCGCCACAGATTGGTCATCTCTTCGCGCAGGCGCAGATCAACCTCGGCGGCGAAGGTGCCGCCAGTCGCACGTCGATCGAGCAGGGTGCGTATGCGACTGAGCGTATCGATCAGCGTGCGGCGGCGCGCCTCGGTCGGGTGCGCGGTGAGGACGGGCAGGTAGCTGACCTGTGCGGCGGCGGCGCGAATCGCCGCTGGGGTCAGCCCCGCGGTGGCGAGGTCGGCGAGCGCTGCGTCAAAGCTGCCCGGTCCTGGGGCGGCGGCCGGATGTGCGTTCGCGCTGAGTTGTGCGGCACGGCGGCGCTCCTCAACGAGACTGGTGAGTCGGAAGCGCAGCGTCAGCGCTCGCACGATGCGCTCAACCTCGTCGTACTGCTCAGTTGAGGCTGCGGTCAGGTTGAAATCAACGGCGCTCTTGGCGAGAAGGGCCTCACGGAAGCGAGCGACGAACGGGAGCCCCTCCTGCTCGGTCAGGGTCTCTTCGAAGATCTGATTCAGCAGCTCGAGGTCGTCCACGACCCTCCCCTCAGTCGCCGCGATGCGGCAGACGGTAGCGATCCCCTCCCAGCGACTCAGCGAGCCCCTCGGAGACCATCTTGTTGATGGTAGCCGCGACCGCCGCTTCGTTGTGCTCACCACGCTCGCCCGCTACCTGCACGCCTGCGCGACCGGCCTCGCGCAACTCATCCAACAGGCGCCCGCGCAGCCATCGTGCCGTTTTCGTGAAGGGGGTTCGCGGTTCGCTGCTGCGCGGAACCTTGGCGAAGGTGCGACCGGCGGATGGGCAGTGATCGCGCAGCGGACACTCGCCGCACTTCGGCGCAGCGGCGCGGCAGGTCGACGAGGCGAGATCCATTGCCGCCTGCGCCCACGCGCCAGCCTCGCCATCGACAAGTTCGGCGCCAAACTCGTTAGCGCGCAGCTGCACCTCTCGCGGTGACAGCGGCGCATCTGCGCCAACCAGTCGTGCAACGATGCGCGCAATGTTCACGTCAACGGGAATCTCGCGACCGCCGAACGCGATCGCAGCAACGGCGCGTGCCGTATACGGACCGATGCCTGGGAGCTCCATCAGCGCCTCAACACTTGATGGCAGACCGCCCGCCGCAACAGTTGCAGCGGCGGCGCGCTGCAGCGCCAACGCACGTCGGTTGTAGCCGAGCCCCTTCCACGCCACCAGCACATCGGCGGTCTCAGCCGCTGCGAGCAACTCCAGCGTTGGGAATCGTGCAAGGAATGCGGTCGCCAACTGATCGACGCGGGAGATCTGCGTCTGCTGCGCCATCACCTCGCTCACCAGCACGCTGTACGGATCGGAGCGTTCACGAATCTTCAGCGGGCGGGCTGTAGCGGCGTACCAGGCAAGCAGGGCGCGGTTGACCTTGCGAATAAACTCCCGATCGAGTGGCTGGGCTGCCGCGCCCCGCGCGGCCTTCGTCATCGTCGCTCGGGGATAGTTGGCGGAATGCGATTCTTCAGTGACTTGCTGCGCAGGTCGCGCGCAAGCTCCGCCTGCTCGATCGCATCGGCGAGGGCGTGATGATCAGCGACAAGATCGGTTGGATACACCTGGCGCACGAATCGCTTGACCGTCTTCTTCCAGGTCAGGTTCTCGCCGCCATGCAACGTGTAGTAGACGCTCTTAAGATCCATTGCCGACATGCCGAACGGATTCTTTACACTGGCCTCAGCGAACGCCATCGTGAGCCACATCCAATCGAATGGCGTGTTGAAACCAACGAAGAGCGGGCTCGACTCTGGTGCGGTCGCCTCGGCGGTGGCGCGGACCCAGAGGGCGAACTGGCGCACCCCCTCGAGGCGATCAATCCCGTTCGCCTCAAGGTGAGCCCGCGAGAGTCGGTGCACGCGCTCCTCTTTATGGCCCCACCCCTTCGTTGGATCGGGGCGTAGCTCCACGTAGAAGCTCTTCTTCGGGTCGTCGACGAGGCAGGCGCCGATGCTGATCAGGCTCCCATCAAGTGGTGTCTGGCCTGAGCACTCCACGTCAACGCTGAACCAGAGCTCCTGCGGGAGCCCCTCTTCAAACGGGGGTGGCGTTGGGGTGTCGTGCTGCATCTGGTGCAGCCTACGGCATCAGCCCGAAGTTGATCGCGCTACTCGCTCCGCACCATGATGTGCTTCGCCACCGTGTAGTCCTCAAGGGCGTACATGGACTGGTCTTTGCCGTAGCCGGACTGCTTGAAGCCGCCGTGCGGCATCTCGCTTGCCAGCGTGAAGTGATCGTTCACCCAAACGGTGCCGAACTGCAGCGCCTTGCTCACCTTGAAGGCTCGGGCGATGTCGCTCGTCCAGAGTGACGAGGCGAGACCAAACTGGCAGTCGTTTGCCCACTCCAGGATCTGCTCTGCGCTCTTGGCGCGCTGCACCGAGACGACCGGCCCGAAGACCTCGTCCTGCACGATCTCGGAACTCTGCGCTGGCCCAGCAATGATCGTTGGGCGATAAAAGTGGCCCTTTCCGGCGACGCTCTTGCCGCCGAGGACGACCTCAGCCTTCTTGCTCGCTCGCTGCACGAAGCCGTCCACGCGCGTGCGTTGCGCTGCGCTGATCAGCGGTCCCATCTCGGTCGCCTTGTCGCTGGTCGGCCCGACCTTGATCGTTTTCACCTGCTTAATGAGTGCATCAACGAGGCGCTCGTAGATCTTTGGACCAGCGATGATGCGGCAGGCTGCGGTGCAGTCCTGCCCCGCATTCCAGAAGCTCGCGGCACGCATCGTGCTCGCCACAAGATCAACATCGGCGTCGTCAAAGACAAGTACGGGCGCCTTGCCGCCAAGCTCGAGGTGGAGTCGCTTCACCGTTGCAGCCCCTGCCGCGGCGATGCGCTTCCCCGTGGCGGTGTCACCAGTCACCGAGACCATCCCAACGCCCGGATGCTGCGCAAGATACGCACCAGCCTCATCGCCAATGCCAGTGATCACGTTCAAGACGCCGGCAGGGAGAAACTCTTGTGCGAGTGCTCCAAGCATCAGCGCTGTGATCGGCGTGCGCGCCGATGGCTTCAAGACAACGGTGTTCCCTGTGACGAGCGCCGGGCCGATCTTCCAGCCGGCCATCAGTAGCGGGTAGTTCCACGGCGCGATCGACGCGACAACGCCGACCGGATCGCGGCGAATCATGCTGGTGCGCCCTGGCAAGTATTCGGCGACAGCCTTCCCCTCCATGTTGCGTCCAGCGCCAGCGAAGTAGCGCAGGTTGTCGACGACCGCATCAACCTCAATGCCGACCGCACTAATTGGCTTGCCAGCGTTCTCGGACTCAGCCTTCACAAACTTCCGCTTCGCCGACTCAAGGGCGTCGGCGAGTTTCAACAGCGCGAGTGCGCGCTCGGCGGGGGTGGTGGCGCTCCATGCTGGAAAGGCCGCCGCGGCCGCGGCCACTGCAGCATCAACATCGGCGCGACCGCTCTGTGGAACAGTGCCCAGTACCTCGCGCGTTGACGGGTCTTCGACGGAGATGCTCTTCCCCGACTTTGCCGCTACCGACTTACCGTTGATGATCTGCTTCCACGCTCGCATCTCAACCCTCCTACAGCTCTGCCCCGGGCGGGGCTCCCCCTGAGCCTACCGCCGCCGCCCCCTGCGTGGGGTGCCTCGTCGCGCTGGTTGCCCCTAGCGAAGCGCGGCGGCGCGCGCTACCCTCAACACATGGCACATCAGTTCGTGGTCCAACTTACGCATAAGCCTGGGGCGCTCGCCGCGCTCTGCCGTGAGCTTGAGCGCCAGGGGGTCGACCTCAAGGCCATCGGTGGCGGTGGAATCGGCGAAGTCGGCCACGTCATCTTGAAGACCGCTGACGACGTCAAGACGCGCGCGGTACTAGAGGCTGGCTCCTACACATTCATTGAGAGTGAGTCCGTGCTTGCCGAAGTCGACGACCAGCCGGGCGGCATGCTCTCCGTGCTCGATCGACTCGCCGCCGCAGGGGTGAACGTCTATGGGCACCTCTTCATGGGGCGATGGGGCGAGCGCGCAACCTTCGCCTTTGTTGTTGATGATCCGGCGAAGGCACGCGCTGCACTCGGGCAGGAGTACTAGGCCCGCTTAGCGACGTCCGATTCGCAGCAAGATCTCATCGACGGCAACCTGGTAGGCAAGCGTTGCAAACGGATGGTGATTAAACCCCTTCAACGTTAGGTACTCAATGTTGCCGAGGCTTGCCAACGGCTTTGTCCACTCTGGCCGCACCAGAGTATCGCCCTCACCCTGCGTCACAAGTGTGGGAACTGGGAAGTTGCCGCCAGCAGCGACAACGGCACGTGCCGCCTTTTGCGCGCGAAAGCTCTCGTTGCCAAAACGTGTCGTTGCCTCGTATAGATGTTCAGGGGCGCCTGGATCAAGATTTTGAAGTCGCTGTCCAGGGCTAGTGTCGACACCGATCCCTGTTGGAATTCGCAGCATAGGAAGAACGCGCGACAAGATTGGCGCAGCGACGCGTTTCCAGGTCGCCATACGGGCCTCAAGTGCCGGCGCAGAGAGGACGAGGTAGTCGGGCTTCGTGAGCCCCGCGGCGACGGCGCCGAAGGCGATGAGGCCGCCGAGACTATGCGCGACGACAACCACCCGCCGCCCTGTGCGCTGCAGCTCGCTCACCTGCTCCGCCAGGTCGAGATGGAAGCGCCGAAACTCCTTCACGTAGGTTCGGGGCCCATCGGAGCGCCCATGGCCCCGCAGATCCCACGTGGTTGTGCGCCAGCCGGCAGCGGCGAAGGCGCGCGCCGCCTGGACGTAGCGGCTGGAGTTCTCCCCGAGCCCGTGCCCAAAGAGGAGCTCGCCGAGCGGCTCCCCTGCGGGCTCATAGACGCGTCGGAAGAGAGTCGCCCCGTCGCTCGCCGTGAAGGGGGCCAGGCCCTCCTGCTCCATGCTCATGCGTGGGATCCTACACTTACAGGAGAGGCGCGCTGCGCCCATATCGGAGGCGGCAATGAGCAACGCAAAGAAGACCCGCACGGAGCGCGACTCGTTCGGTGAGATCGAGGTTCCAGCCGACCAGCACTGGGGCGCCCAGACGGCCCGCTCCCTGCACCTCTTCGCCATCGGCAACGACCGTATGCCCCTTGAGGTGATCCACGCCCTCGCCACCATCAAGAGTGCTGCCGCGAGCGTCAACGCCGAACTCGGACTCCTCCCCGCCGATAAGGCGAAGCTCATCGTCGAGGCTGCGAGCGTTGTGACGAGCGGCGGCGCCGACGGCGAGTTCCCCCTCTCGACCTGGCAGACCGGCTCGGGCACGCAGAGCAACATGAATGTGAACGAGGTGATCGCCTCGATCGCCAACGAGCGCGCCACCGGAACGCGCGGCGGGAAGAGCCCGATTCACCCGAACGATGACGTCAACCTCTCGCAGTCATCGAATGATGCCTTCCCGAGTGCGCTGCACATCGCTGCAACGCTCGCCCTCAGCAAGACGCTGCTCCCCTCACTGCGGCACCTACACGCCACCATCGGTGCAAAGGCTGACGCCTGGAGTGGCATCGTGAAGATTGGCCGCACCCATCTGCAAGATGCGGTGCCGCTCACCCTCGGCCAAGAGTTCGGCGCCCATGCTGCAGCGCTCGCGGGTGACATCGCCCGCATCGAGGCTGCGCAGGGTGAGCTCCGCGCCATCGCCCTCGGTGGCACCGCCGTTGGGACCGGCCTTAACAGCCACCCCGAATTCGCCGAGCGCGCCGCCAAGGCTATCGCGAAGCTGACTGGCGAGCCGATCGTCAGCGCGCCGAACAAGTTCGCCGCACTCGCTGGGCAGGAGGCAACACTCGCGGCATCCGCTGCACTGCGCACCACCGCCGCAACACTGATGAAGCTCGCCAACGATGTGCGCTGGCTCGCCTCTGGCCCACGCGCCGGACTTGGTGAGTTGCGCATCCCCGAGAACGAGCCAGGCTCTTCGATCATGCCGGGGAAGGTGAACCCAACCCAGGCCGAGGCGCTGACAATGGTCTGCGTGCAGATCTACGGGCTCGATGCGGCGATTGCCTTTGCCGCAAGCCAGGGGAACTTCCAGCTCAACGTCTTCAAGCCGCTGATCGCGCTCGACCTGCTGGCGCAGATCCGCCTGCTCGGCGACGCTGCTCGCTCGTTCGCTGATCACTGCCTCGCCGGCACCGAGCCAGACGCGGCGCGCATCACCGAGCTCCTCAACGACTCGCTGATGCTGGTGACGGCGCTTACGCCGTTGATTGGCTACGACAAGGCGGCGGAGATCGCCAAGCGCGCACACGCCAGCGGCGGAACGCTGCGCGATACGGCACTTGAACTTGGTTATGTCAGCACCGAGCAGTTCGATGCGATCGTTCGGCCAGAGAAGATGACGGGGCCGAGCCGATGAGCGGACGCCTGAAGATTGGCGTCTTGACCGGTGGCGGCGACTGCCCCGGCCTGAACCCAGCGATTCGTGCCGTGGTGCATCGCGCGACGGCCGGTGGCCATGAGGTGGTCGGCATCCTCGATGGCTGGAAGGGGCTCGCCACGGTTGGCGCGCCACTGACACGGCCACTCGATCGCGCCGCCGTGCACGGCATCCAGGCGCAAGGGGGCACGATGCTCGGCTCTAGCCGCACGAACCTGCTGAAGCGCGAGGGTGGCCTCGATGCCGCCGAGGCGAACATGCGCGCGCTCGGCCTGAACGCCCTGATCGCCATCGGTGGCGACGACACCCTCTCCGTTGCTGCCGGCCTCGCGAAGCGTGGCGCAGCGGTCAACGCAATTCCAAAGACAATGGATAACGACGTCTGGGGGACCGAGGGCTGCCTCGGCTTCGACACCGCAGCGAACATCGTCACCGAGGCGCTCGACCGCATCGCCACCACCACCGCATCGCATCACCGCGTCGCTGTTGTCGAGGTGATGGGGCGCGACGCAGGCTGGGTCGCCGCATGGGGTGGGCTCGGTGGTGGCGCACACGCGATCCTGATCCCCGAGGTGGAGTTCACCGCCGCAGCGCTTGACGAACTTGTCGCCAAGTTGAAGGCGCGACGCGCAATTGGCGATGGCAGCTCCATCATCGTTGTCTCCGAAGGGGTGAAGCTCCCCGCCACAGGCGCAACGACCACGTCGGTGCCGCTCGACGAGTTCGGCCACCCACGGCTCGACAAGGTCGCCGTTGGCGATGCGCTCGCCACGATCCTTGAAGAGCGCAGCGAGCTCGAGGTGCGCTGCACCCGCCTTGGTCACCTGCAGCGCGGTGGTGCACCGACCGCCGCCGACCGCGTGCTCGGCACACGCTACGGGGTTGCCGCAGTAGAGGCGCTTGAGGCTGGTCGACTCGGCGTGATGGTCGCACTGAAGGGCGGCGCAATCGTTGAGGTGCCACTCGCCGAAGTCGGCGGCAAGAATCGCTCCATTGATCCCAGCTACCCACCACTCTTCGAGCACTTCGACTGACCGATGGCACGCCTGATTCTCGTTCGCCACGCGCGCACCGCCGAGACCGGAACCAAGCTCAGCGGTCGCATCAAGGGGATCCCGCTCAGCCCAGCCGGTCGCAAAGAGGCGGCGGCGCTCGCCGAGGCGCTCAGTGCGGTGCAGATTGATAGCATCGTCTCCTCACCAATGCAGCGCTGCCTTGAGACCGCCGAGGCGGTGCGCTCAATGCGTGGCCCAAGCGTTAAGTCTCGCCCCGACATCGTGGTTGACGAACGCCTCACGGAGGTGGAGTACGGCGACTGGTCGGGTAAGGAGCTTCGCAAGCTAATGAAGGACCCACTCTGGAGCACCGTGCAGCGCCAGCCATCGGCGATGGTCTTCCCTAATGGCGAATCACTCCGCGCCGCCTCGTCGCGCGCAGTTGAGGCGATCCGCGAGATTGATGGGCGATTCAGCGACGACGAGACGTGGCTCTGCGCCAGCCACGGCGACATCATTAAGGCGATTGTTGCCGACGCACTCGGCACCCCACTCGACCTCTTCCAGCGCATCGCGATTGATCCGGCCAGCATCACCGTCATTCGCTACAGCGGCGAGCGCCCAACGGTGGTGCGCGTGAATCTATCAGCCGAAGGTGCAGCCGCCGGCCTCGCTGAGAAACCAAAAAAGCCGTCACTCCTTGGACGACTGCGCGGAGAGCGCTGATGCCGCGAAGGATCATCCGCTTCGATCCACCCGACCAGTTCATTGCTGGCGCTATTGGTGAGCCTGGGCAGCGCATCTTTCACCTTCAGGCGATCGGCGGCGGCATCGCCGCAACCGTCGTCGTTGAGAAGAGCCAGATTGCCGTGCTCGCGCGCAGGATCGTTGAGATGTTGAAAGACCTGAGTGAGGGCGGCAGCGTGCAGCTGCCGAGTGCACCACTACCGCTACCGAGAAAGCTGCCGGCACTCGCCGAGCCGTTCACCGCTGAGTTCCGCGTCGGCACCATTGCCCTCGCCTGGGATCCACTGCTCACGCGCCTCATCCTCGAGTTCCGTGACGACATGAGTGTCGAAGATGCCTCCGCTCCCCCGCCAATTAACGACGCACCCGAAGGCCCCGATGTCTTGCGCGTAGCACTAAGCGTTGCTTCGGCCCTCGAATTCGCCGAGAACGCCCTGCAGCTCGCCGCTGCGGGCCGACCGATCTGCCCGAACTGTGGCGTGCCGCTCGATCCGCGTGGGCACCGCTGCGCACGCAAGGCCGCCCTCCTCAACTGAGGTGACGGGCGCAGCAGCGGCACCGAACTGGCATGGGGCGCTCCCCACCACCTCAGGCCTCGTTGAGATTGACGAGGCGCTTCGCCTCATGCGGCTCTCGCCCGAACTCAAACCGATCGGGCGCATCGCGCAGGCGAGCAACGCCAGCTTCCTCTGTGAGATCGATGGTGGGCTCCAGGTGATCTACAAGCCGATCCGCGGCGAGGCGCCGCTCTGGGACTTCCCCGAGGGGAGTCTCGCGGCGCGCGAGACCGCTGCATATCTTGTGAGTGAGGCGCTGGCGCTCGGCGTCGTGCCGCCCACGATCCTGCGCGACGGCCCTGCCGGCGAGGGTGCCGTGCAACTCTGGATTGACCATGTTGGAGTTCATCGCGCGGTTGATCTCGTCAACGCCTCAGACGAGGGGCTGCGTCACCTCGCCCTCTTCGACGCGATCGTGAATAACGGCGACCGGAAGGGTGGGCACATCCTCCCCCTCCCTGACGGGCGCATCCTTGGCGTCGACCACGGCGTCACCTTCGCCGTTGAGCCGAAGCTGCGCACCGTGCTGTGGGCGTGGCGCAGCAAAGCGTTCACCGAAGAGGAGCAGCTCGTCATTGCACGCGGCGTTCAGGGGCTGGCCGCAAACGGAGAGCTGCGCGCGCAACTCTCCCCACTCCTCGATGGCGAGGAGATTGATGAGTTAGCGGCGCGCCTCAGCGACCTCGCTGCGACCGGCTGCTTCCCAGAACCGAGCCCCGATTGGCCGCCGCTCCCGTGGCCGCTCGTCTAGAGGCGGTCAGGTTACGGGAGTAGCGACTCGTCGACGATATCGCTCGCCTTCAGTCCGTCGAGCACCGTCTGCCCAGGGATTGAGCGCATGAAGCTGATCGACGTCTCCCAGCCCTCAACGCTAATTGCCCCGTAGCCGGCGCTCTCTTGCAGTGGGCCTGCCCAGACGCCGACCGTTGCCTTCATGACGGCGAGCGATTTGGCGCGGGCCTCAGGGGTCGCTACAACCTCAGGAACTACCTTCGCTGCAGCGTCGACGCCGAGTTCTGGGTCCGCTGCAATCTGTCGCATCGCCTCAAGCGTTGCAGCAATGAAGGCGCGGATCGCATCACGCTTGCTCTCAATCGTCGCTGGTGAGGAGATGATTCCAGGCCCTGCGAATGGCGCCGCAGCGGATGCGTAGAAGACCTCTACCTCAATGCCTGCCGCCTGTGCCTGCACAAGGTCGTTGTTGGCGTATCCGGTTGTTGCATCGGCGGCACCGCTAATCAGTGCCTGCGTCTGCCCAAAATCTGGGTAGAGGTCGAGCGATACATCGCCAATGCTAAGCGATGCTTGGTCAAGGATGCCGAGCAGCGTCAGATAGCCCGAACCATATTGGCCTGGCGTGCCGACGCGCTTCCCGGCCAAGTCGGCAGGGCTCATGATGCCCGCATCGGTTCGCGCGATCACAACGTTCGGCAGCACGCCGTAGATCGTGGCGAGATAGCGCACAGGAATTCCCTGCGAAACAGCAGGGATCATGCTGGTGCCGTCGGCGAGGGCCAGATCAAGTCCGCCACTACCTACAAGGCTGATCAGGTCAGGGTCGATCTGATTCTGTAGTGTCACATCGAGGCCTGCGGCGGCATATGCGCCGCTCTGCTGTGCCAAATAGAAGGGGGCGAACTGCACTCCGGGGATGTAGCCGAGGCCAACCGTGAGCTGCACTGCCGTCGCCGAAGCTGAAGGTGATGCTGATGGTGTCGGCGATGCACTCGATGTGCAGCCAGTGATCAGCAGCGCGAGAGAACTGAGCAGTGCAACCAAAATCCGATTCATTGTTAACCCCCCCTACATTTGCGATCGCATTAGGCGATCTTCTTTGATAATACCCGCTCAACAAAAAGTACGAGTCCATACGCACTCACGCCAACGATCGCGATTTGTAACAGATCGGCAAATAGGAGTGGTGTGTCGAAGAGTGAACCGCGGGCAAGGTTGAGCAACACGCCGAGGCCTGCGGTACCACCGAGCCATTCGCCAACGATCGCGCCGACCACGGCCAGGGTTGCGGCAACGCGTGCCCCAGCAAGGATGCCGCTACGCGCCGCAGGAAGGCGTGCAAAGCGCAGGCTCTGCCAGCGCGTTGCACCGAGTGAGCGCATCAGCTCAAGGGTTCCGGTATCGACATCGCGCACGGCGACCAGGGTTGAGATCGCAACAGGGAAGAGGGTGATCAGTGCGCAGACGGCGACCTTTGCCGTGAGCCCTGGCCCGAGCCAGAGCACGAGCACCGGTCCGAGGGCGAGGATCGGCGTCGACTGCGCCGCAACGAGGTAGGGGCTGACCACCCGACGGGCCGAGCCGGAGAGGCCGAGGGTGACGCCGATCAGTAGGCCGAGCGCCCCGCCGAGCAGACCACCAACCGTCACCTCGGTCACCGTCGGCACAAGATGGCGGAGCATTGTGCCGTCAGCCCACGCCTCGGCGAATCGCACCGCGATCACGGATGGCGCAGGGAGAATGAATTGCGGAACTGCGGCGGCACGCACGCCAAACTCCCACGCCGCCAGCAAGAGTGCGGCCACAGCGACGGGAGTGAGCTGGCTCAGCCTACGCATGCGACACCGAATCGAGTGCGGCGTAGAGGCGCGTCTGTCGCGCGGCGCCGTCGGGTGAGAGGAGCGCGGCGCGGCGCTCAGCTGCAGGCAGGCTGCGCAGGCCCGGAACCTCGAGGTGAATCGCACCGTCGGCGCCGAGCATCAGCACGCGGTCGGCAACGAGCAGCGCCTCTGCGACATCGTGCGTCACGAGCAGCGTCGCCGCCCCTGCAACCAGCTCGGGGAGCTCATCGTCGAGGCGGGCGCGCGTGATGGCATCGAGCGCGGCGAACGGTTCGTCGAGCAACAGGAGTGACGGCTGTCGCACCAGTGCACGCGCCAGCGCCACGCGTCCACGTTCACCACCTGAGATCTCGGCAGGGCTGCGGTCGAGCAGCCCGCTCGCGCCAACGCGCCTGAGTGCCGCCTCAGCGGTAACTCGAGCGCTTGAAAGCGACTCACCGGAAAGCTCCAGTGGGAGGGTCACATTACGTAGCACCGTGCGCCACGAAAGGAGTCGTGACTCTTGAAAGACGATGCCGACCTCTGGTCGACCGGCGGCGGCCGCGCTGCCAACAAGTGCGACGCGCCCAGCCGTTGGCGTGAGAAGTCCGGCCACGAGGCGCAAGAGCGTTGACTTCCCTGATCCATTGGGGCCAAGGAGCGCCACCGATTCACCCGCGGCAATCGCCAATGAGAGGCTGCGGAGCACGTGCCGCTCGCCGTACGAGTGCGAGAGCCCCTCAACTTGAAGTATCGGCATCAGCACATCATGGCGCGCGAAGCCTGCGCGCGCCGGTCAGGCTGCGGTGGCGGCGCGGGTTGCAGCGGCTCGTCGCACCGGGCGCACATAGAAGAAGAGGCCGAAGATGAGGTATGCCCCTTGCGCGAGCAGCGTTGTTAGCTCGGGAGTTGAACTGTAGCCAACGATGGCACGCAGGAACTGGCCGATCCCCTCTTTGTGCGGCAAGACGGCGGAGATGTCGTAGATCGGCGTGACTAGGCCTGGCAGCAAGCCAACCTCGATGAACTCATGGACTCCGTATGAGAGGAGGCCCGAGGCAATCACCACGAGGGCGGCGCCAGTGAAGTTGAAGAAGGAGCTCAAGTTGAGTCGCAACCCAGCACGGAAGATCAACACGCCGATGCCGGCGGCAATCAGTAGGCCGACCACGGCACCAAGCATGACAGGGAGTCCCTCCCCCGCCGCTGCAGTCGTCTGGCCGAGCAGGAAGAGCGAAGTCTCAAACCCCTCGCGAATGACCGCGGTAAAGGCGAGGAGGCTGAGTCCCAACACCGATGTAGAGGCGACTGCGCGATCAACGCCACTGCGAAGATCGGCGCCGAGGGTGACGGCCTGCTTGCGCATCCAGAAGAGCATGTAGGTGAGGATCACCACGGCAAGGAGCGAGGTGGTGCCAGCGATGATCTGCTCGGCGGTCCCCTGCAGGCTCCCGAGGGCCACGAATGCAATACCGCCCACTGCGGAGGAGGCGAGGATGGCTGTGATGACGCCAAACCAGAGGCTGCCGAGTCGATCGGCGCGGCCGATCTTTACGAGGTAGCTCGCAATGATGCCAACGATGAGTGCCGCTTCGACCCCTTCACGAAGTCCGGTGAGTAGCCCTCCAAGGCCCCAGGCGAAGATGCTCTCCATGCGAATCCCCCTCTCACAGGTGCTGCGCACTCTTGCTGCGCACGCTCAAGAGGATGATGCCATCTAATATCGAAAAGGTCAACCGCACCTGTCTAATACGACAAGTGACCTTGTCCTATATCGCTATCTAGCGGTCGAGAACGAAGACCGGAAGGCGATCAGGGTCGATGCCGAGCTCCTTGATCGCCGCGGCCGCCTCGGCCGGCGTGCGCTCGCCGCCACGCGCCAGGGCCACCATCGCGGCGGCGGTGATGTGCTTGGCGTCAACCGAGAAGAACTCACGGAGCGCCTCGCGGGTATCGCTCAGACCGAAGCCGTCGGTACCGAGCACCAGATACGGCACATCGATCCAGGGGGCGAGAAGGTCAGGGAGCGCCGTCACCCAGTCGCTGGCGGCAACGATCGGCGCGCCGCTGCTGCCGAGCTGATCCTGCATCCACGAGGTTCGCGGCGCACTCTCAGGGTGGCGTCGATTCCAGCGCTCAACAATGAGCGCTTCGCGGCGCAACTCTGAATACGAGGTGGCGGACCAGATCTCGGCACGCACGCCGAACCGTTCACGAAGCAGGTCGCGCGCGGCGAGCACCTCGCCCATGATCGCGCCCGAGCCGAAGAGGCGAACGATTGGTCCGCTCGCGCTGGCATCAGCCTCGGCGAAGCGATAGAGGCCGCGATGCATCCCCTCATCGACATGCGCGCCCGCAGGGCGCGCCGGCTGCGCCTGGTTCTCGTTGTAGATCGTCAGGTAGTAGAGGATGTCTTCACGCCCGCCATGCATGCGATCCATGCCGCGGCGAATCAGTGCCGCCATCTCATAGGCGAATGACGGGTCGTAGGCGGCGACATGCGGATGCAGATGCGCGATCATCTGCGAGTGGCCATCGTCGTGCTGCAGCCCCTCGCCGGCGAGTGTCGTACGACCGGCCGTGGCACCAATCAAGAAGCCGCGGCCGCGTGCATCGCCCACCTGCCAGATTTGATCGCCCACGCGCTGGAAGCCGAACATGGAGTAGAAGACATAGAACGGAATCGTCGGCACACCATGCGTGGCATACGCCGTCGCGGCCGCCTGGAACGAGGCCATAGAGCCAGCCTCGGTGATCCCCTCTTCGAGGAGTTGACCGCTCTGCGACTCGCGATAGCTCAACAGCAACTCCGAGTCGACCGGCTCATAGCGCTGACCGAACGGCGCGTAGATGCCGCTCTGCTTGAAGAGCGGATCCATGCCGAAGGTGCGCGCCTCGTCTGGAACGATCGGCACGATCTGCTGGCCGATGTTCGGATCGCGCAACAGGTTGCGCAGCAGCTTGGCGAACGCCATGGTGGTGCTCACCGGCACGGCGGTTCCGGCGGCAAACTCGGCATCGGCCGCCGCCTCTGGCGCGCTCCAGTTCACTGGGTGCACGACACGCGTTGGGAGCGGGCCACCGAGCGCGGCGCGGCGCTCGTTGATGTACTTGACCTCGGGGCTGTTTGGGCCAGGGTGGTAGTACGGCGCCTCGGGGATCTTCTCGTCAGGGATTGGCAGTCCGAGTCGATCGCGGAAGGCGAAGAGTTCCGCCTCAGAGAGCTTCTTCGCCTGGTGCGTCACATTCGTCGCCTCAACCGATGGCCCGAGTGAGTAGCCCTTCACCGTCTTCGCCAGGATCACCGTCGGCGCACCCTTATGTGCGACAGCTGAGGCGTAGGCGGCATGGATCTTGCGGTAGTCGTGACCGCCGCGGCGGAGGCGCACCAGGTCATCGTCTGAGAGGTGATTCACCAGCGCGCCGAGCTCTGGCTCTGGGCCGAAGAAGTGCTCGCGGATGTA
>JBBAWJ010000002.1:22817-104675 GCA_040397255.1 Candidatus Limnocylindrus sp.
GGGGCGGCATGCCCCTGATAGAAGATCTGATCGCCCGCGCCGCCCTGCTTGCCGCGGAAGAAGTGGTTGTAACCAACCTCGTACAAGCTCGCCGCGCTGGCGTAGGTGGCGAGGTGTCCGCCGATGCCGGCGTGGGCCTTGTTTGCGCGAAGCACCATGGCGGCGGCGTTCCAGCGAATGATGTGGCGGATGCGTGTCTCCATCGCCTCGTCGCCAGGGAAGGCGGGCTCATCACTCGTCTTAATGGTGTTGATGTACGGCGTGGTGACGAGGGTAGGGAGATCGACGCCTAGGTCACGCGCTCGCGAGAGGAGGCGCATCAGCAGGAGCTTGGCGCGCTCGGGGCCGTGGGCCGCGATGGAGCGCTCGATCTCACCGATCAGGCGTGCCGTCTCCGTTGGGTCGGCGTCGGGGATCTGCTCAAGGAAGTCGAAGGTCTGCACGATTCCACAAGGGTAGCGCCCCGTGCGAGGATGCGGGTATGGCAAAACCGCAGCGTGCTCTTCTGATCGTTGATCTGCAGGTTGACTTCGGCGACCCCTCGGGGAGCCTCTTCGTTGCCGGTGCCCACGCCGCCCTCCCCCACGTGCTGCGCCTCGTTGAGCGCGCCCGGGCCCACGGCGAGCTCGTGGTGTGGAGCCAGGACTGGCACCCTGAGAGCACACCGCACTTCGCCCCGCAGGGCGGCACCTGGTCGGTGCACTGCGTCGCGGGGAGCCCAGGGGCCGAACTCCTGCCCGAGGCGGTCTTGGCGCAACGGCCCGGCGATGTGGTGATTCGCAAAGGGGTCGCCGGCGAGGATGGCTACAGCGCCTTCTCGCTGCGCAATCCGATCACCGGTGAGGTTCGCTCCACCGAACTTGCGGCGCTGCTCCACAGCTCTGGTGTGACGCTCGTGACGGTCTGTGGCCTTGCGACCGACTGGTGCGTCAAGGCAACCGCACTCGATGCGCTGACCGCGGGGTTCACCGTTGAGGTAGCCGTCGCCGCAACCGCCGGCGTCGAGCTGCGCGACGGCGACACCGCCGCAGCACTGCAAGAGATTGAGTCGGCGGGCGGAGTGCTCTGCTAATGGCGCTGCTCCTGCTCGCCGCGTGCGGTCTGATCGGCGCAGTACTCGTAGAGCTACTGCTCGGGCGACTGATCAACTCAGGTGCGATCCGACGCCCCGAGATCAACCTCACGATTGAGATTGCAGCACCGCGCTCCGCCGTGTGGGCCTACGCCTCAGACATTGCGCGTCAGCCCGAATGGATGCACGAGATGAAGCGCGTTGAGATGCTCACGCCACCACCGGTTCAGCCCGGGTCGCGCGGTCGCGCCACCGTACGCATCTTCGGCATCTCGACGACCGACGATGTAGTGATCACCAAGTTCGACCCACCGAGCATCTTCGCGATTCGGCACGAGGGGAAGTTTGTTGGCGAGGGGCTACTGCGCTTCACAGAGATTGATGCAGAGCACACGCGCATCGATTGGATGGAGTACCTACGGCCGCCGCTCTTTGCAAACATCGGAGGATTCGTTCAGCGGCCAGTCCTCGGTGCGATCTTTCGTTCGGATCTGCGCCATCTGAAGCGCATCCTTGAAGAGGGCTCGACGGCGAACTAGTCCCCGCAGGAGATCTCGAGTGGGATGGGGTCGCTGCCGAAGCTCTTGAGCTGACGATCGAGGGTGGCCGTTGCCCCCGGCTCAATGCGCGGCGTGGAGATGATCTCGGAGAGGCCGGCGCTGCCGATCTCGCTCGTCGTGACCTGGCAGGTGGCGGACCCTGCGGTAGCCCCCGTATTGGTAATGGTGATCGCCACGGCGAGTCCACCAGGCACTGAGTCGGCGGCACTCATCGCAACGGTGAATGGGCCGATCCCTCGTGACGCGCTCCCTGCGAGGGAGGCCAGAAGGAGCACCGCAGCCCCGATGCCGAGAAAGACGGTGCCGTGCGCCTGGCTCGCTGCTGGCTGCGCGAGGCCGAGTGGGTTACAGCGCTCGCAGAGTGCCGTCTGCAACGAGACGGGCGCGCCGCAGCGAACGCACGCCTGCATCTGGTTGCGCACCGGTGTTTCGCTCATGCGTACATCATCGCAGTTTCGCTAGAAGCTGGAGCGCCTCTCCGACATCGCGTTCGGTGCGCACCGTGACGATTAGTCCATCGGCGCCAGCGGCGTGGGCCTCTGCCAGCACCCCCTTCAGGTCTCTGCCGAACGGCGAATCGATCAGTCGCTCGCTCGCACTCAGCTGGTGCAGCAGGTGCGTGCGCACCGGCGGTTCGGCACGACCAGCGGCGTGTTCGCGCTCGCGCAGCTGCGCGAACCCTGCAGCAAATGTTTCTGCTGGGGCCACCCACTCATCGGCAAAAGAGGCCGCAAGGCTGATCGAGCTCGGATGGTCCCCCGCGATCAGCAGCCGCAAACGGGCGCCTGGACGTGGGGCACTCGCCGCACCGTTCAGACTTCCTGGCGCGGTCAACGTGAGTCGCTTGAGCGGATCGCCGCCCAGCATTGCGCGCGCAACCGCAACCTGTTCGGTCAGCGCCGCGATGCGCTCCCCCACTTCGCCGTAGGGCATGCCCAGCGCATCGTGCTCTGCAGCATCACCGCCAGCACCAATGCCGAGCGTGAATCGCCCCGGAGCGATCGCGTCGAGTGTCGCCGCAATCTTTGCGGTGAGCGCTGGATGCCGCTTCGTAACGTCGAGCACCAGCGTGCCGACATGCAGATTCGGATTCAGCGCGAGGGCTGCGGCGGCGAGGCTCGTTGCCTCAAGCACCGGGCGCTCCGGCGCGCCACGCCCCATCAGGTGATCCCAGATCCAGATCCGATCAATCGGCGCTGTTGCAAGCCGCGCAGCGGCGCGCAACCACGCATCTCCTTCGAGGCCGATGGTGCCGAGGGCGACGCCGATTAGGAGCGGCGCAGTTTGCGTCACGGGTGAACGGGCTAGCGAGCGCCGAGTGTCTCGGCAGCCTTCAGCGCAGCACCGATCGTTAGGTCGATGCGCTTGATCAGCTCATCTTCTGGGAGTCGGTACCACGGCTCGCTACCACCCTTGCGAGCCTCGGCGACAACCTTCGCATCGCGGATCGTGTCGGAGACCGTAAGAATCGTTCCGGCGCGAACCGGTCGACCCTTGGCACGCTCGCGCATCGCCAGCAAGAACATTGCGGCCGACTCCATCTCGACGCCGAGATAGCCGCGAGCACCCCATCGAGCTGTGCCGGCCGGGTTCGGATCGTAGAAGACGTCAGAGGTGACGATCGGTCCAACATGGGTGGTCAAGCCCTCGGCCTTTGCGGCGGCGACAAGGACGTTCGTCACATCGAAGTCGGCCGTTGGCGCAGTCGGCTCGTCGAATCCAAGGATTGGTCCGATGCCGCTGCTTGCAACCGCAGCCGAGGCGACAATCACATCACCCGTCTCAAGATGCAGGAAGCCGCCGCAGGTGCCGATGCGCACGAACGTCTCAACACCGAGATTCAGCAGCTCTTCCATGACGATGCTGGTTGTTGGCGTCCCCATCCCCGTCGTCTGCACGCTCACCGGCACACCGTTGATCGTCCCCGTGTAGCCGAGGAGGCCACGATGCTCATTGACGAGCTTCGCCTTCTCGAGTCCGCCATCGAATCGCGCTGCGATCCGCTTGGAGCGGTTCGGGTCTCCCGGCATCAGGACGATTGGGGCGTAGTCGCCGCTCTCGGCGTGTAGATGGATCTGGGCCATGGAGCACCTCCGCAACTTCTGGGCCCACCTTAAGGACGGCGGGCTCCGTTGCGTGTAGCGTACGCCTCATGAGCCCAAGAGGAATCCAGGATCTCGCTATTCGGACCTTTCTCGACCGACCACGCTTCGGCACGCTCTCGACGATCGACGCCGACGGGGCCCCCTTCGCCGCGGTGGTCTGGTACGAGCTTGCAGGCGACACGATCCTGGTCAATAGCGCCGAGGGGCGCCGCTGGCCGGCAAACCTCCGCCGCGACCCCCGCTGCTCCTTCATGGTCGAAGACGAGTACGACTATGTGCAGATCCTGGGGCGGGTTCGCCTGGATGACGTCCAGGAGCGCGCCCAGGCGCAGATGGACCGCATGGCGGCACGCTACCTGTCTGATCCCGCTGCGCTCGCCAGGAACATCAAGGTCTTCCGCTCCCAGCAACGTATTCTTATCGAGATCTACGCTGAGAGCGTTTTCGCAAGCGGCACTCCTGCCGCCGATCAGACGAAGGGGGATCAGTGATTATGGGAACTGGCGCCGCAAAGATTGGCTACGCCGCAATGCTCGAGCAGTTCGGTCCGACCGAGGTCGTTGGCTACTCCGTAGCCGCCGAGCAGGCGGGCTTCAGCGGCGTCATGGCCGCCGATCACTTCCAGCCGTGGGTGCCCGAGCAGGGCTCCGCGCCATTTGTGTGGAACGTGATGACACTGCTCGCCGAACGCACCAAGGGTGACGTTGGCCCTGGCGTCACCTGCCCAGGTTGGCGCATGCATCCAGCAACGGTCGCGCAGGCGTCGGCAACACTCGAAGCGATGTATCCGGGTCGCCACTGGCTCGGCCTCGGCTCTGGTGAGGCACTCAACGAGCATGTCGTTGGCGGCTACTGGCCCGAGGTTGGTGAGCGCATCGCACGAATGTTCGAGGCGATCGAAATCATCCGCAAGCTCTTTACTGGCAAGGAGGTGAAGCACTCCGGTCGCTGGTATCAGTTGGAGAGCACACGCCTCTGGACGCTCCCCCCTACGCCGCCACCAATCTACGTGGCGACCGCCGGTCCAATCACCGCCAAGAAGACGGGTGAACTCTGCGACGGCATCATCACGGTTGGCGCTGCCAACGAGAAGATTCAAACCGTCTTCGACAAGTTCGCCGAAGGGGCGCGCGCAGCTGGAAAGAACCCAGACACCATGCCGAAGATTCTGCAACTACACCTATCGTGGGCTCCAACCGATGAGGAGGCACTTGCCAACGCCATACGCGAGTGGCCGAACGGCGGGATGAAGTTCCCGAAGCAAGATATTCGCAACCCTGCCGACTTCCAGCAGATGGCGAAGCTCGTACGACCAGAGGACTTTGCTGGGCGTATGGTGATCTCGAGCGATCTTGAGACGCACCGCAAGACGATTCAGCGCTACCTCGACATGGGCTTCGACAAGATCTACCTGCACAACGTGGGTCGAAATCAAGCCGAATGGGCCGCCGCCTTCGGGCGCGAGGTGCTCCCCGCACTTACAGCGTGAGCCCGCGCGTCGCACTCCTTGCGGGTGGCGTTGGCGGAGCGAAGCTCGCCCACGGCCTTCGCGCGGCACTTCCAGCTGGCGATCTCTCGATCATCGCGAACCCGGGCGACGATTTTGAGCTGCACGGTCTCACCATCTGCCCAGACCACGACACCCTGCTCTATACCCTCGCCGATCTCGGTGACCGAGAGCGCGGCTGGGGTCTCGCAGGGGAAACCTGGAACGCCCTCGAGCAGTTCGGCAAGATCGGTGCACCTGACTGGTTCCGACTTGGCGATCGCGATCTTGCCCTACACATTCATCGCACCGCGCAGCTGCGCGCTGGTCGGCGCCTTACCGAGGTGAATCGCGAGATCCAGCGCAAGCTCGGACTCGCCGAGGCGCCGATTCTGATGGCAACCGACGATTCACTTCGCACGCGCCTGCGCACTCCAGATGGCTGGATGGAGTTCCAGCCCTGGTTTGTCGGCGCCCAGGCGAAGCCTGAGGTGCTTGAGGTGGCATTTGATGGCGCTGAAGCGGCACATCCAACCACCGAGACGCTCGATGCCCTCGCCACCGCCGAGCGAATCGTGATCGCACCATCGAATCCGCTGATCTCGATTAGCCCGATTCTCGCTATCCCTGGCATCCGCGAGGCGATCGCGGCGGCACGAGCGCGCGGCGCGAAGGTGGTGGGGGTCTCACCGATCGTTGGCGGAAAGGCGCTGAAGGGGCCGGCCGATCGCATGCTCGCCGCCGCAGGGCTCGACGTCTCACCAGCGGGTGTCGCCAAGCATCTGACTGGACTGATGGATGCGCTCCTTGTTGAGACGTCGGACCTCACGCCTGCGCTTGCCGCCGCACTCACACCACACGTCCGCAAGAGCGTTGCTGCGCCGATCGTGATGTCTGACGATGCTGCGCGCCTCGCCGTGGCACGCGCCGTCCTCGCCGTTTCGTGACCGTCACCGCAGTACTCCCCTTCCGCTCCATCGACTCGGCGAAGTCGCGCATGGCGCCACTCCTCAGTGAGGAGGAGCGGCGCGAGTTCTCTGCACGCCTGCTTGAGCGCACCCTCTTGGCGCTCGGCCGCGCCGCGAGCCTCCACGGCGTCATCCTGGTCTCGCCCGATCCACTCGCCCGCGCCCTCGCGCGCAGTGGCGGGCATGAGGCACTCGATGACGGTGGCGTTGACCTGAATGTGGCGATCACGCTCGGCGTACGCCACGCAGCCACGAGCGGCGCGTCTGCGGTGCTGATTCTGCCGGTGGACCTTGCCGAGATTTCGGCGGCGAACATCGATGCGCTCCTGAGCGGTTGGTCGGGGTCGCAGCCAGGCCTCCTCGCATCACCAGATGGCGGAACCTCGGCCATCTTGGTGCCACTCCCGCACACCTTTACGCCGCAGTTCGGAGCGAACAGTGCAGCGGCGCATCGCAACGAGCTGAGCCGCGATGGGGGCGCGGTGGAGACGCTCAGCTCACCACTCGCCGCCGACCTTGATACCCCCAAAGACCTGCAGATCGCCATGGAGCGCGAGCGGACAGCAGCCACACCAACGCCGACCGAGGGCCTGCTCGCACTCCCCATTGACGGGCTCGGCGAGATCCAACCGGGCGACGACCTGCCAGCCATGATCGCCAGCTGCGTGGCGACGATCGCAGCGACGAGCGCGATTGGCGGACTGCGCGGCGACGATGTGATCGCCGTTACCCAGAAGATCGTCTCAAAGGCGGAGGGGGCCATCGTTGAGCTGTCCACCATCACGCCGCGACCAGAGGCGGTAGAGTACGCGACGAAGTGGGGTCGCGACGCGCGCCAGGTCGAAGTGGTGCTGCAAGAGGCGGTGCGCGTCGTGCGCATGGATCGCGGCGTAATCATCACCGAGACCGCGCACGGATTTGTTCTCGCAAACTCTGGCGTAGATGCCAGCAACGTTGGCCCGCGCAGTGGCGAGGTGGTGACACTCCTGCCGCGCGATCCAGATGGTTCGGCGCGCGCGATTCGTGAGGCGATCCGCCTGCGCACCGGCGTGGCACCCGGAGTCATCATCACCGACTCCTTCGGCCGCCCGTGGCGTCTCGGCATCACCGACGTTGCGATTGGCGTGGCTGGCATTGCGGCGCTTGAGGATCTGCGCGGCAAACCCGACGCCGATGGGCGGATGATGGCGGCAACGGTACGCGCCGTCGCTGACCAGATCGCTGCCACCGCCGAACTCGCCCTCGGCAAGACCGCCCGTCGCCCGCTCGCCCTCATCCGCGGTGCACACCCTCAGGTCGCAGAGGATGGGAGCGCCCGGTCGAGCCTGATGCCCCCCGATTGGGACCTCTTCCGGTAGGCCATCAGCCCATTTCTGCAAGGGGCGTAGAATCGCCCCATGACAAGCGCAGAGACCCCCAAGGGATTCGGGCTGACGATTGACTTCGGTGGAGCTGCGCCAGCAGCCGAGCCTGCCGTCGCCACAAAGGCCGCAGCCGCCGCCCCAACGGAGACGAGGCTGTTGATTCTCGGCTCTGGGCCTGCTGGCCTGACGGCGGCGATCTATGCCGCTCGCGCCGCCCTGGCCCCTGTCGTGATCGGTGGCTACGCCCCTGGCGGCCAGCTGATGTTGACCAGCGAGGTCGAGAACTTCCCAGGATTCCCTGATGGGATCGACGGCCCAGAGCTGATGGCAAAGATGCGCGCGCAGGCGGAGCGCTTCGGTTCGGTCATGGTCGACCAAGATGTTGACCGGGTTGACCTGAGTGCTCAGCCTCACCGGGTGTGGAGCGCTGGTCGCGAATTCCGCGCTGAAGCGATCATCGTCGCGACTGGTGCATCGGCGCTCTGGCTCGGACTTGAGTCTGAGACCCGCCTTCGCGGGCGTGGCGTAAGCGCCTGCGCAACCTGCGACGGATTCTTCTTCAAGGGGCAGGAGGTCGTTGTGGTTGGCGGAGGCGACACCGCTCTTGAAGAGGCGCTCTTCCTCACGCGCTTCGCAACCAAGGTGCACGTCGTGCATCGTCGCGAAACCTTCCGCGCCAGCAAGATCATGATCTCACGCGTCGAAGCACACGCGAACATCGAGCTGCACATGAACCGCGAAGTGATTGAGGTGCTCGGAGAGAAGAGCACAGAGGCCGTCATGTTGCGCGACACCACTCCTGGCGCTACCAGCGCCCCAGAGCGACTCGCCGCTGGCGGGCTCTTCGTTGCGATCGGCTACAAGCCGAATACGGCAATGCTCGGCGGCGCACTCCCCGTTGACGCGGCGGGCTACCTGCAGCTCGAGAGCGAGACGTCTGCCTCCCAGATTGACGGTGTCTTCATTGCCGGTGACGTGCATGACCACCGCTACCGTCAGGCGGTCACCGCCGCAGGCGATGGCTGTCGCGCCGCACTTGACGCGGAGCGCTGGCTCGCGGAGCGCGACGCCTCGAGGTCGTAGGTGTCGCGTCGCGACGATGAGATCGCGCTCATCGACACCGCACGCGCCGAACTCCTCTCACTCGTCACCCACGAACTGCGCACACCACTCGCCGTTCTGAGTGCCTATGTAGAGCTGCTCTCCGATGCAGCATCTGGCGCATCTCCCGCGAAGCCAGCCGACCTCGCCGCCTGGCGGGAGGCGGCAATGCAGCAGGTTGGTCGCCTTAACCTGCAGATTGATTCCATCCTCACCGCCGCCCGACCGGGCTCAAGCCTTCCACTTCAATGCGCGCCGATGAACCTCGGTGAGATCACCGGTGCGGTAATTCGGGAGATGGCGCCACTCCTGCGCAATCACTCCCTTCGTTGGGAGGAGCCAGAGTCGGCGATCATCGTGCTCGCCGATGAGAGTCGCTTTCGCCAGGTGCTCGGACACCTCCTAGAGAACGAGGCGAAGTACGCCCCCGTAGGCGAACCGGTCTCGATTGGCTGCTGGGCTCGCGACGGTCGTGCCGAGCTCTATCTCACCGACGATGGGGTGGGAATCCCGCGCGAAGACTGGGAGGAGGTCTTTGAGGCCTTCGTTCGCCGAACGCAACGCCCCTCCATGAGCGGCTCCGGGATCGGCCTGTACGCGGCACGCCGCCTGATGGGGGCGATGGGGGGCGAGATCAAGATCGAGCCGAACGGATTCGGTGGGAGCCGATTCCTTCTCACGTTGCCACTCGCCTCCGCATCTCACGGCATACTTGCCACATGAGCAAAGCGACGCCACCCACGCCCCTATCGATCTTGGTGGTCGATGACGACCCGGCGCTCGTTGGTGCGATCTCGGCCCTGCTAACCGCCGGCGACTACCTGGTGCACGCCGCCTATAACGGCGTCGAGGCGGTCGAGAAGTTTGACGCCACGAAGCCGGCACTGGTGCTTCTCGACCTCGCCATGCCCGGCCGCGACGGGCTGAACGTCATTCACGAGATTCGCACCCGCAGCGCCACGCCAATCATCGTGCTGACTGGCGAAGCTGATGAGACCGCGAAGGTCGATGCCCTGGACGCTGGCGCCGACGATTACGTGACCAAGCCGTTCGGCCGCCAGGAGCTCCTTGCCCGCGTGCGCGCCGCCCTGCGACGCGGTGGTGAGCCGGCCGACGGTTCTGCTCGCGACCGCACGATCGTTGGTGCTGCAGGTCTGCGCATCGACATCAGTCGGCATGAGGTCCACGTCGGATCAAAGCTCCTCGCCCTCACCAAGACAGAGTTCAACATCTTGGAGGCCCTCGCCTCCGTCAAGGGTCGCGTCGTGCCGCAGCGGCGACTCCTCGTCGCCGCCTGGCCGAACAAGGCCACCCCGGACCCGCTCCTGCTGAAGCCACACGTCGCACGCCTACGCAGCAAGCTTGAGGAGGCTGGCGGACCACTCCCTGAGTCAGTCCGTGGGGTTGGCTACCGACTAGGGACGAGCTAACTACTCCTCGCCCACGCCAATCAAGAGTGCACTCGCGGTCGCGAGTGGCATTGCCAAGAGCACACCGGCGGTGCCCGCGAGGGCGCGTACCACTTCAACCGCAACGGTTTCGGTGCTGAGTCGGCTCGCGATACCACCAGGGGCGATCAGGGCGGCCACCACAAGTGGCAGTGACGCCGCGAAATAGGCGAGCGGCAAGGTGTTAATCACCGCCCCGACGTGGGAGCGCCCAATGGCCAGCGCCCGACTGCCGACATCGAGCGTGCCCGCGCGCAGATCTGCTCGGCGAATCTGCTCAACGGCGGCGACCTGCGTGGCGGCCACATCGTCCACGATGCCGAGCGTGCCGATCATTGCCGCGGCAAGTCCAATGCCGCGAAGATCAACGTTGCCACCAAGGATCGGAATGAGGCTCACAAGGTCTGGATCGCCGGCAAACGGTGTGAAGGCGAGGAGGCGATCGAGAAGAACCGAGATAAGTGCGACGGCGATCAGGCTCCCTCCGATCCCCAAGATCGTTGCAGTTGAGCGACGATTGAGCCCTTCCGTAATCACCACGGATGACACTCCGACGACCAGGGAGATCGCGCCGGCGACGACCAGGGGTGAGGCTCCGGAGAGGAGCGCGGGAATCCCGAATCGCAGGAGTACGACGCCGGTAACGGTGAGCGCTAGGAGCGCACGTGCACCGACCGCTCCTGCAATCGCTACGACCGCGATGGCAAAGATTGCAAGAGCGATGAGCAGCGCAGTCCCTCTGGAGCGATCCGCAACGGCGAGGACCTCTGCCCCACCGACGTCGGTGATCTGCGTGAGGAGGACCTCATCACCCTGGTTGTACGGAATTGACCCTGCAATGTCGCTTGCCTGATCAACCGAGGCGGTTAGGCGCTCTCCAAGCCGTGGGCCCTCAAGCAGCTCAACGGTCGCGCTACCGGAGGATCCCCCCTCGCCTGGGAGTGGCTGGGAGACGATAACGGCGCGCAGGAGTGCGGGGGCATTCGTGTCGGTTGGGAGCGTCCAAGGGCTTGGCGCCACCAGGAGTACGAGGAGCAGCGTCGCCGAGGCGACCAGGCGGTCAACGACGGCCAGCCACGCTCGGTTCGTGCGAGGCGCCTGTCGTGTGCTGGTGCGCTTTTCTGGCATCAATACCCCCACTAATGTGCATCATCGTAGCCGCTTATCTGGCGTTTACCTGCGAAGCCTAGAATCACCGCATGCAGGAACCAGCACAGGGAGCCCCCGTCGCCATTCGCATCCTCCGTGAGCAACAGCGCCTTGAACTAGATTGGCGCGATGGGCACGTGAGCACCTATGAGTCGATTCCACTGCGATGGCTCTGCCCCTGTGCCTATTGTCGCGGCGAGGCTGGCCTCCCTGGCTGGCTCGATGCTAATCCGACCCTCAGCCCGAGCCAGACGAAGCTCGAAGGTGGCGAATTGGTTGGCAGTTATGCGCTCTGCCTCTTCTGGGGCGATGGCCATCGCACCGGCTACTACACCTGGTCGCTGCTTCGCCAGCGCTGCTCCTGCGCTACGTGCATGAGTGCACCACGATGACGCTTGGCGTCAGTCGCGAGCTCTCGCTCCTCGCCTTCAATGCGCGCGTGCTGTCTGAGGCGTCAAACAGCAAGCGTCCGCTTCTTGATCGCTTCCGTTTCCTTGGCATCGTCGCATCGAACATTGATGAGTTCTACGGCGTGCGCGTCGCTGGCATTCGAGATCAGCAGGTCGCCGGCGTGCGCACCCCTGGACCTGACGGCCGAACCCCCGACGTGCAGCTTGCACTGATTCGCGAAGCGACCAGCCTCCTTACCGAGTCGGCGCAAGGGAGTTGGAACACGCTCATTGAGGAGCTCCGCAGCGCGGGGTTGCCACTTCGAAGGTGGGCCGACGTCGATGCCGCCGAACAGTCGATCCTCACGGAGCGGTTCACACGAGAGATCTTCCCCGTGCTGACTCCCCTCGCGGTTGACCCGGGCCACCCATTCCCGCTGATTAGCTCGCTCAGCCTCTCGCTCGCGATACGGCTCCGTGCACATGACGACCAGGAGATCTCACTTGCGCGCGTAAAGGTGCCGACAATCCTCGGGCGCATGGTGCAATTCGGTAACGGCGACTGGATCTTGATGGAAGAGCTGATCTTGGCCCACCTTGATCTCCTCTTCCCCGGCACAGAGATTCTTGACGCACGCCTGTTTCGGGTCACGCGCGACGCCGACCTCGACACCGCTGAAGACGAAGCGGACGACCTTCTGGAAGCAATCGAAGAGGGGCTCCGCCAGCGCCGATTCGGCAGCGTGGTGCGCCTAGAGATTGGCACCGAGATGCCGAGCGCGTTGCTTGAGATGCTCTTGGTGGGACTTGAGATCGGCCAGAGTGAGGTGCAGGTTGTCCAGGGGACGCTTGACCTCTCCGTCGCGCTGCAAGTGGCAAGCCTCCCTCGCCCTGATCTGCGTGCTCCGCGTTGGCAACCGGTCACGCCGGCGCGCATCGCTGCGAGTAAGTCGAGCGCGTCACCAAACGGCGACATCTTCAAGGTGATCGCTGAGGGTGACCTGCTGGTGCACCACCCATACGAGAGTTTCGAGGCGAGCGTCGACCAGCTCTTCGCCCAGGCTGCTGATGATCCTGATGTTCTCTCCATCCGCTCCACGCTCTATCGCACCGGGGCGACCTCAAGCATCCCTGCACACCTGATCCGCGCCGCCCACGCTGGCAAAGAGGTGGTGGTGCTGGTTGAGCTGAAGGCCCGCTTCGACGAGGCGGCGAACATCGAGTGGGCACGGCGACTCGAAGAGGCGGGGGCGCATGTGGTCTACGGCGTGATGGGCCTCAAGACGCACTGTAAGGCGACGCTGATCGCGCGGCGAGAGGGCTCCTCCATTCACCGCTATGTGCACCTCTCCACGGGCAACTACAACCCGAAGACGGCACGCGGCTACACCGACATCGGCCTCTTCACCACGAACGATGTGATCGGCACCGATGTGGGGGTCCTCTTCAACTTCCTGACTGGTGCTGCGCGCACCTCGGCCTACAAGCGCATCCTCGTAGCGCCAGATCACCTGCGCAGTGAGATCAGGGGGCGCATTGAGCGGCTTGCCGAGCAGGCACGAGGTGGCGCTGAGACCTCCATCACCATCAAGGTGAACGCACTGATTGATCCAGAGATGATTGCGGCCCTTGACCGCGCCGCCGAGGCGGGTGTCTCGATGGACCTCATCGTGCGTGGCATGTGCGGGCTTCTACCGAATCCGGCGCGCCATGGGACTCGCCTTCGAATCCGCTCGGTCATCGGCGACTACCTGGAGCACAGCCGCATCTATCGCTTTGCGGGGCCAGATGGGGTTGAACTCTTCGCCGGAAGTGCGGACCTGATGGAGCGCAACCTCGACCGACGCGTGGAGGTGCTCTTCCCACTAGAGGAGGGTGAGGTGCGCCGCAAGACCGAGGAGATCCTCGCCGCACTACTCGCCGATACCTCAAACGCCTGGGAGCTACAGCCAGATGGGGCCTGGGAGCGCCTCACAGACACGGCCAACTCGTCGTTTGAAGCCCTGAGACAGGTGGCAATCGCCGCTTCTCAGGCATAATCTCCCCATGGAGCGCGAGTTAAAATTTCTTCTCGATCATGCGCACATCCCCGCACTGCCCAACGGCTACCGAGTGGCCAAAGCGCAGCCCACGCTCCACCTCCTTGATGAGTACCTGGACTATCGCGGCCAGATTCTCACCGCTGGCTGGCGACTGCGACGCCGCCGATCCGATGGCGACGCGCTGCGGTACACGCTTAAGTCCGAGCGGACCGGGGGCCCTTCAGGGCCGCTGAGTGAACGGATAGAGATTGAGCGCGCACCAGAACGGAACGAAGAGCTCCCCCCTGAGATTGTCGCGAAGCTCACGGAGGCTGGAGTTGATGTGGCCCAGGTGCTCGATCGCCTGCAGCCGTATCTCACACTGCGCCAGGAGCGCCAACCGGCGGCGCTCTCGAATAGCGACGGAGAGATTGCACTGCTCAGCGTGGACGAGGTACGCGCGGGTGCGCCGATACCCGAAGGAGATCGCCGCTGGACGGAACTCGAGATTGAGTTCCTTGCCACCGTTTCGCTTGAGGCTCGTGATCGTGCAGCCAGCGAACTCAGCGCGTGGTTCGCGGCGCAGCCAGGGATTGAGGTTGGTGGCGAATCAAAGGTTGACCGTGCAGCCCGGCTGCTCTCAATCTCGCTCTAGCGCGAGGAGCCTGCCCGAGTCTCCATGACGAGGGTTGGGAGGGCCTCGCGCCATGCATCACCCGCTCGCGCTACGGCGACGACCAAGCCCTCGCGAATACCGCCGCGGTCAACGGTGACCTCGCGCGCGGTGGTTCGCTGCAGGAGCGCCTCTACAATCGCAATACCAGCTGGAAGGAGTCGCGCGCGGCGCTGCGAAATTGCGAAGCGCTCCGCAACCTCCTTTGCCGTCAGTGCCACGAGCCGCTCCCCCATCGCTGCGAGATCTTCGCGCTCAATCGTGCGACTAATGAGGGTTGCCGGAACAAGTTTGAGCAGGCGCGTTGCAGTTCCGCCCACCAAGATGAGACGGTGAACATCGGCAACGGTAAGGTCGGCCAGCGCGATCTGGGCGTGTCGACGGAGCTCCTGCCACTCGCGCGGACGCGGTGGGTCCTGATACGAGACGCGCGCCATGAGGCGCGCAGAGCCAACCGAGATACCGATCGCGCGAGGAAGTTCGCCAGGGTGGAGTTCAACGGCTTCGGTCGAGCCACCGCCAATATCAACGACAAGCTGTGGCAAAGAGTGGTCGTGTCCATGGTGAAGGCCAAGTACGGTGAGGAGCCCCTCCTCCTCATGGGTCAGCACGATCGGTGCGTTGACCTTTGGTCCACGCAGGGCACGCAGCACACTCTCCTGATCACGGGCGCGACGGAATGGCTCGGTGGCAACGACAAACAACTCGTCGGCACCCAGGATGCTGGCCCGTGTGCGAAAGGCGGCAAGCGCCTCACTGATCGCTGTCGTGGCCTTGCGCCCGATCATTCGATCCTGTTCGACCAGCCGACCGAGCTCAATCGGCATCGACTCATCGGCGATCACCTCTTGGCGCACCCCGTCCGAAACCGCCACGTACAGGTGGGTTGAATTGGAGCCAATATCGACCACGGCACAGACCCGCGGGATGCCAGCCTCAGAGCTCCCCACCCGGCCACGGGCAGCCTTGGGGGGGCGAGGGGCACCGCCTGAACGCGGCCTCGCCGCGTGAACACTGCGTGAACGCCGAGCAGGCAACATCCACGCATCCTAACCGCGAACCGTGATTCCCTCCTGGCAGGGCTGGGGCGGTAGGATGTAGAACAATTCAGCGGAGAGTGAGGAGGGTAAATGGCAGCAGGAGACGACCACGGCCGAGTTGAGAACGAGATCGAGGAGATCCTTGCACGCACCGCGACTGATGGGGCCACGGCGGCGCCACAGGGTGCCCGCGAGCCGCTTGACCGCGAGCTGCGCCACATCAAGGAGACCGTTATCCGCATGGGGAGCATGGCGGAGGCGGCGATCCGTGACGCCCTCGATGCGCTCGTCACCCACGACGCCGAGAAGGCCACGGCGGTCATCATCGGCGATCGAAAAATCAATGACATGCAGCACGAGGCCATCACCGCAATCACCACCACTATCGCCACACAGAGCCCGGTGGCCCGCGACCTGCGCAACCTCCTGATGATGAACCACGTGGCGTACGAGCTTGAGCGAATTGGCGACCACGCAGCTTCTGTTGCAAAGATCGCCGCGCAGCTCGCCCCAGAGCCAGCGCTGCAGCGCTACCTCCACCTCCCCGAGATCGGCGAGCTAGCGGCAACGCAGCTGCACGGCATCCTGATGGCGCTCGTTGACGCCGACCCAGTACGGGCCCGTGAGGTGGCCGTGAGCGACGACCAGATTGACGCCCTCTACCGCCAATCGTTTGATGAGTGCATCCGCCTGATGGAGGCGGATAAGTCCAACGTTGCCCGCGGGACTCGCCTCCTCTTCGCAGCGCACTACCTCGAGCGCATCGGGGACCGCACCACCAACATCGCCGAAGACATCGTCTACCTTGCCTCTGGAGAGGTTGAGGACCTCAATCCTTGAGTTCAGACAGCTCAACGTCAACCAACGAGTTGAAGCGCCTCTACATCGTCCGCCATGCCGACGCTGGTGATCCAGCCGAATGGATTGGCCCAGATGCAGAGCGACCACTCAGCTCTAAGGGGGTCAAGCAGGCTGCCCGACTTGCGGCGGCACTCGTTGCCGCTGGCACCAACGTCGGATCGCTCCGAACCTCCCCAGCTCGCCGCTGCACCGAAACCTGCGCCGTAATCGCCGCAGCGCTAGAGACCACCGCCACCATCGACGAGCAGCTCGCCAGTGGCCCAACAGCAGCCTACGTCGCCAAGCTCCTCACTCGGCGTAGTAACGACGCCCTACTCCTCGTTGGGCACCAGCCGCACCTCGGCAATCTAATCGCCGAGCTGACCGGCATCGCAACAATTCCCGTTGAGAAGGGGTCGATGATCCGCATCGACATCCCCGCCCCATACACACCAGGGAGCGGCCGCCTCGTTGCGCTTGTTCCACCCGCGCACCTACGCGCTCCGAAGAGCGAGCGCTAACGCGTCGCCGCGCGAGCGGCAGTAGCCCCTTCACCCTCAACACAGATGGCAGTAAGACGCAGATCACTCGCCCATCTGACACCCTGCACGCCTCGAAGGGTCCAGGCCGCAACCTCGAGCCCCGCTGCTCGCCAGCGGCTGATGCTCGCATCGTCCAATAGATCAATTGACACAGAGAGGCCGACGCAGCCAAGTTCAGTCGCTCGCTCCGCCTCTGCCGTGGTTTCAGCGTTCAGCCAACGCGACCAGCCAGGCGCGCGCTCTTCGACGGCACGGAGTACGCCCGGGTAGAAGCTTGAGATGACGACCCCCTCCGCCTCTGCTCCGCGCGCGGCAGCGAGTGTCGTAAAAAGCGCGTCGGTGGGCTGCTCTTTTAGCTCTAGGTCGATCAGCGTGGTGGCCGGCATGGCAGCCAGCGCTTCCGCGAGCGTTGGCACACCGAGTCCCGCGAGCTCGCCAACTGAGAGCTCACTAACACGCCGTGGCACCCCAAAGATTCGATCCAGCGTCTCATCGTGCACGATCACCGCTACCCCATCGGCGCTAAAGCGCACATCAAACTCCACACCATCGCACTGCTCCGCGCCTGCAACAAGCGCGGCGAGGCTGTTCTCACGGAGCGTTGCATCGTGGGCCCCGCGATGTGCGAGGAGAATCGGGCGCTGGAGTGTCTCGCGGGCGTGACCGATCGCGCTCGAGCGACGGCTCAGGATTCGGCTCCGGCGGCTGGCAGCGTCATCGTGAAGGTCGTTCCAACGCCAGCGGTTGAGGTAACGGTGATGTCGCCACCGTGACGAAGCACGGCGTGTCGGGCGATCGCGAGGCCGAGTCCGGTTCCACCGCCGCCCACAGCCCCCGCACCACCATCGACTCGTTCCACCGTGAAGAAGCGCTCGAAGATGCGCGAAAGGTGGGCGCGGTCAATGCCAATGCCGTGATCAACCACCGCAATCTGTGTCCCGCCATCGCCGAGTCGGTCAATCTGTAGTTCTACTCGCCCGCCCTCGCGGCTGTACTTCACGGCGTTATGGACGAGGTTCGCCACCGCCTGGCGTAGGCGATCGCGGTCGCCAGTAATGAGGAGTGGGCCCGTGCCGATCACATCAATGCCGCCGCCATGCTGTGCCGCGACCGGGGTGAACCGCTGCGCGACCTCCTCAGCCAAGGCGACAAGATCGAACTCGGCCTTGCGGAGCGAGATCTCCCCCGCCTCGAGCGTGGCGAGATCGAGCATCTCATCGGCCATCTGCACGAGGTGAAGCACCTCAACCTCGATCTTGGCGCTGCGGCTTGCCACACCAGAAACGTCGCCCTTCGCGGCGGCACCGCCAATCGTCTCCGCGAGGAGGCGGATCGTTGAGAGCGGCGTCCGCAGCTCATGCGAGAGGTTATCCACGAACTCGGTGCGGATCTGTCGCAGTCGACGCACCTCAGTGAGGTCGCGCAAGACGAGCCAGGCCCCGCCATCACCATCTGGAGCCGCCACCACAGAGACGTGACGCGCATCGTCGGAGTGCCCAAGTCGACCGTCACGAATGTCGATCTCGCCGCGATGCACTTCGCCAGCGATCGCCTTGCGGGTGAGCTCCTCAAGTCGGAAGTCAACCGTCGCTTCAATCAGTGGCATGCCACGGAACTGCACATCGCCGCGGGCGAGGATCTCGCCAGTGACCGGGCTCGCGGCACGGATCACAAGATCGGAGCCGACACGGAGGATGGCGTCATCGGTCGCCTCCAGGAGTGCGTTCAGGCGCTCAGATCGGCGATCGGCGCGGTCCCAGGCAACGTCTGCCCGGCTGCTCTCGCGCGCAGCGCGATCGGCCTCGGTTGCAATATCTTGCGCTGTGATGCGGCGAACGATCAGATAGGTGATCCCTGCAGAGATGAGTACCGTTGCAAGCCCGATGACGAAGTCTGGCATCAGGCGGCTGGGTGAGGATCGCGCGCTGCATGTCGCGGTGGATAGCCGCGCGCGAGTAGCTCCGCCTCAACGGCGGCGCGATCGGTGGCCTGTGCGGCACGAATTGCGTCGAGCACTGCCCCGATTGGGAGGACGCTGCGCTCGCCCGTCGATCGACGTGTGACCTCTGCGCCGCCAGCCTCAAGCGAGCGTGGTGAGATGGTGATCATCCATGGGGCACCGATCAGTTCGGCGTCGGCGAACTTCACGCCAGGCGTCTCGGCGCGATCGTCGACGAGCAGCTCGATGCCGGCAGCCTCCGCCTCAGCCTCAAGGGCGAACGCGATCTCGGTCACCTTCGGATCCTTGTTCGCGCCAACGATCGCAACCTGCGCGTCGAAGGGGCTGATCGAGATCGGCCAGGAGAGGCCCTTCTCGTCGTGGTGCGCCTCGGCGATACAGGCGACCGCGCGACCAACGCCAATCCCGTAGGAGCCCATCACGATCGGGTGCGAGACCCCCGCCTCGTCGGCGTAGGTGGCGCCCAGCGCTCCGGTGTATCGGGTGCCGAGCTTGAAGATATTGCCAACCTCAATGCCGTTCTCAATGCGTAGCTGGCCGCCACAGGCGAGGCAGGCATCGCCCACCTTCGCTGAGGCGATGTCGGCGACAGCGGTCGGTGTGTAGTCTCGGCCGACGTTCACGCCAGTAAGGTGATAGCCCGCCTTGTTCGCCCCTGCGACCATGTTGGCGGTCGACGCGACTAGCTCATCCACGACCACGGTTGCACCCTTGATGCCAACAGGCGATGCGTACCCTGGCTCCATGCCGGCGGCGCGAATCTCCTCCTCGCGGGCGGGCCGCAGGTCTCGTGCGCCGATGGCGTTGGTGAGCTTTGTCTCCTCAACCTCATCATCGCCGCGCACAATGGCAACGATTAGCCGGCCATCGCGGTCGGCGAAGAAGACCGCCTTGGCGCAGGTCGATGCAGGAACCTTGAGCTGTGCCGCGAGTTCATCAATGGTTGAGGCACCTGGCGTTGCGATCTCCTTGAGCGGCTCCTGTGGCGCAGTCGCCCCGACTTCGCGCCGCACGGCGGCGACCTGGCGGTTTGCCGCAGCGCCGCAGCCATCGCAGAGCACGAGGCTATCTTCACCAAACGTGCTGAAGGCCATGAACTCATGGGCCAGCGAGCCGCCCATCATGCCAACGTCGCTAGCCACGGCGATCGCCTCTAGTCCGAGTCGCGCAAAGATGCGCGTGTAGGCGTGGTAGTAGAGCTTGTAGGAGCGGTCGAGGCCCGCCTCATCACGGTCGGCGCTGTAGGCGTCCTTCATCGTGAACTCGCGCACGCGAATGAGTCCGCCGCGCGCCCGTGGTTCGTCGCGCCACTTGGTCTGGAAGTGGTACATCTGCTGTGGGAGTTGGCGCCACGAGTTGATTAGCTTGCGCAGCAGGTCGGTCACCACCTCCTCGTGCGTCATCGCCAGCACCATGTCGCGGCCACCGCGATCGTTGAAGCGGCCCATCTCTGGGCCGATCTGGTCGTAGCGCCCCGTCTCGCGCCAGAGGTCGGCGGGATGCACGACCGGCATCAACATCTCCTGGGCGCCGATCGCATTCATCTCTTCACGGATCACCTGGGTGACACGCATGTTGACGCGCATGCCGAGTGGGAGGAGTGAGTAGATCCCGGCACCCAGCGGCCGAATATACCCAGCGCGCAGCAGAAGGCGATGGGAAGGCATCTCCGCGTCGGCGGGGTCCTCCCGGAGGGTCGTAAAGAAGAGTTCGCTGATGCGCATGTGGTCAATCCTACCCGCGCGCGGGGCTCTCGTTCAGGAGGGGTATGTGGATCAGGCTGGGCGGCGGAGAACGTAGCCGATCCCGCGAACCGTCTGGAGGGCCACCGGCTCGGCTGGGATCGCCTCCATGGCCTGGCGCAGGGCGTGCATGTGCACGTCGACCGTGCGTGTTTCGCCGGCATAGTCATAGCCCCACACCTTGTCGAGGAGCTGCTCGCGGGTATACACACGACCCGTGTTCTCAATGAGGAACGCCAGCAGCTGGAAGGCCTTCGGCTTGAGGTGCACCACGGTGCCGTCTCGCAGTACCCGCTGACCCTCGAGGTCAACCTCCGCCTCGGCAATGCGGAGGCGAGAGCCCACCGCAACGGGGCTAGCCCCAGTCTCAGCGCGGCGGAGCACTGCCCGAATGCGCGCGACGAGTTCTCGGGAGGAGAAGGGCTTCGTCACATAGTCATCGGCGCCAAGGTCAAGGCCGCTGATGCGATCGCTCTCAGACGCTTTTGCCGTGACCATGATGATCGGCACGCGCGAGCTGCTGCGAATCGATCGGCAGACCTCAATGCCGCCCATTTCGGGGAGCATCAGGTCGAGCAGGATCAGGTCTGGTGGAGCGGCGCGAAAGGCGGCGAGCCCTGAAGCGCCGGTGTCGGCCTGGGTGACAACGAATCCCTCGCCCGTCAGCGCATCGGCGAGCGCCTCACGGAGGGCTCGCTCATCTTCAACCAGCAGAATCTTGATCGGTTGTTCAGCCACGGCGAAACTCTGACGGGAGGGTGTTATCGCCATGTAAACGCTAGGTGCCACTCACCAGTGCAACGGCGGCGTCGAGATGCGCCAGCACGCGGGCGCGGCCAAGGAGACGCATGCTGTCGAAGAGTGGCGGCGTTGCCGTTCGCCCTGTCACCGCGACACGGAGTGCCATGAAGAGGTCGCCCGACTTCCAGCCCGACGTCTCGGCGAGCGCCCGGAGCTGCGCCTCGAGCGGATCTTCGGCATCAAGGAGTGGCTGTTCACCCTCGCCAACCGCCTCAGCGATCAGCGGGCGCGCCGCCGCGAGCGCCTGCAGGGTGGTGGCGGCATCCCAACGCTTCGGTACCAGCGCGGCACGATCATGCTTGAGCGCGGTGGCGAAGAGGAAGTCGGTGAGCGCGACCGCAGACGAGAGGAGCGGAATGCGATCACGGATCAAGGGAATCAACGCAACGATCTCCGCGTCGGTGGCCGCTCGCTGCAACGTGCCGTTTGCTGCAGCGCTCTCGTAGAAGGGGCGTAGTCGCACGAGCAACTCCTCGTTGCTCAGCCGTCGAATCCATTGGCCGTTGAGCCACTCCAGTCGGGTGCGGTCGAACACCGCGCCGGCCTTCTGCACATGCTCAAGGTTGAACCGCTCCTGCAGCTCGTCAATGGAGAGCACCTCATCTTCGCTCCCCGTTGACCAGCCGAGCAGTGCCAGGAAGTTGATCAGCGCCTCAACCAGGAAGCCCTCCGCTCGGTAGTCGACGAGGGCGGTCTGACTCTTGCGCTTGCTCATCTTCGTTCGGTCTGGATTCAGGATCAGCGGCAGGTGGGCAAACTTCGGTAGCGGCACGCCGAGCGCCTCAAAGAGGAGGATGTGCTTCGGCGTGTTGGAGAGGTGGTCCTCGCCGCGAATAACGTGGGTGATCCCCATGTCGGCATCGTCGACCACAACGGTGAAGTGATAGAGCGGCGTGCCGTCGGCGCGCAAGATCACCAGGTCGCCACCCAGCGCGTCACTGTCAATCTCCACTCGCCCGCGGACAAGATCTTCAATTACGACCACGCCGGGCTTAATTCGGAACCGCAGGGCCGCCGACTCACCTGCTGCGATGCGGGCGGCTGAGGTTTCGGCAGGGATCGCGGAACAGCGTCCGGAGTAGCGCGGCGGCAGCTTGGCGGCTTCACGAGCCTTGCGCTCTGCGTCGAGATCGCCTGGGGTGCAGAAGCAGGGGTAGGTCAGCCCCTTAGCGCGCAGCTCATTTGCTACAGCGGTGTATCGCTCACTGCGCTCAGATTGTCTGTAAGGGCCACGGTCACCACGCTCCCCCTCCGCAACCACCCCCTCGTCGGCGGCAAGGCCGAGCCAGGCAAGACCAGCAAGGATGTCCGCCTCAAACTCCTTGGTGGAGCGAGCCGTGTCCGTGTCTTCGACGCGCACGATGTAGGTGCCGCCATGGCGACGTGCGAAGAGCAGGTTGAAGAGCGCCGTTCGCGCCGTACCGATGTGGAACGGCCCTGTTGGGCTCGGCGCAATGCGAACGCGCACGACGTCACTCATGGTCGGACCGGAATCTGATGGAAGAGGGCAGCATCAACGGCACCGCGTATGACGTGCACGAGCGCAGCGGGACGGAGGCCAAGTGAGGCTCGACCGATCGGCCCATCCAGCGTGAGCGAATCCAGCGATGCACTCCGCGAGAGGACAGTGATCTTTGCACCAGGGACGAGCCCACGTGCCTCGAGGTAGCTGAGCAGTGCGGCGTCAGTCTCGGCCGCCTCGGTTACGCGATAGATCGTGGCCGCCTCGCCCGCCTCGAGCGCTGCGAGTGGCTCCCCCTTCGGCCGCCGCGCTTCGGTTGCCCGGTCGATCGGATTCCCGTGCGGACAGGTTTGCGGATGGCCAAGCATCTCCTCGAGGCGCGTCTCAAATTCGGGCGAGATCGACGAGTGCAGTCGTCGCGCCTCAACATCGGCCGCCGCCCACGGCATGCCGACGATCCCAGTCAGAAGCCACTCCAAAAGCGCGTGTCGGCGGAAGACGGCATCGGCGGCGCTCTCGCCCGAGGCGGTGAGCTTCCAAAGCCGCGCATGCCCGCTGCACGGCGCGATCAGTCGGTCATCGGCGAGTCGGCGGAACATCTCAGCGGCCGCCTGCTTGCTGACCTCGAGATCCTTCGCGACGAGTGACGGGGTGACCCCCTCATCGTCGCTGTGGCTGCGGAAGGCGAGCAGATACTCCTGCGCCGCCGCCGTGATAGCTGCTCGACGTGTGGTTGCCATAGTTCTGATCCTACCTGCGACGCCGACTCAAGGTCACAAACGCAAGAAGTGCAAAGAGGGCCGCAGCCGCAAGCAGGCGAAGTGAGCCGCTCACCAGCACCGCAATGAGAACGAGCGAGGCGGCGCCAACGGCGAGAGAGGTCGATCGAGCCACGCCGCGTGTCCCTGCTCTCTGAGGTCGCGCAACAGGTTGCGCTTGTGTGCGCTCACGCGGCGTCCGCCGAACAGGTCGTTTTCCTCGGGCTCGATACTCGGGGCCATGCTTGCGAGGGTCGGCGTACTCGCGCGGATTCACCGTCCAGTACGTACCGGAGTCGGCACCAACCCAGGCGGCCCCATCCCAGACCGGTTCCTCCTCCGTCGCTCCGTCATATGTCGTGGAGCCGGGACGTGCACTAGCTGTTGGTTGTGCACCAGACTTCGATCGCGGCGGCTGCGCTGCACGGCGAGTCGCCGGTGCTGGACGTGCTGGTGGCTGGCCTCGACCGGGTCCAACAAGTCGACCCGCTGCAATGGCGTCAGCGAGTGCAACGTCGTACGCCTCGGTGATCCGCGCAAACTGCAAAGTCGTCGCCTCACCACCCCCAATTACATCAGGATGCGTTGACTTTGCCAATCGGCGGAAGGAAATCTTGACGGCGAGTGCAGAAGGCCGAGCAGGGAGACCAAGTACTCGCCACGCCTCTTCTACGCGCATTTTCGCTGCTGACATGGCCTACGAAACCTTAAGCAGCGAAAGCGCTGCTGCTGGAGATACCGTGGCGAGTGCTGCGCCGCCCCGCGGATCGGCAAGGTTCACGATGCGATGCGCCTCGAGCGATGAGGCTGCGGCGACGCTGGCACCGATCGCCGCAAGTACGGCGACCGTTGCGACGCGCCCGGAGCGCCCCGCGACATCACCATCCTCGGTGCGCACGGCGATGCCGTAGCCCGGCAGGCCAACGAGGCAGAGCCCCTCAGCGCCTTGCTTCGCCACAACGAGACCCTCGCCGCCACGAATGAGATCGGTATCAAGAGAGCCTGCCCCAGAGATGAGGCGCGGGTTCTTGACGGCGGCGACGCGAACGCGCTCAAGCAGCGCGCGGTAGCGCTCTGGTACGAGTGGGTCGTGCGGGGTGGCCCAGCGCCGCGCCCCCTCAGCCGCCGCGCGAAGTGGAATCGCAGAGGTGGGGATAGCGCACCCATCCATCCCCCACGGAGCTGCGTGTAGGTCAACGCTCAGCAGCTCACCAACCACGGTGCGCAGCTCGCGCTGCACGGGGTGATCGAAGGCGTCGTACCCGATCGGATCAAATCCACGTGCCTTCGCCAGCAGCAAGAGTGAGAGGTGCTGCCCAGAGCACATGTGCGCGAGCAGATCACCGCTGCCACCACGCAAGCTTTGTGGTCGACCATGCACCAGGTGTGCTGGGTTCAGCCCGAAGATGTCAACCATGCGCTGCGCCACCGCCGTGTGCTCGTCCGCTCCCGCATGGCTCGCCGAGGCGAGTGCGATCATCTCGTCGTCGAGCGTGAAGCCGGCCTCGTCTGCTGCGGCGAGCACCGCCACTGCGGTGAAGGGTTTCACCGCGCTCCGCAACGAGATCAATCGATCTGGCTCACCGACACTTGCGGCGAGGCGGCCACCATCGGCCACCACCGCCACGTCACCACGATGTGCCACCTCGGTGATCTGGCCACGCTGCACCACCGTAATCACCGGTGGTGCCATGCCCTCGCCGACGCGAGTATCGCTCATGCCAGCCCGAGGGCCTTGTCAACCTCTGTCAGGCCGCGGTCGATCACATCAAACGCAAAGTCAAGCTCCTCGTTCGTGATGATGAGCGGTGGATTCGTGAAGAATCCATTCCATCGCACGATTGTATAGAGGCCGTTCTTCCGAAAGAGCGCTCCGAGCGCCGCCATCTCTGGTGCGCTCGTATTGAACGCCGCGATCGGCTCTTGCGTCTTCGGGTCGCGCACGAGTTCAATGATTCCGAACAAGCCAATGTTTCGAATTGGACCGACACAGGGGTGCTTTGCCTTCATCCGCTCGTGATGCGCACGGAGCGTCTTCCCCATCGTTGCGGCGCGGGTGATCAGGTCGTCCTCCTCGTAGACCTCAATGGTGGCGAGGGCAGTCGCGCAGGCGAGCGGATGGCTGTTGTAGGTCAACCCTCCACCGAACACCTTCTCGGCGAAGTGATCGGCGATCGGTCGTCGCATGCCAAGTGCACCCAGTGCCACATAGGCGCTGGTCAAACCCTTCGCCATGGTGATCATGTCAGGCACGACGCCTGAGTGGTCAATGGCGAACCACTTCCCCGTTCGGCCGAATCCGGCCATCACCTCGTCGGCAATCAGCAGAATGCCGTGGCGGTCGCAGATGTCACGCAGGCCCTGCATATAGCCATCGGGCGGAATGAGGATGCCGTTGGTGCCCACAACCGGCTCGACAATAATCGCGGCGACGGTCTGTGGACCTTCGAAGCGAATGATCTTCTCGGTCTCCGCAAGTACATCAGCAGCGGGGCGTGGCTCTGCAGCGCCGAATTCGTGGAAGTCTGGGATGCGGAAGATGCCAGGAAAGGCGGGCTCCGCGAACCAGCGACGCGGGTCGCCTGTTGCGCTGAGCGCTCCAGAGGTTCCGCCGTGATACGAGCGATAGCGTGCGGCGATCTTGTGACGACCTGTGTAGAGGCGCGCGATGCGGAAGGCGTTCTCGACCGCTTCGGCGCCGCCGTTGGTGAAGAAGAAGGCGTCGATATCGCCAGGGCAGATCTCGGCGAGCTTCGCGCCGAGTCGGGCGCGTGGCTCCGTTGCCATAAATGGGTTCGCGTAGGCCAGGGAGGCCGCCTGATCTGTGATGGCCTTCAGCACACGCTCATCGCCGTGGCCGATGTTGGTGCACATCAACTGGCTGTTGAAGTCGAGGAACTTCTCCTCTTCGGGGGTCCAGAACCAGGAGCCCTTCGCGCGGGCAATTGGAATGGGGTTCGCTGCAGCCTGCGCAGACCATTCGGTCATGGTGTGACGCTTCGAGAGGGCCACCATCTCTGGCCCACTCATTGGGGTTCTCTTGGCTGCGCTCATGGTCCCTCCCGCCGGTTAGGCGCAGGCGCGCCCTCTTACCCCTCAGGATACCCCCCTTCTGGTGGTGCGTGGCGCGAGACAATCACGCCATGGGCTGCGCTCGGGGCGCAGATCGGCGAGAATCTCGCCATGGGGACAACTATTGAAAGCTTGGCCGCACAGAGCGCCCCGGCCACCCTAAAGAACTTCATCAACGGGCACTGGGTCGCCTCCTCTTCGAGCGAGCGGCTGGTGGTGCCAAACCCGGCAACCGAGGCCCCCCTCGCCTACGTGCCCCTCTCCAATGCCGCCGACGTGCAGGCAGCCGTCGATGCCGCCCGCGCCGCAGCCTTTGAGTGGGGCGAGATGCCGCCTCCAGAGCGCGCCGGCTACCTCTTCAAGTTGCGCGAGGCGATGCTCGACAACCGCGAGGCGCTCGCCAAGCTCGTCACCACCGAGAACGGGAAGGTGCTGAGCGATGCCACCGGCGAGGTGCGCCGCGGCATTGAGGTCGTTGACTTTGCCTGTGGCGCCCCAACGCTCCTGATGGGCCAGAACCTCGACCAGGTCTCGCGCGGCATCGACTCCGAGATGGTGCGCTTCCCCGTCGGTGTCGTCGCGGGCATCACGCCGTTCAACTTCCCATTCATGGTTCCCATGTGGATGCTGCCACTCGCGATCGCCTGTGGTAACTCCTTCATCTTGAAGCCATCCGAGCGCACCCCAATCTCGGCGCAGCGCATCATTGAGATCTGCGAAGAGGCCGGCATTCCAGCGGGCGTTGTTGGCTTGGTGCATGGCGCCGTTGAGACGGTCACCAGCCTGATCACGAGCCCAGGTGTTGATGCGATCAGCTTCGTCGGCTCAGAGCGCGTGGCGCGCATCGTCTACGAGACGGCAGCGAAGAGTGGCAAGCGCGTGCAGGCGCTCGGTGGCGCAAAGAACCACATCATCGCCATGCCCGACGCCGTGCTTGACCAGAGCGTGCCGAACATCGCGGAGTCTGCCTTCGGCAATGCGGGGCAGCGCTGTCTCGCCGGCTCCGTGCTCACCCTTGTTGGTGAGGCCCGTGAGCGCATGCTGCCACGACTCGTTGAACACGCTGACACGATCAAGATGGGATTCGGCCTTGATGCTGGCATCTCGCTCGGCCCCGTGATTCGCGGCGAGGCGCGCGAGCGCATTCACCGACTGGTCGACGAAGGGGTCGCCGCTGGCGCCAAGATGCTGCGTGACGGACGCGGCACCGGCCCTGCAAAGGGCTACTTCGTTGGCCCAACGCTGCTTGAGATCACACCAGAGTCACCGCTCGCACGCGAGGAGCTCTTCGGGCCGGTCCTCTCCGTGCTCTACGCGAAGGACCTCGATGAGGCGCTCCGCCTGATGGCCGAGACGAACGAGTACGGGAATGCCGCGAGCATCTACACCGCCTCCGGCTCTGCGGCGCGCGAGTTCAAGCGCAAGGCAACCTCGGGGATGCTCGGCGTGAACGTTGGTGTGGCCGCCCCAATGGCCTTCTTCCCGTTCAGCGGTCGACGCAAGAGCTTCTTCGGCGACCTGCACGCGACCGGTCGCGACGGGGTGGAGTTCTACACCACGAAGAAGGTCATTACCGCTCGCTGGTTCTAAGCGCGAGCGCCGCTGGCGCTAGAGCAGATCAACGAGCTCTTTCACCGCATCTGCAGAGCGCTGGAAGGCGGCCGACTCATCAGCCGTGAGCGTGATCTCAATGATCTTCTCGATGCCGTTCCCGCCAATCACGACAGGGACCCCAACGTAGAGACCTTTGACGCCATATTCGCCCTCAAGGAGCGCGGCGCATGGGATCAGGCGACGGCGGTCAAGCAGGATGCTCTCGACTACTTCGAATGTCGCTGCGGCTGGTGCGTAGTAGGCCGAGCCGGTCTTCAGTAGCTCAACGATCTCCGCGCCACCGCTGCGGGTGCGCTTGACGATCGCGTCGATGCGATCCGCGGCGAGGAACTCTGGTAGCGGAATGCCGCCAATCGATGAGTAGCGCGGCAGTGGCACCATCGTGTCACCGTGGCCACCGAGCACGAACGCCCGCACATCCTCAACGCTCACACCGGCCTCTTGCGCGATGAAGGTGCGATAGCGCGCGGAGTCGAGGGTGCCGGCCATGCCGATCACCCGGTGCTTCGGGAAGCCAGAGGCCTTCAGCGCCACGTGGCACATCGCATCGAGCGGATTGGTGACGACGACCAAGATGGCGTCAGGAGAGCGCTTCGTTGCCTCGGTCACAACGCTGCGAACAATGCCAGCGTTGGTGTTCAGCAGATCGCCGCGGCTCATCCCTGGCTTACGGGCGATGCCGCTGGTGACCACGATCGCATCAGAGTTCGCCGTGTCGTCGTAGTTGTTGGTGCCGATGATGTGGGCGTCGTGACCCACGATCGGAGCCGCCTCGGCAAGGTCAAGCCCCTTCCCCTGTGGGAGCCCCTCAACGATGTCAATCAGAACGACATCGGCGAGCCCAGATTCAGCGATGCGCTGTGCAGTTGTGGCGCCAACGTTCCCTGCGCCAATAACGGTGACCTTGCGACGCTGAATCTTGGCCATGAGCCCTCCTCCCTCGGCGGTGTCGCCGAGCACGCTGATCCTACCGCTGGCGCCGCTTCTTGGCGGGGGCGGCAGTTCGCAGGCGCACGATGGCGACGGCCAGGGTGGCCAGTAAGACCGCCCCCATCACGAAGTAGGCGGTTGCAATGCCGCCCACCCGCCAATTCTCTAGTCGAAGGCCCTCGAGGGCGAGGCGGGTCACGCTGTACCAGGCGACGGCGCCGAGGCCGACCATGCCGGGAAGCAGATGCCCCTTGAGCCGCTGCCCGAGCGCGGGGAGGATCAGTGCGCCCGCCAGACCCGATAGCGACTCGTAAAGGAAGAGCGGATGGAACGTAGCTGCGTCGCCGATGGTTGCGCACGAGACGCTGATCGCACGATGGACGCAGTCAATCGCGAGCCCCCAGGGAAGATCGGTCGGTGTGCCGTAGAGCTCCTGGTTGAACCAGTTTCCCCAGCGCGCAATCGCCTGCATCACCAGGATCGCCGGACCAGCAACGTCGACCCAGCCCCACGGCTCTTGGCGCCAGCGGCGCAAGATCACAACGAGGGCGATGGCTCCCGTGATGAGTCCACCTGGTGCCCCAAGCCCCTCATACGGCGGGATGATCGCGGCAATGGGATTTGCCGCATAGAGGCGGTCCCACGCATCAATCACGTGATAGAGGCGGCCTCCAGCAAGTGCCGCAATGGAGATGATGATCAGCCCGTCAAGGATGAGCTTCTCGTTCAGCGAGCGACGACGCGCCTCGCGCACCATGAAGAGATAAGCCACCAGCAGGCCTATGGCGTACAGCACGCCGTACCAGCGAATGACGAGTGGTCCGAGCGCGATGAGTACCGGATCAGGCGGCAGCGGGAACATTTAGATGTTGACCCCGATGAGCGATCCAACGGCGTAGGTGATGGCTGCCGCTGCGGCGCCGATGGCGAGCTGGCGTGACCCTGTATAGATTGCAGACTTTCCGGTCAACAGGCTCACCGCGGCGCCAACACCGAAGAGCGCGGCCGCCGTCAAGGCGATGCTGATCAAGAGTGCGGTGGAGCCGTCCAGTAGGATGAACGGCAAGAGCGGCACAAATGCACCGATCGCAAAGGCGATAAACGACCCGATGGATGCACCCCAAGGTGATCCAAGCTGCTCTGGGTCCAGGCCGAGCTCTTCGCGAACCAGCGTCTCAAGTGCAATCTTCGGATCGGCCATCAGGCGCTTGGCGATTGACTTTGCCTCCTCATCGGGGAAGCCACGCGCCTGATAGATCGCTGCGATCTCGGCCTCCTCCTCTTCGGGCATCGCCTCAAGCTCTGCGCGCTCCAGTTCGATCTGGCGCTCAAGGAGTTCGGTCTGACTGCGCATCGATACGTACTCGCCCGCTCCCATGCTGAACGCACCGGCAAGGAGACCTGCGACACCGGCAAGCACCACGAAGCCACCCTGGCCACTGACCGTGGTCGCTCCGGCGATACCCATCACCAAGGCGGCATTAGAGACAAGGCCGTCGGAGACGCCGAAGATGGTCGCTCGCAGCGTGCCGCTGTTGCCGGCGCGGTGCCACGGCTCCCGCGCCTTCGTCTCAGCGAGCCCAGCGCGATATGCACCCTCGCTCTTGCCAGCATCGAGTTCGCGCCAGATGTCGGCGTGCTTCGCCTCATCGGCGGCAATATCGGTGACCTCTGCAACGTCGCTGTGGGCGCCGTAGATCTCCTCTTCGTACCCTTCGAGTGCCTTGACCATGTCACTCACGGCACGTGTGCCGAAGAGTCGAGCGAGGAGCGTGATCTGGCGCACGCGCCAACTTGGGCGCTTGCTGGCAGGCACCTGCTCGCCGAGGCTGAGGAGCTTCGCCTCCCAGATGGCGGCGTGGTGGCGCTCACTTGTGGCGATGCGCTCAAAGGCGCCGCGCCGCGCAGGATCCTTCTCAATCTTGGCGAGGGCGTCGTACAAGAAGATTGCGTCGCGCTCTAAGGCGAGGCCAGCGATGCTTGCGGCGCGATCCTTGATCTCCTGCATTGGGGCTCCCCTCTTGCGCATTTGGTGCGCGTGACCCCCATCGTAGCGCGCTGCGCAGGGCTAGGTCTGAAGCACCACCCACCCCTGATCGTCGACGCTCACCACGTGAACCCCGAGCGGAATCTCGGCCGGTGGATCGAGCGGCTCCCCGCTCTCGAGGTCAAATCGCGAGAGGTGCAGAGGGCAGGTCACGGTGGGCCGGTCAACGGTGGCTGGCGAGAGAAAGCCGCGATCCAGCTCGCAATACTCGTGGGTGCATACGCCGTCGACCGCTAGCAGCTTGCCGCCGCGATTCACCACCAGGATGGCCGCGCCACCTGGCCACGCAAGGCGCATCGTGCCGTCAGGAAGTTCTACTGCGGGGAAGAGGCGCTCTGCTGGCATCTGCGCCAGTTACGAGGCGAGTGCGGCAGGCTGCTTCGCCAGCGCGGCATCGAGCTTCGCAGCAAGCACCTCGCGCAGGCGCTCAGCGTCGGCATCGAGCGGGAGTGCAGCGACAACGGGCTCGAGGAATCCCATCACGATGATCCGGCGCGCTTCGGCATCGGTCAGCCCGCGCGAGCGGAGGTAGAAGATCTGGGCGGGATCGATTGGCCCAACGGAGCTCCCGTGCGCCGCGCGCTCGCAGTCCGGCTGGTCAATCCAGAGTGATGGGATCGCCACGCTGCGCGCCGTCTTCGAGAGGAGCATGCCGAACTCACCGAGATACGAGTTGGTGCCACGTCCGCTGCGCGGAATCGTCGTGACCCCCTTGATGTAGCCGCGCGCGTTCCCAGCAAACACACCCTTCGCCAACAGGTCGCCGACCGTCTTCTGGCCGGAGTGCAGGCTATAGGTGGTGAGGTCGTGAATCTGATCGCCAGCGCCGAAGACCACCTCGACCTGGCGCACCCCAGATCCATCGCCCGAAAGGAGGTGATCGATGCGCCCGCGCACCAGTCGTGCGCCGACCTGCGCCACGGTGAGCTGCAGCTGAGCTTTCTTGCCAAAGGTATGGCGACGGACCGTCACATAGGCACGGTCTTCAGGAAGGTCTTGAATTGACGAGAGCGCCAACGACGCGCGGGCGCCGAGCGTGATCTCGCTACTGATCGCCAAGAGTGAGGTGGCGACGCCGGGCACGGCGGCGCTGCCGCTGATCTCTTCGACGATCGAGGCCTGTGCGCCATCGCCAAGCTGCACGGCGATGCGGGCAAGGAGCGAGGAGCCAGACTCTGGGGCGACGACGCGAATCACGATCGGTGCGCTCAGGTGACCGGCGTTGAGCCTGATCGAGACGCCGGTGTTCCAGAGTGCGGCGACGAGCGCAGCGGTGCGGTCCTCGCTGGCGCCACCCATCGGTGTGGATGGACTGAGCGGCGTGGCACTCAAGCCTGCGGCGATGGCCTCCGCACCAAGGTAGGCGCCGACACCGGCACTTGAAATTTCAATGACTGCAGCGGCACCCTCTGGCAGCGCAGTGGCGGGTAGGGGGCGAATCTCTTGCGGGAGCGGGGCGGGCGCGGCGCGCTCTACCTCTGCCGCTCGCAGGTCGACGTATCCGGTGAAGAGCAGGTTCGACTCCGTTGGCAGGGCGTGAAACGCGGCGAGTGCCACCGTGCGCTCAGGTAGGCCGGCGCCCCCTGGGCTGAGCGTGGTGATCATGTCGGTTGTCGCCCACTCGAGGGGGAGATCAGCGAGAGCGCGACGGGTCACCCGAGGGCCCCCTCCATCTCGAGTCGAATCAGGCGATTGAACTCAAGGGCGTACTCCATCGGCAACTCCTTGGTGAAGACCTCAAGGAAGCCCTGCACGATCAGATTCGTTGCCTCGTTCTCCGTCATCCCACGGCTCATCAGATAGAAGATCTGATCATCGGAGACGCGACCGACCGTCGCCTCGTGGCTCATCGAGGTGTCGTCCTCTTGAATATCGATGTACGGATATGTTTCGGAGCGGCTCCCCTCATCGAGGATCAGTGCATCGCAGCGCACGCTGGTGGTGACACCAGTTGCGCCAGGCGCCACGCGGACCGTGCCGCGGTACGTCGCCACGCCGCCGTCCTTGCAGACCGACTTGCCAACAATTCGACTTGTGGTGTTGGCCGCGAGGTGTATCGCCTTCGCGCCGGTGTCTTGGCGCTGACCCTTTGAGGCGACAGCGACAGAGACGATTTCGGCATGCGCCTTCTCGCCAAGCAGGTAGATGCCTGGGTACTTCATGGTGAGCTGTGCGCCCGTGTTGGCGTCGATCCACTCAACGGTTGCACCGGCGTGCGCGTGCGCCCGCTTCGTCACCAGGTTGTAGACATCGTTCGACCAGTTCTGAATCGTGGTGTAGCGCACCTTGGCACCCGGAAGTGCAATCACCTCGACGACGGCGACATGCAGTGAGTCGGTTGCCCAGTTTGGCGCGGTGCAACCCTCGATGTAGTGCAAGCTTGCGCCCTCATCTACAACGATTAGGGTGCGCTCGAACTGCCCGGTGTTCTGTCCGTTGATGCGGAAGTAGGCCTGCAGTGGGAGTGGCACCTCGACGCCCTTTGGCACATAGACGAACGAGCCCCCCGACCAGACGGCCGAATTGAGGGCGGCAAACTTATTGTCCTCGGCTGGAATAACGGTGCCGAAGTACTTCTTGAAGATCTCTGGGTACTCCTTCATTCCCTGGTCGGTACCCATGAAGACGACGCCGAGCTTCTGCAGGTCTTCGCGCACGGAGTGGTAGACGACTTCGGAGTCGTACTGCGCGCCAACGCCCGAGAGGAACTTGCGCTCCGCCTCTGGGATGCCGAGTCGCTCGAAGGTCTTCTTGATCTGGTCGGGAACGTCGTCCCACGACTTCTCTTCGCGCTCGGATGGCTTGCGGTAGTAGACGATCTTCGAGAAGTCGAGCTTCGTGAGGTCGCCACCCCACATCGGCATCGCACGGGCCTCAAAGTGCTTGTAGGCGCGGAGGCGATACTCCAGCATCCAGGCTGGCTCGTCCTTCGTCTCGGAGATCTCCCGAACCGTGGCCTCGGTCAGGCCGGCCTTCGTCTCGCGCAGGTAGGTGATGTCGTCGTGGAAGGCGTACTGCTCCCGTTCGTCGCGAACCGTCTCCTTAGCGAGCGTCATGGAGCCTCCTCTTCCCTGCTGGATTCTGCGGGGTAATCCCGAGTGATTCTATCAGGATTGGCCGGGACCCCTATTCAGGCGGCCTTCGCCCGCTCGCCGCGCGAGAGGCTCTCCTTGAGCCCGTCGATAAGGCTGTACACCACTGGCACCACGAGCAGGGTAAGGAGCGTCGATGAGAGGAGTCCGCCAATCACCACCGTGCCGAGCTCGGCGGCGATGATCGAGCCCTCGCTCGGCCCTGCTGCGAGTGGCAGGAGCGCCAAGATCGTGGCGACCGCCGTCATCAGGATCGGGCGCACACGCGTTGCCCCGGCGCGCAGAAGGGCATCCTTCGTTGGGACCCCCTCGTGGCGCAGCTGCTCAACGCGGTCGAGCAGCACGATGGCATTTGTCACCACGATGCCGATCAACATCAGGAAGCCGATGAGTGCCGAGATGCCGATCGGACGATTCGTGATCAGCAGGGCCGGGAAGGCACCGATCACAGCGAGTGGCAGGCTGAACATGATCACGAGCGGATCCACAAGCGAGTTGAAGACCAACACCATGGTCAGGTAGACGAGCAGGATTGCGACGGCCATCGCGGTGAAGAGGCCGCCGAACGAAGCGTTCTGCTGCTCTGTCACGCCGGCGAGGCGCACGCTGACCTTGCTCAACCTCCCTGCGCTCTGCAGGTCGGTAACCGCTGTCTTCACGGCGGTGTTCACGGCACCGGTGTCGGCGACCGCGATCTCGCCGGTCACGTTTGCGGCGAGCGCCTGGTCAATGCGCGTAATGCTTGATGGAACGGAGAGCTCTTCGATCGTTGCGATGCTGCTGAGCGGCACCTTCTTTGCGCCGCCAACCAGGTGCGCACCGAGCTGGGCAATGTCGCTGACGGCGCTGCTGTCGATCTTGATGGAGAGGTTCACCTTTTCACCATCAATCGTGATCTGCCCGAGCTGCGAACCGACCAGGAGATTGCGTACCTCGCCAGCAACCTGCGCCGCTGAGAGGCCGGCAATCGCGGCCGCTGATGGGTTGACGGTGATCTCAATCTGGCGACCAGCCTTTACGAGATCACTCTTCACGTTTGCGAGGTCGCCATTCGCGGCGAGTGTTGTGACAAGAAGGTCTGATGCGGCCTCAACGTCAGCGGCACGATCACCGGTGACGATCACTGAGATGGCGTTGGAGCCGGCGGCAAAGCCGACCTCCTCCACCGTAACCGTCCAGCCCTGGGTGCCAACGTCGGCGAGCTCATTCGCAAAGCGAGTCTTCGCCTCTGCAAGGCTTGAGTCGGCGGTGAGCCGCACCGTCATTCGTGCAGCATTTGGTGCTCGCCCCGTCGTGGCAGCAACGAGCGTTTGCGTCCCTGTTGAATCCGCGCTCGGAATCGAGGTCGTTACCAACTCAACCGTTTGATCCTTTGCGAGGATCTCGTACGCAACGCGGCTGCGCGTAAGGACGCGATCTGTCGAAGTACCGAGCGGTGGGTTCACGGTAATCGTCAATACCTTATCGCTACCACTATTCAAGAACTGCGTTGGAATCGCACTCACAAGCGAGGTGGACCCAAGGAAGAGGCTGAACGCGATGAGGAGAGTGAAGAGCTTTGTGGCACGGCGGCGCAGAGCCAAGCCAAGGATTGGCAGATAGATGCGACCCCAGATGGAGACCTCTTCGTGGTCGGTGTCAACCGCGTATGGAATGGTTGCCTTTGAGCCCTTAACCTTCACTAGGAAGTAGGCAAGCACTGGGATCACCGTGAGCGCAACGATCAGCGATGCGAGCAGGGCATAGGTAACGGTGAGTGCGAATGGCAGGAAGAACTGGCTGATCAGGCCGCCCACGACGCCGAGCGGCAAGAAGACCGCGATCGTCGTGATGGTTGAGCTGGTGATCGCCGAGGCAACCTCGCGCGTGCCGTTGAGCACCGCTTCGCCGATGGGCTCGCCTTGGCTGCGGTGCCGATAGATGTTCTCTAGGACCACGATCGAGTCGTCGACGACGCGACCGACCGCAACGGCGAGTCCGCCGAGGGTCATGATGTTGATGGTGATGCCGGTCGTTGACATGAGGATGATTGCCGACAAGACGCTCAGCGGAATGCTCACCGCGGCAACGATGGTTGAGCGGAGGTTCAGCAGGAAGACGAAGATGACGATGACGGCGAAGGCGGCACCGAGGCCACCCTCCTGCAAGAGCGAATTGACTGAATCGAGGATGAAGACCGATGCGTCGGTAACCACCGACTGCTTCACCTGGGCCGAGTGTGCCTCGGCAAACTTCTCAATGGCGGCAATCGATTCCTGGGCGGTGGTCACGGTATTGGCATCGGCCGACTTGCTCACGCTGATGGTCAGGCCAGGGGTGCCGTTCGTCTCAGACCAGCCGGTGGTGTGCACCTCGGCGAGCGAGACCGTCGCGACATCCTTCAAGAAGACGGGGTACGGCTGACCAGTTGGCGTCACTCCGCCGCCAACGATGAGGTTCTCAAGGTCGGCAACTGAGGTGAAGCGGCCAGTGGCCGACACGGGCACGAGGGTGCTGCCCACTGGGAGCTGGCCACCCGGATAAGTCAGGTTGTTCGCCTGAATCAGGCCTTGAACCTGCGACATGCTGACACCGGTAGCGGCGAGCTTTGCTGCGTCAAGTTGAATGTAGGCCTGGGTCTCACTGCCACCCGAGAGATCGGCGGCGGAGATGCCGCTGATGCCGCGGAGGCTCGGCATCAGCTCGCTCTGCGCAAGCGTTGCCAGCTCCGTCAACGTCGTGTCGCCCTTTGGGGTCAGGGTGGCGATGACAACGGCAGCAGAGTTGATGTTGAAGTTGCGAACGACTGGCGTAACGCCGGCGGGGAGGCGGGACCCGGCGATGGCAGTCTCGATCTGGCGCAGGATCTCCTTGACGTCACTCCCGTAGGCGAATTGGGCGGAGACGAAGCCGAGTCCGGTCGTTGAGACGGAGCGGAGCGACTCGACGCCTGCAACTGAGGCCACAGCGGCCTCAATCGGCGCGGCCACCTGCTCGGCAACGTCGGCGGTGCCTGCCCCCGGGTATGGAGCGATCACGGTGATGATTGGGAAGTCGATGTTTGGAAGCAACTCCTGCTTCAGGCTCCCCCAACTCGCCACGCCCCCGCCGAAGACTGCGAGTGCGATCAAAATGGTCACGCTGCGTCGAGCGACCGCGAGCTTGGTCAGGAAAAACATGGAGTCCCCCTCTATTTCGCCGATTGGAGTGGGCAACAACGCCCAACAGGCGTAGTATCGCGGAATCCCGCCGATAATGCTGCGGGGCTAAAAACGCATTAAGGGGGGTTAATCATGACCACGCGAACGGCGACCGCCACATGGAACGGCTCACTCCTTGAGGGCTCCGGGGCCATCACCTCGTTTGAGAGCGGAGCGATCGGCACGCTGCCAGTGAGTTGGCCGCGACGATCAGAGGCGCACGATGGATCAACCTCTCCAGAAGAGTTGCTCGCTGCAGCACACGCATCCTGCTTCGCAATGGCGCTCTCGGGCGGCCTGGCGCGCAACGAAACTCCGGCCAAGCAGCTCGACGTTTCGGCGACCGTGACCTTTGAGAAGGTTGAGGCGGGTTGGCGCGTAACGAGGTCGGCGCTCACCCTCAAGGGCGATGTTCCGGGTCTTGATGCTGCGAAGTTTGCGGAGCTTGCCGAAGGGGCGAAGGGCGGCTGCCCAATATCAGCAGCGCTCGCAGGGAACGTCGAGATCACCCTCTCGATTAACGCCTAAGCCTCGTCGCGCACCGCGCGGATCGCTGCGGCGGTCCCGCGCGCGATGCGCGCAATCTCCTCGTCGCCAATGACGAACGGTGGACCGATCACAATTTGGTCGCCGTCTACGCCGTTGGCCTGGCCCGTGGCGCTATAGAGCAGCAGACCAACATCGGCCGCGTTCTTGGCGTGCGCCAACACGCGCTCGGTGACGCGCTTGGCACGCGCATGCGGTGCCTTGTTCCCGCGGTCGGCAACAAGTTCGATCCCGAGTAGGAGACCGCGGCCGCGAATCTCGCCGACCCACGGATCGTTGACGAGCTCTGACTCAAGTGCCGCGCGCAGCTCGGCGCCTCGGGTTGCCGAGGCCTCGATCAGCTTCTCGTCGCGCAGAATCTTCAGCACAGAGCGCGCGACGGCGGCTCCAGGAATCGAGTGGCTATAGGTGAAGCCGTGGACGAAGCCGCTCGCCAAGATCGGCTCGGCAACATGGGCGGCGGCGGCAACGAAACCGAACGGCCAGTAGCCGCTGGTCACGCCCTTCGCCGCGAGCAGCAGGTCTGGTTGTAGGTTCCAGTGGTTTGAGCCGAACCAGGTTCCCGTTCGACCGAATCCGGTCATCACCTCATCGGCAACGAGCAGCACCTTGTTGCGCGCGCACCAGGCGCTGACCGCTGGCCAGTAGTCGTCGGATGGCACGGCGGCGGCGAGCGTTGCACCAACGATCGGCTCGGCAACGAAGGCGGCGATGCGCCCTGGACCAATGCGGCTCAGCAGCGCGTCAAGTTCGGCGACCGCTTCGGCGCCGCTGGCAATCGCGTTGGCGCCGTCGAGACCAGCACGATACGAATACGGGGCCGAAACATGCTCAAAGCGGCCGAGCCACGGCTCGTATGGGCGTCGCAGCCCAGTGCGACCGGAGAGGTCGAGGGCACCGAGGGTGTTGCCGTGATAGCTCCCCCAGCGGCTCACCACCACGGTGCGATCGGGCTCGCCCTGCGCCAGCCAGTAGGCGCGCACCATCTTGAGCGCCGTCTCCGCAGCCTCCGAACCGCCAGAGACCGGATAGAGCGACGGGTTGTTCATTGGTAGAAGTGGACCAATCTCACTCGCCCAGGCGTCGAGCGCCTCGGCGGTGAAGGCGCTCCCGTGGGCGTAGGCGATCTTTGCCATCTGCGCCGCGGCGGCATCGGCAACGGCGCGTCGGCCGTGACCAATCCCCACGACGATGGCGCCACCTGCGGCATCAAGATAGCGCCGACCACTCTTGTCGGTGATGTACGCGCCGTCACCAGACGCAGCGATAGGGAGCGCGGGACCGCCGCGGCTGAAGATCTTGCCGCTACTCACGAGACGTATGCCCCGGTCGGGTCGAGCTCTTCGCGGATCAGGCGCAGCTCCTCATCGGTCGGCGTCGGCGTGGCAGGAACGTTCTGCGGAGCGCGGATCTCCCAACCGATCGATGCGCGCACCTCATCAAGGGTTGCGCCCGGATGCAGGCTGCGCAGCGCCATCTCACCGTCGTCATCGAATCCGTAGACGCCGAGATCGGTGATCACGCCCGATGGGCCGCTGCCGCCCCACCCCTGCGCCGCGCGCGTCTTCGCCGCTGCGACAGCACCGCCGAGATTGCCGGGCGAAGTGCGGAAGTCGAGCTCTTTCACAAAGCTACGCGTGCTCTGACGCATGATCACCAGAATCTCTTTGGCGTTGATGGCGATCTCGCACGCTCCACCGGAGCCCGGGAGGCGCGTCTTCGGTGCGGCGTAGTCGCCAATCACCGTCGTGTTGAGGTTGCCGAATCGATCGATCTGCGCGCCGCCGAGGAAGCCCACATCGATGCGACCCCCCTGCAGGTAGAGGCCGAAGAGGTCGTGCATGGAGACGGTGGCGGTGGAGCCGGTCACGATCGTTGGGTCACCAATCGAGAGTGGAAGTCGTGCGGGATTTGCGCCGAAGACGCCCGCCTCGTAGACCAGCTCCATCTCTGGTGCGACGGTGCGCTTGGCGAGGTTCACGGCGATGTTCGGGAGGCCCACCCCCACGAAGCAGACGCGCTTTCCGGTCAGGGCGTGCGCAGAGGCGACGACCATCAACTCGCTCTTGCTCGCCGGACGCTGCGCGCTCATCGGTAGTCTCCGTAGTCAACCGAACCAGATGGGGCACTCGTTGGGGTGAGCCCCTTGAAGTAGTCGCCACCGAACTTCGCCACGTAGGCGGCGCGATCCTTTACGCCGTAAACCCACTCCTGCAGCCACGCCTCGGTGGCGGCGGCATCGCGGCTTATGGTGTCCCATTCGCGATAGAAGGCATTGTCGCGATCGTACGAACCTTGCACGTACGACGGGTGCGCACCGAACGGTTCGCACACTACGGCGCTCACGATCAGCCCAGGAGCAATGGTGCGATTCGGATCGGCGCGGATCACACTGGTTGGCACGATCTCTTCGACAACGGCGATCACGCGCTTCGCAGCGAATGCCGCCTCCTTCTGGCAGCCGAGTAGGCCCCACATCTGTACGTTCCCCTCAGCGTCGGCGCGCTGGGCATGGATGATCGTCACGTCGGGGTTGAGTGGTGGAACGGCGTAGACCTCTTCGCCGCCGAACGGGCTCTGCACGGTGCGAATCAGCGGATTCACCTTCGGCAGGTCGCTCTCGGAGTAGCTGCGCAGCGGGTAGAACGGGAGGCGGTGCGCACCGGCCACATAGCGGCCGACCATGCCGTGATGGCTGTACTCCTCGATCTCGAGGAGTGATTCGCCGGGGGCGAGCGCGGCTGGCTCCGTGCGCCGGCGAATCGCATGCAGCGAGCCGACGCCAGGATTGCCGAGCCAGCTGAAGATCAACTTCTTGGCGCAGCCTGCAGCAACCATCTGGTCGTACACCAGATCGGGCGTCATTCGCGCCAGTGTCAGATTGCGGCGCCTCTGTCGAATGATCTCGTGCCCTGCCGCAAACGAGATGCAGTGGGTGAACCCTTCAATTGCCACCGTGTCGCCGTCGTGCACGTGCGCGGCGATCGCCGTGCGCATATCAACGAGTTTCGAGGTGCTCACCTGCTCACCCCTGCGAGAGCTGTTAGGGGCCCGCGCATGGGCGCTGGCTCAGTGCCGTGCGGCGACTGCCGCTGCGGCCTCGCAGAAGATGCGCATTGCGGTATCCATTTCAACTTCGTTCACAACGAGTGGTGGGCTCATGCGCACGCCGCGGTCGCCACATGTCAGCACAAGGAGTCCGCGCTCAAACGCTTCTACTTCAACCTCACCCGCAATGTCGCCATCGGTGAAGTCGACGCCGATCATGAGGCCGATGCCGCGGATGTCGGTGACGTGCTTGTTGCCAGCGAGGCCAGCGCGCAGCCCCTTGACTGCCTGTGCGCCGCGGTCGATCGCGTTCTGCATCAGGTTCTCATCGCGAATGACTTCCAGCGTGGCGATGGCCGCCGCTGCAGCAACCGGGTTGCCGCCGAACGTTGAGCCGTGTGAGCCGGGCTTCCAGCGCATCCAATGCTCTTTGGCAATCACGGCGCCGATTGGCATTCCAGAGCCGAGGCCCTTCGCCGCAGCGACGATGTCGGGCTCGATACCGAAGTTTTCAATCGCCCACATCTTGCCGGTGCGACCGGCGCCAGACTGCACCTCGTCGACGACGATGGCGATGCAGTACTTGTCAGCGATCGCCTTCAGTCGTGGGAAGAAGTCCTTGTCGGGGACGATGTAGCCACCCTCACCCTGCACCGGCTCAACAACGAACGCGGCAATCTCGTCACCAGGGATGGTGCGCGCAATGATGCGCTCTTCGAGTTCGTCGAGGCCCTCGCTGCCAAATGGCACATGCAAGAAGCCTGGCGCGAGTGGACCAAAGTGGGCGTGATACTTCGCCTTGGAATTTGTCAGCGTCAGTGCGCCGAGGGTTCGTCCGTGGAAGCCGCCGACGAAACCGACGATCCACTGGCGACCGCTCATGTAGCGCGCCAACTTGATGGAGGCCTCAACCGCTTCGGTTCCTGAGTTCTGTAAGAGGACCTTTGATGGCCCCTTCCATGGTGCCGATGCGGCAAGTGCCGATGCGAGCTCCTGGTAGCGCTGCTCGTAGAAGTCGGATGCGCTGTAGTGCAAGAGGCGCTGCGCCTGCTGCACGATCGCGTCGACCACACGCGGGTGGCAGTGACCCGTGGAGTTCACGGCGATGCCGGCGCAGAAGTCGAGGAAGACGTTCCCGTCCTGATCTTCAACGCCCATCCCAAAGCCGCGTACGGGGGCAAACGGATAGGCGCGGGGCAGGCTTCCAGAGACGACGGCCTGGTCGGCAGCAACCTGGGCGAGGGCCCTTGGGCCCGGCACCTTGGTGACGAGGTGCGGCAGCGTGGCTGGCCAGGTTGCAGGCTTCTCGGCGATCGTCATGGTGCCCCTCCTATGGATGCTTTCTATGCGGAGTGTATACGAGGAGAACCCCCGTTTAGCGGACGATTGTCTGGCTCTGCTCACGCAGGTACTGCGGCACGTAGTAGAGGCCACCGCCCGACTTCCCCGTCGTGCCCGACTTCTTCCAGCCGCCGAACGGCTGGACCATCGGCCATGCGCCGGTCGTGGATCCCACCCGGCGGTTTACGTAGATGACGCCACCATCAATGGTGTCGAGGAAGGTCTTGATCTCGGCCTCATCCTCGGTATAGCAACCGGCGGTGAGGGCGTACTCGCTCTTATTGGCGAGGGTGATCCCCTCTTCGAACGAGGCGATCTTCGCCACCGCAACGAACGGCGTGAAGAGCTCGTCGGTGAAGAGGCGATGCGTTGCTGGGAGGCCCGTCACCACGGTCGGTGTGACGTAGAAGCCCTTGGCGAGATCGCCATCGGTCAGGCGACCGCCGCCGATCTCGATCGTTCCATCACGCTTCGCCTCGTCGCAAGCCTGCATAAAGGTATCGACGGAGCGCTGGTTGATGATTGGCCCAAGGAAGACGCCGCGCACCGTTGGGTCGCCGACCTTCAGCGCCTTCGTCTTCTCTACGAGGTGCTTCACGAATTCGTCATGCACCGACGCTTCGATATAGACACGGCTATTCGCCGAGCACTTCTGCCCACCGAGACCGAACGCAGAGCGAAGGACCCCTTCGGCCGCCTTCTCAAGATCCGCATGCTTTGAGATGATCGTTGGGTTCTTCCCGCCCATCTCAACAATGACGGGCTTCGGATAGTTCTTGGCAAACGATCGGTAGACCTGCATGCCCACCTCAGCTGAACCGGTGAAGGTGATGCCAGAGACATCATGGTTCTCCTGCAGCTCTGCGCCGACGCTTTCGCCTGGCCCCATCACCATGTTGAAGACACCGGCAGGAATTCCTGCATCGCTAATCGCTTGCGCGAGCAGCACCGCCGAGAGCGGTGCCTCTGACGAAGGCTTCAGCACCACCGAGTTGCCGGCAACAAGTGCAGCACCAACTGGACCGCCCATCAGGGCGAAGGGGAAGTTGAATGGGCTGATGACCGCCCAGACGCCGTACGGCTTCAGAACGGTCGTCGTCTCAACCTTTGCGTCACCAAGGTTCCCCATGGTGTGGATGTAGCCCTTATTGCGCTCAACCTCACCCGCGTAGATGCGGAAGAAGTCGGCGGTCTCTTCGACGTCGCCGAGTGCCTCGAGGCGGTTCTTGCCAACCTCAATAGAGAGGAGTGCGGAGTAGAGGAACTGTCGCTCGCTGATCAGCTCGGCCGCCGCGCGAATCAGCGCGACTCGCTCCTGCCATGGTCGCTTCGACCAGGCTGGGTACGCCGCCTTCGCCGCGGCGATCGCCGCCTTTGCGGTGCTGCGGTCGCCCTTACTAAAGGTGCCGACGACACTGCCGTCGATTGGGGACTTCTTCTCAAAGGTGTCACCCGCGGTAGACCAGCTGCCGTTGATGAAGTTGCCGTGTGCGCCGCCCATCATGGCGCGGGCCTGCGCGAGGCCTGCCTCGTACCCAATATGGATCTCCTCATTGGAGTCGTTCAGGGTGGCGTACGTGATCTTCAACTTCTCAGCCATGGGTCCATCCTTACTTTGGGGCGCACATGCGGCGCGCCATCCGGCTTACTCTACCGCGCGGCGACGGCTCGGCAGGAGGGGCAGCGCCCCTGGAGCGAGAGGTGGTCGAGGTCGGCGGCGTAGCCGGTGACCCGCTCGATCGCCGCAAGGATCGGCTTCGCCGCCGCGGCATCAAGCTCCACCTCGGCGCCGCACCCCTGGCAGTGCAGGTGCCCGTGCGCGAGAACCTCCTCTAGGTGGTAAGTCTCTCGCCCATCGACCCCATGATGGTGGCTGGCGAACCCCAGCTCTTCGAGGAGATCGAGCGTGCGGTAGACCGTGGAGGGGGTTGCCGACGGATCTGCGGCTCGCACACGCTCCACTAGCTCGGCCCCGGTCGCATGGCCGTCCGAGGCGGCGAGCACGTCGGCGATCAGCTGCCGCTGCTCGGTCCAACGCTGGCCGCGCGCCTGCACCGCCGCCTGGAGGCGGGTGGCGAGGCTCCCTTGCGGATCGGGCGTGGGCTTCATCCCAGGGAGGATACGGGAATCCTTATTGCAACGCATTGCGATAGACTCAGAGGGTGATTCATACGATGCACCTCCCCGACGGTTTCCTCGCGCCACAGTTGGCGCTCGCCCTCTGGCTCCTCACGGCAGTGATCGTTGGGATCGCCCTGCGTCGATTAGCGGCGAGCCGCGATACAGCCGGCGCGGCCGGCCGGCCGATCCTAATGGGCCTCGTCGGCGCGTTCATCTTCGCCGCCCAGATGTTTAACTTCCCCGTCGCCGCAGGAACGAGCGGACACCTCCTCGGCGGCGTTCTCGCCGGCTACCTGCTCGGACCGTGGGCTGGGACCATCGTTATGACGACGGTCATTGGCGTACAGGCGCTCCTCTTTCAAGACGGTGGCCTGCTCGCGCTCGGCGCCAACATCTTCAATATGGGGATCATCGGCACGTTGGGGGGCACCCTCATCGCCCGAGCGCTCGCCCTCACACTCGGCGGTGGCCGCAACGTGCGCATCGCCGCCGCTGGCGTTGCCGGCTGGCTCTCTGCCATGGCCGGAGCTGGCGTGACCACCCTCCAGTTAGGACTCTCGGGCACAACAGATATCTCTGTTGGACTCCCTGCAATGTTGAGCGTGCATCTGCTGATCGGCGTCGGCGAAGCGCTGATCACTATTGCTGCGCTGACATTCATCGCCACCACCGCGCCAGATTTGCTGGGCGAGGAGTCTGCAACGCAGCACTCACTCCTACGGCGCGCCGCCGCGGGCGCCGGCGCCACCGTCGTCGTCATTGCGCTCGCCACACTCTTCGCGTCGACGGATCCTGATGGGCTGAACTCTGTCGCACAGGCACTCGGCTTCTCCCACTTTGAAGCGGGCACATCGTTCAATCTCTTTGCTGGCTACTCCATCCCTGGACTTGATGGAACTGCATCAACAGTGATCGCTGCACTCATTGGTGCCACTGCCATCGCTGGGCTCCTCTTCGGGCTGAGCCGACTGGCAGCCTCACGAACGAGTAAAAGGTGAGCCGCGCCACGCCGGGCGGCCGCGATGCGCGTGCGGCCGTAATCGCTGCACTCCTCTTCATTCTTGGTATCGCTCTCCTGCCGATGGGCGCCTACATTGCCATCCTGCTCGGCTGGTTGATGGTGATTACGGCGGGTGCCTACGTTGGCATCTCACCGTTTCGGCTCGCGCGACGCGGCGCGATTGCACTCCCGTTTGTTCTCGCTGCACTACCGATCATCTTCCTGCGCACCGATGAACTGCTGTGGAGCGGCACCGTTGGCCCCCTCTCACTGAGCATCTCTGGTGCAGGACTGCGGATTGCGCTGACTGCGGTACTGAAGGCCTGGGTGAGCGTGCAAGCCTCGATCGTGCTCATTACCTATTCCGATGCCCCGACCATCGTCACGGCGCTTCGCCGCATGAAGCTCCCCGACGCGATTGCGACCAGCGCTGGCCTCACGATTCGCTACCTCGAACTCCTTCGTGATGAGGCGCGGCGAATGCTCCGCGCCCGCACCGCACGCTCCGCGAGCCCTGAGGGCTCTGGCCGAGAGCGAATCGGCGGCAGCATCTCGTGGCGTGCGCGAACAACAGGGAACCTGGTCGGCTCGCTCTTCTTGCGCGCCTACTCCCGAGCGCAGCGCATTGAAGAGGCCGCGGCATCACGCGGGGCGACTGGCTCACTCTCTGTCGGGACCATGCCGACGGCCGACCCGCGCCTCACGATCAAGGTGATCGGCGTTCTCGCTCTGGTGCTCGCCCTGACGCTCTTTGGCGCGCTGCTGCCGCGACTGTAGGCTGAACCTATGACGGAACAACACGAGCATCCACATACGCATCCCGGGGCACCGCTGCCGCACAGCCATGGTCACGAACATGCCCACGATGCGGCACTCGCGCCAACTGGCGACGGCACCATCGCGATCTCCCACCTGCACTTCCGCTACCCCGACGGAACCGAGGCGCTACGCGGCATTGATCTAGCGATCGCCGGCGGCGAGAAGATTGCGCTCTTGGGGCCGAACGGCGCGGGGAAGAGCACCCTGATGCTGCACCTCAACGGGATCCACCGGCCCACCCACGGCGCCGTGCATGTGGCTGGGGCGCAGGTATCGAACGAGACGATCGGGCGTGTACGTGCCGAGGTCGGACTCGTCTTTCAGGATCCCGATGATCAGCTCTTCAGCCCAACGGTGTGGGACGACGTCGCCTTCGGCCCAACGCACATGGGGCTCACCTCCAGTGCCATTCATGACCGCGTAGAGAGCGCACTTGCCGCCGTTGGCGCGCTTGACCTGGCGCAGCGCGCACCCATGCGCCTCTCGATCGGTCAACGCAAGCGTGTCGCCCTTGCCACCGTCTTGGCGATGAACCCGAGCATCTTGGTCTTCGATGAGCCGTCTGCTGGGCTTGACCCGCGCGGGCGACGTGAACTCATTGAGCTGCTGCAGTCGCTCACGCAGACACTCATCGTCAGCACCCATGATCTTGAACTGGCGCGTGCCGCATTCCCGCGCAGCATCGTGGTTGATCGCGGCGTGATCGTGGCCGACGGATCAACGAGCGAGATCCTGGCAAACCGCGAGCTCCTGCTCGCGCACGGACTCGCTTAAGACTTCTGCCCTTTGGCGCGCGCGGCGCGCAGCGCGGCAATGCGATCGCGCAGCTCGGCCTCTGCACCACTCCCCGACGGCGCATAGAAGCGCTTCGTCGCAATCTCGCGTGGCAGATACTCCTGATTGATGTCAAACGGTTCGCCGTCCGCGTGTGGTGACTGATACGTCTTTGCCGACGCCCGCAGATGGCCAGGGACTGGCAGTTGGCCGCTGGTGGCAATCTGCTCACGCGCCGCAGCGAGTGCCTCACCTGCGCGTGGCGACTTCGGCGCAGAGGCGAGATAGGTGACCGCCTGTGCCAGCGCCCAATCGCACTCCGGTGATCCGGCAAGCTCTACGACCTGTGCTGCAGCTGCGGCAAGCGGGAGCGCTGCGGGATCGGCGTTACCAACATCCTCCGATGCGGAGACGAGCAGTCTGCGCGCGATGACACGCGGATCTTCGCCCCCCTCCAGCGCTGTCGCGAGCCACCAGATCGCTGCGTCAGGATCGTTGCCACGAATGCTCTTGATCAGCGCTGAGGTGACGCCAGACTGGTCGTATGGGAGGCTCCGATCTTGCGCGGCGAGGAGCACTTCGCGCGGCGTGATCTCCTTGCCGTCTGTCGTCATGAGGGCGGCCATCTCTAAGAGCGTTAAGAGTCGACGCGCATCACCCGATGCATAGCCGACTAACTGGCGGCGTGCGTCGGCATCAACCTGGACTGCGCCGTTCAAGCCGCGGGAATCCGTGAGCGCCCGGTCGAGCAGCGTCTCAAGCTCGTCACTGCTGAGTGGAGCCAGGCGGAAGGTGCGCATGCGCGAGAGGAGCGCCGGCGAGATTGCGCGCGGTGGCGGCTCCGTCGTGGCGCCAACCAAGATGATCGTGCCCGCCTCCACGTGTGGCAGCAGGGCATCCTGCTGCGTGCGCGAGAAACGGTGCAACTCGTCAATGAAGAGGAGTGTCTGCTCGCCGTGTTCACGACGCTCGATCGCCGCGGCGACCGCCTTGCGGACCTCGGCCACGCCGTCGCTCGTCGCGGAGAGGCTCGTGGGGACCGCCTTCAGCGACGTGGCGATCACAGCGGCGAGTGTCGATTTTCCACTCCCCGGTGGTCCCCAAAGCAGGAGCGAGGGCGCCTCACCGCGCTCAAGAAGTCGCCGTAGCGGTGCGCCTGGCCCAACCAGTGCGCCCTGCCCGACCACCTCATCGAGGGTCGCTGGGCGCATCCGGGCCGCGAGGGGTTGCGCTGGCGCGAGACCACCAAGGAGCGTTGCCCTCTCTTTCATCTCACTGATCATCGCACCCTTCGCGCCGCCCTCGGGTACGCTTGACCGACTGATGCCCGATTTTTCTGAACTAGGACTTGCCCCCGAACTCCTACGAGCCGTCGCCGACGAGGGGTACACCGAACCGACCCCGATCCAGGCGCAGGCGATCCCGTACGTGCTGCAGGGTCGCGACCTTCTCGGCGCTGCCCAGACCGGCACAGGAAAGACTGCCGCCTTCGTGCTGCCAATCCTGCAGCTACTGAAGCCGCTGGCATCGTCATCGCCGAGCCCAGCGCGGCATCCGGTGCGCGCGCTCGTCCTCACGCCGACGCGCGAGCTTGCGGTGCAGATCTCCGAAAGCGCCGCAACCTACGGCCGACATCTGCCGCTGCGCAGTGGCGTTGTCTACGGCGGCGTGCCGATGCCACCACAGCAGAAGATGCTGCTCGCAGGGCTCGAGATTCTCATCGCCACACCGGGTCGACTCCTCGACCATGCCAACTCCAAGACGGTGAACCTCTCGCAGGTGTCAATCCTGGTTCTTGATGAAGCCGACCGCATGCTCGACATGGGCTTCATGCCCGACCTGAAGCGCATCCTTGCGCTCATCCCCAAGCAGCGCCAGAGCCTCCTCTTCTCAGCAACCTTCTCTGAGCCGATTCGCGCCTTAGCGCAGGACTTCCTGCGCGACCCGATCACCGTCGAAGTCGCGCGGCGCAACCAGACCGCCGAGAACGTTCGCCAGGTGATCATGGCCGTTGATGATCGACGCCGACGACAGCTGCTCAGCGACCTACTGCGCACCAAGCCGTGGGAGCAGGCGCTGGTCTTTGTCAACCGAAAAGTTGAGGCGAATCGCCTCGGTGACTTCCTCCATCGCGATGGGCACTCCGTGGTCGAGATTCATGGTGACAAGGATCAGAAGCAGCGCAACCGTGCGCTTGCCGCATTCAAGGCGGGCGAGGCGCGCGTGATGGTCGCCACCGATGTCGCTGCGCGCGGCCTCGACATTGAGGCACTCCCCGCGGTCATCAACTACGAACTCCCCTTCGACCCCGAGGATTACGTGCATCGCATCGGCCGAACCGGTCGCGCTGGCGCACTCGGTGAGGCGGTCAGCTTCGTGGCCCCCGACGAGATGGATAAGTTGAGCCTGGTGCGCAAGCTCACGAAGGCCGGACTCCACATGGAGATTCCACTCGGCTACGAACCGATCCTTCTCGACTTCCCGCGCGACTTAATCGCCAAGGCACAGATGATTCGCCTGCAGCGAGGTCGCCGCTAGCTCTTCGCGCTCGCCTCAGCCTGGCGGATGAACTCCATGATGCGGATCTCCAGATCGTCGCGCACCTCGCGATACGCCTCTAACTGATGCTCCTCGCTCCCTACTACCTTTGAGGGGTCTGGCAGCGACCAGTGCTCGCGCTGTCCGCCATTGGGGAAGATCGGGCAGGCGTCGTTCGCTGCGTCACAGACGGTAATCACGTAGTCGAACGTCTCGTCGAGGAACTGGTGCAGCGTCTTGCTGGTCTGGGCCGACGCGTCGATGCCGATCTCGTTCAGCACGGTAAGGGCGTGGGGGCGAACCAGGGTCGCCTCGGTGCCGGCACTCTCAACCTCGAAGGCGCCGCGACCACGCGAGCGTAGGAGCGCTTCAGCGATCTGCGACCGTGCGCTGTTATGCGTGCAGAGGAAGAGGACGCGTGTGCTGCTCATGGGAACATTCTAGCGATACAAATTACCGCCCGATTACCAGCGCGCTATCCTCGTGGGTATGAAGCGTCTGCGCAAGATCGGGATCGCACTCCTCGTGGTGCTAGCGGGCCTCACCTCGCTCCCCTATCTCGTCAATATTCCAAAGGGTGCCGACGCCGACCCCGCAACGCTCTTGGCAACGGCGGCCGCCCCAGGCGCGCGCACCATCACCGCGGATGGGGTGCAGAGCGTCATCGCCGAGGCGGGTGATCCGCAAGATCCTGCCCTGCTGCTCATTCACGGCTTTGGCGGGAGCACCTTCGGCTATCGCGATGTGATGGAACCGCTCGCCGCGCGCGGCTGGCATGTGATTGCCATTGATCTTCCAGGGTTCGGCCTCTCCGAGAAGTCGTGGGGGCGCGACTACAGCCATAAGGCGCAGGCCACCTTCGCCCTCGCGGTCCTAGACCAGCTGAAGGTTGATCGCGCCGTGCTGCTCGGCCACAGCATGGGCGGCAACGTGATTAGTTGGATGCTTACCCTCGCCCCCGAACGCGTTGCTGGCCTTGCCTACATTGATGCCGCCGTTGTGCAGCCGAAGAGTGGTGTCAGCAGCTCGCCGTCATTTGCGAGTGTGTTGCTCGATGTGCCACCAGTCCGGCGGATCGCGCGTATCGCGATTCGGAGCGCCTTCTCCCGCGAGACGTTCGCCGAACTGCTCTCGTCGGCCTTCGCTGTCAAGAGTGTGGTGAACCGATATGGGCTGGTCGATGGCTACGCCGCTTCATCGCTGCTGCGCGATTGGGACCTGGCACTCCTCGGCATCATTCGTGACGGTGCGAAGAACGCGCTTCCTGAAACTATTGCCACTCTGAGTGCGGCGGCCGGTACGCCGCCAACGCTGATCCTCTGGGGCAGAGATGACAGCTGGGTGCCACTGACGAGCGGTGAGATGCTCCGCGCAGACCTGCCAGAGGCGGAGTGGGTCGTGCTGCCAGGGATTGGGCATGTGCCATTTGAAGAGGACGTCCCTGCGTTCATTGGCGCGGTCGGAGGCTGGCTCGACACGCTGCGCTAAGCGCGCATCTGCACTGGGAGAGTTGGCTGGCGCGCTAGGATTCGAACCTAGGATCCCCTGCTCCAGAGGCAGGTGCCTTACCGCTTGGCCACGCGCCAACGGTGCCGATCGTACCCCAGCGGCGCGCCACCGTCTGCCGACGCACGCATAAAGAGGCAAGATATGCGTCATGGCTACCGATAAGCGACTGACGCCCGCCGCGCCATTGACGCCCGCCGTGGGCATCTTTAGCGAGGCACAGCGCCGCACCCTCACAGCCCTAGCGGAGGGATTCGTCGCTGGCGGTGGTGCCGCACGTGCCGCCGCCGCGGAGACAGCGATCGCCAAGGTGGTTGACCCCGCCCTTCACGGCCAGTTGCGGCTGGTCCTCAACCTTCTCGACACACGCATTGGCAGCCTGCTCATTGGCGGACGCCTGGCGCGCTTCGGCACGTTGAAGGCGACGCAGCGAGACGAGTTCCTGCGCCGCTGGGTGCAGCATCCGGTGCCAATGCTCCGCAGTGGCGCCGCAGTCTTCCGTAAGCTCCTCTCCTTCATCGCCTACTCCGACGCCGACGAGCCAGCCGATGAGCTCGTTCGCACGCGACTAAGCGCTCTCGGCTACAACCCCACACCAAACGCAGCCACAGCGAACGTCACCAAGATCACCGCCTTTGACCCTGGCGACGCGGAGCGCATTGCTGTCGATGTCTTGGTGATCGGCTCGGGAGCTGGCGGCGGGAGCATTGCACGTGACCTATCGGCCGCAGGGCGCGAGGTACTCGTCATTGAGGCGGGTGGCCTCTATACCGAAGCGACCTTCCCAACGAAAGAGCGCGACGCCTACGAGCGCCTCTATCTCGACTCAGGCTTCACCGCCACGGCCGATGCACATATCGCGATCCTTGCCGGCGGCACCGTTGGTGGCGGCACCACCGTGAACTGGATGGCCTCAATCCCAACCCCCGAGCCGGTGCGCGAGGAGTGGGAGGGGGAGCACGGCGTCACCGGTGCCGCTGGAGTCGAGTTCGGAAGAGACCTCGACGCGGTACTGAAGGAGATCGGCGCGAAGGAATCCCAGAACGTGCCGCTCAAGGATGCGGCGATCATTCGCGGCGCCGAGAAGCTCGGCTGGAGCAGCGAGCGGCTTCAGGTCAACCGCGCTGAGTGCAGCGACTGTGGGACCTGCACGTTCGGCTGCAAGGTCGGATCGAAGCAATCCTCTCTTCGGCTTCATTTGGCACAGGCAGCAGCCAATGGTGCGCGCATCTTGCCCGACTGCAATGCGGAGCGACTTGTCATTGAGAACGGCACAGCGACTGGTGCAATCACTACCTTCGGCGCGCGCGCTGGGTCGCCTCGCACGCTGGAGATCATCGCGAAGACGGTGGTCGTTTCAGGTGGCGCTCTCCGGACACCTGTTCTGTTGCAGCGCAGCGGACTCACGCATCCCGCTATCGGCAAGAACCTTCGACTCCATCCGGTGAGCCTGGTTGCGGGAGTCTTCGACGAGCCGGTTGAAATGTGGCGCGGCACGATGCAGGCGGCGAAGAGCTCGCGCTTCATTGACCCAGATGAGGAGCGCAACGGCTACATCATTGAGAGTGCCCCTGGTCACCCTGGCCTTCTCGCACTCGGCATTCCGTGGACCTCTCGCGCCGAGCACGAACGCCTGATGAAGTTGGGTCGATACATCGCCCCCTTGTTGGCGATCGTTAAAGATGACGCCGGCGGCAGCGTAACGACGAGCCGCGCTGGCTTTGCCGAGATCAACTACCGCACCACGCCGCGTGATGAGCGCGGACTGCGCCACGCGCTCCGTTCAATGTCACGCATCGCTGAGGCGGCTGGCGCAAGCGAGATCATCGCCGCGGGATCACCACCGATGAGCTGGCGTCGCAGCGAAGGGAGCGAGGCCTTGGAGGTCTACCTACGCCGGCTGCATCGCTTCGACTTCTCCCCAAACCGCGGCACCGTCTTCTCTGCGCACCAGATGGGCACGGCCCGCATGGGGTCAGATTCAAACGATCACGTCTGTGATCCATGGGGCCGCGTTCGATCCACTCCGCGACCTCGCCCTAGCGATCCACACGGCGGCCTGATCAGAAGTCTCTATATCGCCGACGGCTCGCTCTTCCCAACGGCGCTCGGCGTGAACCCGATGGTCACGATCCTGGCCGTCGCAAAGCGGGTCTCGCGTGCGATCATCGCCGACACGCGCGCATAACTGCACACCGCGGTTGCTAGTAGCGGGCCTGCTCCCCTAGGGTACTTTCACCGTTGGCTTGCTAAACCAGAGCAGAGACGAGGTAGGGATTGCGGCCGTAACCCGTACGCGAAGGTAGGAGCTTCGATCGGCTACCTTGAGTGTGTAGAGTGATTTCGTCGCCCCAGTGATGATCGTGCACCTTGTTGGCAGCGTCGTAGATGCACTCTGCGTTGCGGTGCTACATCGGAACCACTGATACGAATACTTTGGTGTTGGCCCGTAAGACCATGCACCACTCGTCGCGGAGAGCACCTGGCCAACCGCTGTAGTTCCTGAAATTGTTGGAGCTGTCACACGCGTCAGCTGCGCGAGCCACAGATTCACCTTGCTGGGTCGGGCCAGAATGAATCCGCTCGCAGCAACCTGTGCCGCCTTCGAAGTGGCTGGAGAAGTTTCGTCTTTGATATCACTCGCAATCTTGGGGGCGAGGGTGGCGTGGAGCGTAGCCGCCGTTGAGGCGAGACCCAGTGTGCTCGCTCTATCTCGTACATCGCGAAGTGCCTGTACATAAAGGGCCCGGCATGTACTTACTACCAGGCACTGCGTGAAGAGCAGACCGCCGATCGGTTGTCCGAAACTGTAGGCGGCTCGTTTCTCCACGCCGCCCCCAAAAATCTGATCTACCCCCCAGGGCAACATCTGAAACCGTCCATCGTTATCGCTGTGCAGGTAGTAGTTGCTGATTGACGCCCCTGTATAGCCATCCCAGTTGCCAATGTATCGATCGACTGCCCAATATCGTGTCATCTGCTGCAGATCTGCTGCCGCGCTCACGCGCGGATACCAGCTCGACGCAGGCGCTTGTGATGCGGCGATCAACTCTTGAAGATCCGCACGGTTGATGGCTGAGCCCACATCAACCTGGTAGTGCGCATCGTTCGCGTTCAACGGATTCCCCTCCGACCCAAGTCTCCCCTCGTAGAGGTGGGTTGTGCCGCCACCGCTGCTCCGCTTCTCTAGGGCAATCTTGTCGATCGACTCAACATTGAGATAGAGGCCATACGACGCCCCGTTGATCCAAACCTCGGCGTAGCCAGTTCGCGGCGCTGCGATGCCCATCTCTCGGAAGAGGGTATATCCAATCGCCTCATTGACCTTTGAGGGATCCTGGATCATGTTGTTGAGCGTCATTCGCTTGATCCCAAATGCCCGCTGCAGCTCGTTAGGAAACTCCAAGCGGAGTGCGGCCTTCTGGGGGAGCGATCTGTACGAGCCAACACCCTTCAGTCGCATTTTGATGTCCCACGCCCCGAAGCCAGAGGTGCCGCCGTACACCGTGCTGCCCATCGTCAATTTGAACGTAGCGTCGACGTAGCCCTCAACGCCAATAGCGCTCAAGTCTGTGCTTGTATTGAGGTCGATGCGCACGATTCGCGAGGTTTGATACAGGGTCGCGGCGGGATCGCCCGTGGCTGGCGTAAGTGCCACCGCTGAGCCTGGGGCGAGCGAGCCGAGAAGTAGTGCGAGTAGGGCGAGTGTGCTGAAGCGCCGGATACGGTTCGTCATGCTGAGGTTGCGGTTCGCACGACGCGGTCAACCCAGGGTGATTTCAGCGCTCGAGTCCAGCGATTCGACGGTAGTGTTGGGTCCATAGCGGCGAGGCTTGTGCCGAATTTGGAGAGCTTGACTGGACGGAAGCCCATCCTCCAGAGCGCACGATCGGCCACGGTAGGTGCCAGCCGAGACTTTGATTCAATGATGGCGAACTCATTCAGGGTGATGCTCTCTCCCGCCGGCGTGGTCGCTGAGAATCCAGTGTCAATCGTCAACCGTGCATCACCTGGCAGAAGCAGGGTGGAGCGCTGATAGATTGTGGTAAGCGTCGGGGCTAGAGCAGATTCATGCCCTGGCCCAAGAACCTCTGCGATGAATTCTCGCGCGGAGCTATTGAGTTGACCGCTCGCGTTTGCTGGGTAGTCCAAACGGCTCTTCGTCGTTCGGCCCCGGGAACCGCGCAGCTTCACTTCAAGCATGCAGTCTCCAGAATTGGCATACGTTCTCGTCCGAACCTTGAACGCGTGGCGGCGGCGGCGCGCGGACGCTAAGTACGATTGCCAAGCGGGTGTATCGAAATAGACCGACTCATACCTGAACGAGCGCTCGTCGTTAATCTGGAGCGCGCGTGCGTCACCAGAGATCGCTGCCACAAGCGACGCTGCAACGCTGACAGGGACCAGGTATTTACGCTCCCGCCGCGAGAAGAGCGCCGCATCGCTCTGGAGACCGCTGAGCTGAACGGAGGGGAGTGCTCCAATCACCGCATCAAGCGCGGCCTGCTCGGTCAAGCGCCGTGCTCCCGCCCTGTGCTGGTGCGCTGTTCATAGCGGACCTCAACCATTGTTGAATCCTCAATGAGGTCGGTCCGGCGGACGCGAATTTGATGCACGGTTGCTCCGAGCAGCTCCTCAAGGCGGGCCCGCAGCAGCGGTTCGCTGGTGATCGCTTCATCTAGCATGATGACTTGCACTCGGTAGCGCCCGAAGAGACGAGGATGGTCCCCGATTGTTAGGCCGACCAAGATCAGCCCCATGAGCGCGGCACTGACCCAGATTGGGGTGATTGGCAGAGCGCCGATCAGGCCCAGCGTCATCGCAGCTAGGTAGTAGGCAATCTCTTGCTGATCGAGCTCCGCCGAACGAAGTCGTAACAGCGAGAGGACGGCAAAGAGGCCGAAGCCAATGCTGATCGTCGTCTCCTCTGCGACAAGGGCACTCGTCACCGCAATGAGGCCCATGTTGATCATGAGGTAGGCGACAACAAGATCGCGGCGGCGATGGCGCGGGAAATACAAAACGAACACAAGAATTGAGATGGCGACGAGATCCATACCGATGCCGAGCACGTTCATAATGTTACAAGCCTAGCATGGGTGGGCTATGATTCCCCAATGAATTCTGGCAAAACATCGATTCGGGCAACACTAATTTCTGTCGCAGTTGTAGGCGCCATTCTCTTTGGCGCAGCCCCCGTCGCCGCATACACCCCCCCGTCAAACGATGATGCGGCTTGGCTCTACAAGCCATCAACGGTAGCCATGGTCGACCTGCAGCTTCCCCAATCATCTATTGATGCGCTCAGGGCAGATGGCCGAACGTATGTGCCCGGCACCTTCAAGCTCACCTCCGGAAGTAGGAGCTTTGGCCCATGGGCGGTTGAGGTCCGAATAAAGGGGCGCTGGGGATCGGCCCGAAGCATTGACGAGAAGGCAGCATTTAAAATCAAGTTCCCCAACTCACAGCAACGGGTCGGTGGAATAAAGAAGCTCACACTCAACAATATGGTGCAAGACGGGTCATACATCACCGAGACAATCTCGTACGAGCTCTTCCGGGGAATGGGCGTCCCCGCCCCACGCACAGGCTATGCCGTTGTCAGCGTGAATGGTTTGGACTACGGCCTGCACCTCAATGTTGAAACGCCTGACGATCGCATGTTCGAAAAGTGGCTTCCTAACGAAGGTACGAAACATCTCTACGAAGGCAGCTACGGCTGTTGCTACAACTGGCATGACCCATATGACGACAACCACTTTGATGTTGACGAGGGTGGCCCGGCAGATCGAAGTGATCTTGTTGCGCTAATCGACACGTTAAACTTAGAGGGGCTCGCCTGGCGCCAAGCGATGGAGAAGATCGCCGACCTTCGTGAACTCACCGCGATGTGGGCTGTCGAGCTGTACGTTGGCCATTGGGATGGATACGCGTGGACCGTAAACAACTACTTTATTCACAACACCAATCGCAATCGCATCACGATGCACCCATGGGGCTTAGACCAGACGCTAGGGGCGAGCGGGCCCCTCCCCTTTTCCGGGCCAGGCTGGGGGAATCTGCTTGACCGGTGCCTCACCGACGTGGTCTGCAGTGGCTACTTCTCAGAGGCCGTATTGGCGACGCGCGATAAAGCACGTGCGCTCGCCTTAGACGAGCGGACCATGACTGTGTTCACGAGGATCAGCCCCTACATTGAAGCCGACACTAGGGGTTATGGACTCGCCTCTGCAACGTGGTGGCGCGACCGCACCGTAGAATTCTTGCAAAATCGCCCATCGCATGTGGATCAGTGGTACCTCCCAGTTAGCTCACCAGTCAACTTGGCAATCTCCCCCGGGGCGGCATCTGCGCGCCTCTCATGGGGCGCACCTGAGCTAGCGGGTGGAGTGGTCTCTGGCGGATACCTCATTCAGTACAAGAGGTCGCGAGATAGAACTTGGAGGGCACTGGAGATATTGGATCCGAGTGTTACGAGCACACTTGTTTCCGGACTCGCCTCCGGTCGGTACGAATTTAAGGTGTCAACAATTTCTTCAAGGGGGGCCTCGGCAGCAACGAAGACCGTTACGGCGTGGCTAAGCCCAGCGAGACGAGGGGGTCACTTCATTTCGTCTGCCCCAACGTCGCCTGTGGGACGGTGATGAGGTAGGGGTGGAGCGGGAGACGAGGCTCGAACTCGCGACATCTTGCTTGGAAGGCAAGTGCTCTACCAACTGAGCTACTCCCGCGCGACCCACACAATAGCAAGGAGGCGGTATGGATGGCTACGGTGACCGGCAGGGGCTCTGGGTTGGGCTCACGGTCGGGGCGATCGCGATCGGACTCCTCGTTGCCTTACTGATCACCGCGGTCAACCTGGCTGAATGTGAGCGACGCGGCGATCTGATCCGCCTCTATAACTCAGGGAGTGGGCCGCGCTACTCCGAGGTGTACCCAACGGAGTGGGCCGCCTGGGTTGCGGAGTGTCGCGACTAGGCCTCGCTGACCGCCTCAACCGGCTTCGCTCGGCGGAGGGCACGCAGTCGATTGATTCGATCAACGAGTGGTGGGTGCGTGGCCAAGAATCCGGCTGAGCGCTCTTCAAAGTGCTTCACCGGATTGATGATGTACATGTGCGCCGTGGCCTTGGTCGCAACCTCGAGGACCTCCTTATCGCCGGCCAACTTCGCCAACGCACGCTCAAGCCCAGCAGGGTTGCGCGTCAGCTCAACACCCGAAGCGTCAGCCAGGTATTCGCGCTGACGCGAGACGGCGAGCTGCGCCAGCCGTGCGGCGATTGGCGCGAGGACGGCAAGCACGATCGTGAGGATGATAAAGATCGCCTGCAGCGCATTGCCGCCTTCGCGGTCGTTGCTGCGTCGGCGACCGCCACCCCAGAACGCCCAGCGCATCACCAGGTCGCTCAGCAGGGCAAGTGACCCAACAAGCGCCGCAACGAGGAGGCCGTAGCGAATATCAAAGTTGCGCACGTGTGAGAGCTCATGGGCGACCACGCCACTCATCTCTTCGCGGTCGAGGGTGCGCATGAGCCCTTCAGTCACGGCGATGCTGGCGTGCTCTGGATCGCGACCGGTGGCGAATGCGTTCAGTGCCGTGTCTTCAATCGTGTACACCTTCGGCTTCGGCATGTTCGCGGCGAGACAAAGCTCATTCACGATGTTGTCAAGTTCGCGCTCTTCTCGGCCGGCCGAAGGGTCAAGCTCTTTGGCACCCGCGGCGGCAAGGACCGCCTTGTCGCCGCTGAAATAAGCGCCAATTGTCAAGAAGAAGCCGAGGACGAACGCGCCGAGGGCGAAGGGGATGCCACCCTCGACGCTGCCGCTGAGGGCGATCCCTGCGCTCGCCCCGAAGGCGGCGAGGATCGCCACCACAATTAGGACAAGGACGAGCGACTTTCGTCGGTTCTCGGCCGCAAGGTCGTAGAAGGTAGCCATCGCGTCGACCGGTGCCGACTAGGAGAGGTTGACCTTCGGAACGGCCTCCTCAGAATCAGGGGCGTCGAAGAACTCACGCTTGATGAATCCGAATGCGCTCGCAAAGAGCAGGCCAGGGAAGGTCTGCACAGCATTGTTATACGAGAGCACGGTGGCGTTGTAATGCTGTCGGCTGAAGCCGATCTGATTCTCGGTTGAGGTGAGCTGCTCCTGCAACTGAATCACATTCTCATTCGACTTCAGGGTTGGGTATGCCTCGACGTTAGCGAAGAGGGTGCGCAGCGAACTGGTCAGCATGTTCTCAGCCTTCGCCTGCGCCGCGGTATCGCCAGAGGTCCCGGCGTTGACGGCAGCGGCGCGCGCCTTGGTGACGCCCTCAAGAACGCCCTTCTCGAAGCCCATCTGCCCCTTGACTGCATCAACAAGATTTGGAATCAGGTCGTAGCGGCGCTTGAGCTGCACCTGAATCTGGCCGAGTGCCTCATCAACACGGTTACGCCCATTCACGAGTCCGTTAAAGGCAGAGATCCCAACGAGTGCGAGTACACCAACGATTACGAGAACCGGTAGTAGCCCTTCCATGGCATCCCCCTTCAACTACACCTGTGGCGGCATCTGTCGCCTGAGATCAGTATACGACCACTCCCCGCACGAACTCCGGGCTGTTTGACGACCCCCCGGGGGGTAGGCGTAGGCTGCCAGAAGCAACTGGGTTGAGCCCTCTGAGGACTCCTCTGGTGTGGGTGCAGCCCGGCTTCCTGGGCCCCCGCGTGAAAGGCACTGAACGATGAACGTTCTCGTGGTTGGTACTGGCACGGTCGGCGAGGCAATCGCCCACCTGATCAAAGGAAAGAAGTGGCTCGGCACCCTCACCCTTGCGGACTACTCCCGTGACCGTGCACGCACGGTCGCCGATGCGGTCGGTGCTGGGTACAAGGTTGCCCAGGTTGACGCGGGGAACGCAGCGCAGCTGAAGGAGCTCATCGCGAGCTCCAAGGCAGACCTCGTCTTGAACGCCGTTGACCCTCGCTTCGTTCCTGCAGTGTTCGACGCCGCCCTTGAGGCTGGCGTGCACTACATCGACATGGCCACGAGCCTCTCGGTCCCTGATGTGCAGAACCCATTCACCGTCCCAGGGGTGATGCTCGGCGCGTATCAAGAGGAGCGCAAGAAGCTCTGGGAGGAGCGCGGCAAGTTGGCGCTCATCGGGATGGGGATGGACCCGGGCCTCTCCAACATCTTTGCCGCCTACGCCGAGAAGTGGACCTTCGACGATATCTCTGCGGTGCACGTGCGCGACGGTGGTGACCTGCGCATTGAGGGCTACCCGTTTGCGACGGTCTTCAGCCTCTGGACCGTCATCGAGGAGTGCCTGAACCCGCCGATCGTTTGGCGTAACGGCAAGATTGAGGTGCGCGAGCCGTTCAGCGAGCCGGAGGACTTCGTCTTCCCTGAAGGGGTTGGGCCCGTGATGTGCGTGAACGTCGAGCATGAAGAGATCGTGCAGCTGCCGCGCAGCATGAAGGCCGATGTGATTACGTTTAAGTACGCGCTCGGCGCCGACTTCATCGAGACGCTGCAGCTGCTGCATCGGCTCGGGCTCGACGGCAAGAACCCAATTAACGTGAAGGGCGTCCAAGTTGCACCGCGCGACGTGATCGCCGCTCTCTCGCCTGACCCATCAACGCTCGGTAAGAGCATGATCGGTCGTGCGATCGTTGGAACGTTGGTCAGCGGCACAAAGGATGGCCGCCCCCGCGAAACGTTCCACTATCAGGTGTGCGATGCCGCGGAGACGATGGGGCGCTACAACCTGCAGCCAGTCGCCTGGCAAACCGGCGTGATGCCCATCATGGCGATGGAGCTGATCGCCGAGGGTGTCTGGGGTGGCGCGGGAGTCAAGTCGCCCGACATGATGGATCCAGATCCATTCCTCGACATCTGCGAGGACTACGACGTAACGGTCAAGCTCGAGCATCGGCTCCCCGGCCGCTCGATCCTGCCTGCAACCGAGCAGCCGCCGGTTGGCGCAAAGTCGGTCACGGTGAAGGGCTCGTCGAGCCCAGCCGATACGGCCTACTCGGCGGCAGCAACCGCAGCGCTCTCCGCACCAGTCTCGTACCCCGAGACCGATGCCGAGCGACAGGGCCGCGGCGGGCGCTAGAATCCGCCCGTGCCACGAGCAGCCGTAGGGCGGAGTGGCCAATTGGGGGGAGGATACGAACTGATGACGAGATCTGTCGTGCTGCGCACGCTACCGACACCCGATTCGTTCCGCGTCCCACCTCGCCTCGAGGGGTTGCGCCGCGTCTCGTACAACCTCTGGTGGTCGTGGCACCCTGAGGCTCGCGCCCTCTTCCGCCGCATTCATCCCGAGCGCTGGATCGCTACGCGTAACCCCGTTGCGATCTGCTCTGGCCCAATTGACTGGGAGCCGCTCCTGGAGGATCCGAAGTTCCTGACCCAGGTCGACGAGGTCGTTGCTGCGTTCGACAACTACATGGCCGGCGGCAGCGACCTCTGGTTCCCTCGCGCACACGGTGCCGACCTCACCAACCCGATCGCCTACTTCTGTGCCGAGTTCGGCTGGCACGAGAGCCTCACCCTCTACTCCGGCGGCCTCGGCGTCTTGGCCGGCGACCATATGAAGGCCGCCTCAGATATGGCGCTCCCACTCGTCGGCGTCGGACTCCTCTATCGCCGCGGATACTTCCGCCAAGCCATCGATGCCGATGGGCATCAGGAGCACGCCTACCCAGAGATTGACCTCTCGCTGTTGCCCCTCGTCCGCGCCGCGGGTCCGACCGGCGAGCAGCTCGTTGTCTCGATCCCACTCGGCGACCGCCGAGTTTCGGCGGCGGTATGGGTTGCGCAGATCGGTCGCGTGCCCGTACTCCTCCTCGATACAGACATCAGCGCCAACAGCGAATCTGACCGACCAATCACCCACATCTTGTACGTGCGTGGCCGGGAGATGCGCCTGCACCAGGAGATGGTGCTCGGCGTCGGCGGCATTCGCGCCCTGCGCGCCCTGGGCGTCGCCCCGTCGGTCTATCACCTGAACGAAGGCCACTCGGCCCTGAACCTCGTGGAGCGCACACGCGAGTTCGTCGCCGCGGGCGAGACGCTTGATAGCGCACTTGATCACGTCAAGCGTCACACCGTCTTCACCATTCACACCCCAGTCTCGGCGGGGAATGAGAAGTTCGCCGTTGACCTGGTGCGCCGCGTTGTTGGGCCGCTCTGTGACGGCACCGGTGAGGCCGACGCTGGCGGTGTACCGCTGCAGCGCATGCTTGATCTCGCCGTTGGCGCTGAGGGCGATCGTGGTGCCTTCGATTTGACCGCCCTCTCACTTCGACTGAGCGCTGGCGCGAACGCCGTGAGCAAGCTGCACGCGGAGACGGCGAACGCCACCTGGTCACCAGTCATCACCAACAAGATCCTTGGGATCACCAATGGGGTGCACATGCCGACCTGGGTGGGGCGCGAGACGCGCGTCGTCTATGAGCAGTTCCTGAACGCCGACCTCGATCGACTCGACACCGATGGACCAGAGGCGGCAGGCTTCTGGGAGCGCCTCGGGGGCGTTGATGCGCGCGCCTGGTGGGATGCCCACGCTCGACAGAAGGTGGCGCTCGGAGAGTTCTTGCGTGACTCCATCCGCCGACAGCTCGGGCGACACGGTGACTCGCCCGACGCACTTCGCGAGGCGGACACCTTCTTTGACCCCAACGTTCTGACGATCGGCTTCGCTCGCCGCTTCGCCACCTATAAGCGCGCCAATCTTCTCTTCACCGATATTGAGCGTCTCACCCGCATCTTGAGCAACAGTGACCGGCCGGTGCAGATTGTCTTCGCCGGAAAGGCGCACCCGGCTGATCGCGCCGGCCAAGAGGTGATTCGCGACATTTGGGAGAAGAGCCGCACCGCCGCCTTCCGTGGGCGCATCTTTGTTATGGAGGATTACGACATGCGAACGACTCGCTATCTCGTCGCTGGCTGTGATGTGTGGCTCAACACGCCGCGTCGACCACTCGAGGCGTCGGGCACCTCTGGAATGAAGGCCTCCGCCAATGGCGCCGTGAACGTCTCGATCCTTGATGGCTGGTGGGACGAGGGGTACACGGGCAGCAATGGCTTTGCGATCGGCGACACCTCCATCAACCCGGATGACGCGGCACAAGACGCAGCTGATGCCGAGAGCCTTTATCGCATCCTGGAGAACGAGGTCGTACCGCGCTACTACGATCGCGGCGCCGATGGCCTTCCCGCCGCTTGGCTTGACCTGGCGCGTGCATCGATCGGCAGCACCCTTTGGCGCTTCAGCACCACCCGCATGCTCCACGAGTACTGCGAGCAGCTCTACCTCCCCGCCGCCGCCCCACGAACGGGGTCCCACCGCTAACCTCTCCCCATGAGTAGCAGTGGCGCACCCCGTAAGATCTCGCTCGCGCTCACCCTGCACAACCACCAGCCGGTCGGCAACTTCGGCTGGGTCTTCGATGAGATCTACGAGAAGGCCTACCTGCCGATGATCAAGGCGCTGGAGCGCCACCCGAAGGTGCGACTCTCACTGCACTACACCGGACCGCTGCTCGAGTGGTTTGCCGCCGCGCATCCAGACTTCCTTGCGCGCGTGCGCACACTTGTGGAACGCGGCCAGGTTGAGATCGTTGGTGGCGGACTCTACGAGCCGATCCTCGCCTCACTCCCCGCTGCGGATCGCGTCGCGCAGCTACGACGCATGCGCGAGCGCATTAAAGAGCTCGTCGGCGTTGCGCCGCAGGGTGCATGGCTCGCCGAGCGCGTCTGGGAGCCATCACTACCAGCGGCACTGCACGATGGCGGCTATCGCTGGACGATCCTCGACGATGCGCACTTCCGCGCCGCTGCTATTCCAGAGGATGCACTCTGGGGCGCCTACCTCACCGAAGATGAGGGGAAGCCGCTCACCGTCTTCGGCACCGAGCAGGGGCTGCGATATCGCATCCCCTTCGGATCGGTTGAGAGCGTGATTGAGTATCTGCGTGAACATGCCACCCCCGACGGCGAGCGCATCGGCACGATGGGTGACGACGGTGAGAAGTTCGGCTCCTGGCCAACCACCTGGGATCACTGCTGGGGCGAAGGTCAGTGGGTCGAGAGGTTCTTCACCGCCCTCGAGACGAACGCTGACTGGCTCACCACCACCACGCCATCGAGTTGGCTTGATGAGCGCGGCCCGATCGGTCGCGTCTATCTGCCGACCTCGTCGTATGCCGAGATGGGTGACTGGGTCTTGCCGCCAGATGAGTCACAGGTCTTTGGGCCGATGCTGCATGCGGCACAGGATGCGCGTAGCCCTGAGGCGCGCTATCTGCGCGGTGGCTTCTGGCGCAACTTCCAGGTGAAGTACAGCGAGATCAACGATCTCCACAAGCAGATGCTGCGCACCAGTGCCAAGGTGGCCGCCATGCCCGCAGGGGCCGAGCGGCTCGCCGCCGAGGATCACCTGCATCGCGGCCAATCAAATGACTGCTACTGGCACGGACTCTTCGGTGGTGTGTACATCACCCACATGCGCCTCGCCACCTTCGAGCACCTCATCGCCGCCGAAGACATCGCTGACGGCACCTACCGCCGCACCAACGCAGGGGCAGCGCTGCCAGCGCTCCTTGCCGATCTCGACCTCGACGGGGCCAGCGAGCTTCAGCTCGCCAACGCTGGTGCGCGACTGCAGATCGACCCGACCGAAGGTGGTTCGATCACCTCGTTCGACCTACGCGCTCCACACCACGCGCTCCTGGCGGTGATGCGCCGACGCCCCGAGGCGTATCACGAGAAGCTGCGTGCACACGCCACAGCGGAGGCCGCCGGCGCAACGGCGAGCCCTGCAAGCGAGGGTGGTGGCGTGGCATCGATCCACGAAATCGTCTCCGTGAAAGAGCCGGGCCTCGCGGCAAAGCTGCAGTACGACGACTACGAGCGCCGCTCTGCCCTACTGCGCCTCTACCCTGCTGGCACGAGCGGTCGCGCGATCGCCGACGGCGCCGCCAAGGCGATCGGCAGCTTTGCCTCGACACCTTGGGTGCTGACGGAACATGACGATCACAGTGCAACGCTCACCGCCACGCAGCAGATTGGTGGCACGACCATCGCGGCGACGCGAACGATTCGGCTGGCGGGGGGTCGCATGGATCCAACCCTCGCGGTCGAGACGACGCTCGCGCACACCGGCGGCCCAGATCTCAGCGCTGTCCTTGATGAGGAGTGGAACTTGATGCTGCTCGGTGGCGGTGGTAATCCCGCGGCGCACTGGACGGCGGCGGGCGTGCGCACGGCACATGACGCACCGGGCGGGGCGCAAGCAAGCGCGCCACTCATCTCAGGGAACGACTACCTCGGCATTGCACTTGCGACCACCAGCGCGCCGCAGGCGGCCGCCGCATGGGCGCCAATCGAAACGATCTCCAACTCGGAGGGTGGATTCGAGCGCGTATACCAGGGAAGCTCGTTGCACCTCGTGCGCTCCATTGAGCTTCTGCCGAACGCAACGGTCACCGTACGCACCGAGCATGCCTGCGGCCTGAGCCGTGACATCACTGCAGAGGAGGGGCTCCCCTCCTAGTCGATCTGCTCGGCGAGGCCGAGGAGTCGCTCGAGGAGCGGGATCGGTGGCGTCCCGTGCGAGAGCACCGCGCGCAGATGCTTCGGCCGCGAGAAGCCTGGCGTCTCCACTCGGTTCCCGGGCAGATCCGCGCCGTCAACATGCGTAACTGGCCCACCAGCGGCACGCCGTGCGCGATTTTCAGCCTCCCAGCACCCCATTGATCCGACAAAGTAGGTCGGCAGCTGCGTAGAGGTGAGACGCGCGCGCAGATACTTCGCCTTCGCCTCCGCCTCCTCTTGCCAGCTCTGGCCAACCATCAGGTCCAGCGCCCACGCCTCATCGCGGCCATCAGCGTGAATGCCTGCATCAAGCAGCGCGTTGGCAATGCAGCGGAGATAGAATTTCCAGTGCACCAGCTCAAGCGCCAGGTCGCCGTCACCGAAGCCCTCATCAATCATCACCTGCGTGACGTAGACCGCCCACCCTTCAGCGAAGACGCCAGAGCCGAAGGCGGCGCGAAGTAGGCGCGGCGTCTGATTTGCGGCGGCGAGCTGCAGGTAGTGACCTGGGATCGCCTCGTGGATCGCGAGGAGCGCCAACATGCGGTTGTTGTCTTCACGCATCTTCGACTCAACCTGTTCGGGAGTTGCATCATCGGGGGCTGGCGTCACGTAGAAGAAGCTCTTCTCGCCACGATCGAGTGGGCCTGGCGCATCAAGGAAGGCCCCAGCATAGGCGCGCAAGAAGAGCGGCGTCCACATGATCTCGAGCGGCTCCTTCGGGAGGTCAACGAGCCCAGTTTTGCGGATGAACGCTTCGCAGCGTGCTGTTTCGGCGCGTGATCGATCCAGCATCTCTTCGGGGGCGCAGTGATCGCCACCAATCGCGTGCAACACCTCTGCGACGAGCGTTGAACGATCGCCGCTGAGTGCTGCGGTTGCCCGCTCCCCGAGCCACTCCGGTGCAATGCGTTGGGCGATCGAGATCATGCGCGCGCGCACCGCGGCGAACTCCTGCTCCCCCTTGGCTGCAATTGCGGCACGGTCGTGTGATCCGAAGAGGGTGTGGCGCAAGGCGCGGTCGTAGAGTGCTGCGCCGTAGCGCCCCTCGCCGGAACTCTTCGGGAGAACCTCGCGCTGCAGTTGCTCGATGAACCGATCTGTGGCGGCGATGGCCGCATCGGCTGGGCCGCGCAGCGCCTCACCGTAGGTCGTTACCCCGAGCTCAGCGAGCTCGGCGATGCCAGGCGCTTGTGCGATCGCCGTCTCGGTATGGAGGCGACTGACTGGCCGCGCTGGGAGCATCACCGTGCCAGTTGGCGGGATATCTCTCCCGCGTCGCGGTGCGCCGTCGTCGGCGGGCACCCGCAGTTCAGGGAGGCCGGTGAGGTCGGCAACGGCGGCATCGAGAAGGGCAGGAACCTGCGCGAGCCGGCGGGCGAGGTCGCTGGCACGACGCTCTGCCGTTCCGAAGCCGCGTGCGATGAGGGGGAAGAGCCCGCCGCCAATGACGGACACCGTGTGGAGGGCGTCCCACGCCTCGGGCTGCACCTCCTGCAGTTCGAAGCGGATCGCGCGAATCGTGCCGAGGGCCAGGTCGCGATCACAGAGATCGTCGGGGCTGAGGCTCGCCGCTGGGATGGCAATCAGCCGTCCCTCTTCGCGGTCACACCAGTCCAGCCGCGCCGCGCGACCGGCGGGGCCATGCTCCCCCCACGATCCGTCGTAGTCATGGATCCCCATCCCCGTGGCCGCAACTGGGTGCAGTGCAGCGAAGCGGGCGAGGAGGCCGGCGGCGTCGAGGGCATCAATCATCGTCGGCAGGGTACCATCAGCGCATGGGTGCAGAAGAGACAACCGACGCCTTCTTTGAGCTGCTGAACGCGGATGACCGCGTAGGCGCTCTCAAGCTCATGGACGAGCGCATCGAGATGCGCGTGCACGTCGCCGACAGCGTTCAACTGTTGAAGGGACACGAACGCGTTGGCGGCTGGTTCCTGCGCGCCGACAAGGGGCTACGCATGATCCCAGGCGAAGTTAAGGACACCGGCCATCAGGTCGAGTGCGACATCTTGGTCGTGCGACCCGGATCCAAGAGCAGCAAGATTGACGCAACGATCAAGGTCGAAGCTGGCAAGATCACCGCGATCAACTTCTCGCCGCGCGACCGCTAATACCCTCGCCCGTTACGGGCTCGGTGACGTCACCACGTCGGGAATTCCCTGCGGGATGATTAGGTCCTGACCCGCGCGAATAAGCTCAGGGTTCGTGATTTCTGGATTAGCACTCATGATGACGTCAATGCTGACCTGAAACCTTGTAGCAATTTCTCCTAACGTTTCGCCCGACTTCACGCGATAGATCAGCGACTCTGCTGTTGGCGTTGGGGTTGGCGACGGGCTGACGTCACTAGTCGGTGAGGCGCTCGGGGATGGTGTTGCCGTTACCCCAGCGATGAATCCATTGACCCCCTTCAAGATTGTCGGGAGCGAGAAGAGGATCACCGCAGCGAGAACGAGCAGCGCGGCGGCGCCTCGCGTTCCCCCCGGAATCTTCGGGAGCCGCAGTGCGGCACGTGGCGCCTCGTCATCCATGGAGCGACGCTTGTGTAGTGGCACCAGGCGGACGCGCTCCTCTTCGGTGGGGCTTAGCTCGTAGCGCGGCTCACCCGGCGCCGGCGCCGTTGACCAGATGCTCCCCTCGGGGAGATCTTCGTACTCGCCATCAATCTCATCGATGCCGAGCGTTGCAGCGGCGAGATCAACTGGCGCACTTGCTGCGGGGGTACCGAACGGGAGTGGCTGGGGGGCGGGGGCATCGATCGTTTGCGCAGCCTCGCGCGAGGCCCAAGCAAGAAAGATTGGGCAGGCGGTAAATGTTGGGGTGAGGCAGGTGTCACTCTGCCGCTGCAGATTGATCGGCTCTGCGGGGCGCGTTGCGAAACAGGAGTGCGCCGCACTCGGCCCTGACGATCGCTTCGAGGAGTCTGCGCCCGTCGCAATAAAGGGGCAAACGTTGGCGGTCATGACGGCGATCCTACCCCGTCGCGCCAGATCTTCTCCATACGATCGGCAAGCGCTTCGCTCCATGCTGCAGCGAAGGTCAACTCTTCTCGGCTCCCCGCCTCGGGGGCCGGTTGATCAGTGCATGGCGAGGTGTCGTCGAGTGCGATCACCTCAACGCTCGGCAGGCCGAATCTGCGATTGCGGAATCGAAAGATCACCGGCACGACCGGCACCCTGGTCCGCATGGCGATAATCGCCGCCCCTGGGCGGAACTCTGCGAAGCGATCTGCCGGTCCGCCGGTTCCACCCTCGGGCATCACGCCATAGTGGGCGCCAGCGGCGAAGACGGCGGTCGCCGCATTCAGGTGCGTCTCAATACCACTCGTGCCACGCCACACCGGGAGGAGGCCACCGAGTCGCCGCAGTAGCGCGGAGCGGACGCGACCGCGACCAACAATGAATGGGCCAAGGCCGAGCCACCAGATCCGCGGCGCTGCGGGGGCGACGATGCCGAGCGCAAAGGCCTCGTAGTAGCGACGGTGCGGAGCACCGACCAGGATGCGCGGCCCAGACGTGGCGAGGCGGTCAAGCCCGATGGCCCGGATGCGCATCCCGAACGCACCGAGCACCACGCGCAGGGTGAAGCGCAGCGCACGATAGGCGAAACTCGCCTCCGCCCACGGCTGACGCCCAAGCCACGCGACACCCTCACCCGCCGCAGGCGGGATCAAGGCATCTCGGCTGTACGAGCTGTACGCTCGGACCTTTCGTTCGCTCATATGCTGAAACCCTACACGCTCCCACCCCCCACGGCCGAGGCTCGTCGCGCGCCGCACAGTCCGCTACCGTACAGAGGGCGGCCCCCATGGCCGCGCAGCAGAAAGGGGAATTCATGGAGGGTGCCTATCCCGTCCTCGTATTCATCCACCTCCTCGGCATGGCCGCAGTCGTGGGTGGCTACTTCGCCGGCCTAACGAGCTCCCCGAAGCGCCTTTCGGCGGGGATGACCCACGGCACCCTGCTCCAGTTCCTGACTGGCGTACTGCTCATTGGGATCGCCGAAATGGGCGCCGACCCAGTGAACTATGCCACGTTCGGCATTAAGATTGCCGTAGCGGCAGTGATCTTGCTGCTTGCGTGGCCGCGTCGTAAGGACGTATCCATTGCAGCGAACACCTATCACGCGATCGGCGTGCTGGCGCTACTCAGCGTGGCCGTTTCCGTATTCGTAAAGTAGAGAGGAGAAAAACATGCGTAACCTATTCGCCGAGTTCACACCAGTCACCGTCCACGCGCACTGCGATGTGCCGTGTGGCATCTACGACCCGTCAAGTGCGGTGGTTGCCGCCAAGACGGTCGCCCGCATGGTTGAGCTGATCGGCCAGCTCGAGGTCACCGACAACGCCACGCGCAATAAGCTCGTGCGCTGCATCACCGCTAAAGAGGAGCACGCCGAGAAGGTGAAGCACGAGGTCCAGGTCATCTGGTCCGACTACTTCAAGCCAGAGCACTTGGCGAAGTTCCCCGACCTGCACGACCAGGTCTGGAAGCTGCTGAAGTTGGCATCCAAGAACAAGCAGAACGTTGATGTAGCTGCAGCGGCGGAGCTTGTCGCTGCAACCGAGGCGTTCGCTGCTACGTTCGCCGCGTCAAAGGTGTAAGGCACCACTGTGCTTGATCGACCTGGACGGATCTGGGTCGTCGATGTTGCTGAGCGCTCAATGGAGCCGGCTCTCCTCTCGGGGGACCGGCTCCTTGTGCTTCCAGCGGGGCCTAAGGGCCTCCCTGGACTCCGAGGCGCGCCGCCGATCGGTAGCGTGGTCATCGTTGCGCGCGTGGGTCGTTTCGAGGTGAAGCGTGTCGCTCCCCCACCACCAGGCGTCGCAGGGCTCTGGCTCCTTGGCGATAACGCCGCGCTCTCGCGCGACTCGCGTCACGACGGCGCACAGCCGCTCAGCGCACTCCGCGGCAGGGTGATCTATCGCATTGGGCCGCGCGGCCGCAGGGGGCGAATCCCCGCTGCGAGCTAAGCGAGCGCGCTAGAGCTGCGCGTGCAGCTCCGCAAGTAGATCGAGTGATGCGGTCTCCGTGGGATCCATGTGCTGCACCATGAGACGGTTCGCCCCCGCATCGCGGAATGCACGCATCTGCAGCAGCGCCTGATCTGGGGTGCCAACCAGCCATCGCGCACGACGTGGTGCGAGGTACTCCTCGGGGTCGCCCGCAGCACCAATGCGCGCCATGAAGCCGCGGATCTTCTCGAGATACTCCGCCTCCGTTCGGCCGATCATCGCTCCCGTCATCGCAGAACGCGCGAGACTCTCTGGCGCTCGGCCCACTTCGACACATGTGGCATCAAGTTGCGCGAACTTCTCGCGGGCGGTCTCGGGGGTGGATGAGGTGAGGTTGAATTCATCCGAGTACTTCGTCGCGATGCGCATGCCGCGCGGCGAGCCTTCTCCGCCGGTGATGATCCACGGCACTGGTGTTGGCTTCGGACGGAAGAGGGCGTCGCTCACGCTGTAGTGCTTGCCGCTAAACGACCAGCCGTCGGGCCGGGCCCAGAGGCCGCGCACGATCTCAAGCTGCTCTTCGAGCATCTCAGCACGTGTGGGCATCTCAGGGAACGGGAAGCCGTAGCGACGGTGTTCTGACTCATGCCAGCCGGTGCCGAGGCCGGCATGGATCTGTCGCCCCGCCATCTCTTGTACGGTGGCAACGACCTTGGCGAACTCGCCTGGCGCCCGGAAGGTGACGGGGCTGACCAGCGTGCCGAGGGTGATTGATTTCGTTTCGCGCGCCACGCCCGCCAACACGCTCCAGGCGTCGGTGGTCGCCTGGTCGTCGGAGCCTGGGAATGATTGGTAGTGATCGGTGCGGAAGAAGCCGCTGATGCCGACCACCTCCGCGCGCTGGGCGGCAGCGAGCTGCTGCGCGTACGACAGGTTCATCTGCCCCTCAATGACCACGGCAATCTGCATAGGGGAACCCTAGCGCTCAGCAGGTAAATGCGGTGCGGGGTAGGATAGTTGCAACGCGAAATATCGTCGGAAACCTGACGGCGCGTCATGGAGGATTACTCAATGGCCACAGCAAAGTCTCGTCGCCCTGTCGCGGCGAAGATAAGCACAGCCGCGAAACCGGCACCTGCACCAGCGGGAGCAGATCTTTCCAAGCGCGCCAAGCAAGGGATTGTCGTCGCGATCATGCTCGCCCTCTTCTTGGGCGCGCTCGACCAGACGATCGTCGGCACCGCCCTGCCTAGGATCATCACCGACTTGAGCGGTGCAAACCTCTACACCTGGGTCGTCACGATCTACCTACTTGCCAGCACCGTTACGGTGCCGATCTACGGCAAGCTCTCCGACATGTACGGCCGCAAGCCGCTCCTCCTTATTGGAGTTGGCCTCTTCCTTATCGGCTCAGCGCTCGCCGGCCTCTCGCAGAACATTGAGCAGCTGATCATCTTCCGCGGCATCCAGGGACTCGGCGCCGGTGCGCTCTTCCCGATTGCCCTTGCCACAATTGGTGACCTCTACTCGCCAAAGGAGCGCGGTCGCTACCAGGGGCTCTTCGGCGCAGTCTTTGGAATTGCAAGCCTCGTTGGGCCAGCGCTCGGTGGATGGCTCACCGACACCTTCAGCTGGCACCTGATCTTCTACGTCAATCTGCCGATCGGTCTGATTAGCATTGTGATCATTTTAATTGAGCTGCCAACGATCAAGGGACGCGCGAACCAGAAGATTGACTTCTTGGGCGCTCTCGTCTTTGCCGCCGGCATTATCCCGGTGCTTATTGGCCTCACTAATGTACAGAGCAACGCGTTCGCAACCCCAGAGGTTGCGGGCCTGATCTCGCTCGGACTCGCACTCCTTGGCCTCTTCCTCTTCATTGAGGCAAAGGTCGATGAGCCGATCATTCCGCTCGAGCTCTTCCGTAACCGCACATTTGCGGCCGCCGCTGCGGCCTCGTTCTTCGCCTCAATCGGATTCTTTACCTCGATCATCTTCTTGCCGCGCTACTTTCAGACAGTGCTCGGCGAGACGGCGACGAGCTCTGGCTACGCCACACTTCCGCTTCTTCTGGGCGTGATCATCAGCTCGGTCGCCGCCGGGCTAATCGTTGCACGAAGTGGACGCTATAAGACGCTAATCCTCGGTGCCATCGTGGTAGTTGCAGCAGCCTCACTGCTGCTGACGAACATCAAGGCGGATACCGATCCATGGGCCCTGCGTCTCTGGATGTTCTTCGCCGGTCTTGGCATTGGGCCAACCCTGTCGGTCTTCACGATCGTGGTGCAGAACGCCGTGCCGTTCAAGTTCCTCGGCGCAGCAACCTCGAACCTCACCTTCTTCCGCCAGGTTGGCGGGTCGGTCGGCTTGGCGGTCGTTGGCTCCTACTTCGGTGGGCAGCTCGTGACCAACATTCCAACAGAGTTGGCGAAGGCGGCTCCAGCGGGCACGTTCACGCCATTCTTCACGGCAATCGGTGGCAACCTCAATCAGCTCACCAATGTTGGTGGGAAGTTCGACCAGGCTCTGATCGGTCTGATCCCTGCGCAGTACCTTGAGGCCTTCTTCAACGCGATCAAGGTGGGTATTGCCGATGCGATCGGCGCAATCTTCTGGCTCTCCGTGGTGGCCAGCCTCGTGGCGTTCGTCGCCGCAACGCTGATCGAGGAGATCCCGCTCCGTGGCGGAGCGAAGGGCGCACCAGCCGAACTGTAAGTGGCTCCGGGCGTGCCCCTCTGGGGGTGCGCCCGGATCGCACCCGTCGGCGCAGCTCCACCCCTATGATTGGCGCATGAGCGCCTGGTTTACCGTTGCGGTCTCCCCGAAGGTCGGCAGCCTAGCCGCCGTTACCTCTGCGCTCGCCGCGGCCGGCATCCCTGTCGACGGGATCATGGGCGCCCCAGAATCAGACGGCTCGCTCCACCTCGGCGTCCCCGACGCGCAGCTACCCGCTGCGATCGCGGCGCTCACCGCGCTCGGCCTTCACCCCATCACTGAAGAGTCAGACCCCACCGGCGAGGCGGGTGCCCCACTCGACGCGGGGATCATCGGCGCAATCTTGCGCGGACCTCGCTCCTAGCGCCTGGGGCACCCATGACCGCACCCACCCTGCGCATCGCCGCCTGGAACGTCAACGGCCTTCGCGCCCGCGCTGAGCGCGTCGCCGCCTGGCTCGATTCAGCACAGCCAGACGTCGTGCTGCTGCAAGAGACGAAGTGCGACCCCTCGCAGATTCCTGAGGGACTCTTCTCGACGCGTTCCTACGAAGTTGCCGCCCTCGGCGCAGGTGGGCGCAATGGGGTGCTGATCGCATCGCGACACGGCCTCAGCGAGGTGCAGGAGAGCATCGCCGACTACGCGCCGCAAGGGAGCGATGCCACGCTCCCCGACCTGCTCAGTGAGCCGCGGCTCATTAGCGCCGTTTGTGGCGGTCTGCGCGTTGCATCGGTCTACGCGCCGAATGGACGCGAGGTGGACGCGCCACACTTCCACGCCAAGCTGCACTGGTACGGCGCGCTGCGCGCCTGGTCAGCAGCGCGCATCGCCGAGCCTGCCCCGCTACTTCTAGGCGGCGACTTCAATGTGGCTCCGACCGATGCCGACGTGTGGGACTCAGCCGCACTGGTTGGCGCGACGCATGTCACCCCACGGGAGCGCGACGCCTGGAACGCCCTCGTTGACCTGGGGCTGATCGATGCCGCGCAAGCCGTAGCGCCTGATGGGGAGCGTGCACCATTTACCTGGTGGGACTACCGCGGCGGCGCCTTCCACCGCGGCTGGGGGATGCGCATCGATCACCTGCTCGTTGAGCCACGCGCTGGTGCAATCGTGAGCAGCAGTGTGGACCGTGACGGACGCAAGGGTGAGTCGCCGTCGGATCACGCCGCGCTGATGATTGACGTGGCGCGACCGGCGTGATCACCGAACGCCTGCGCGCACGCACTCCGCACTCTGCCGCCGAGTCGATGCCGCGTGCCGCGGCAATCATTCGGGCTGGAGGTCTCGTCGCCTTCCCCACCGAGACGGTCTACGGCCTCGGAGCGAGCGCCTTTGACGCGCCAGCGGTCGCACGCATCTTTGAGGCGAAGGGTCGCCCAACCTTTGACCCGCTGATCGTGCACATCGCCGATCGCGCCGACCTGGCCCACCTCTTCACCGAAGGTGCGCTCGCCGACCCACGCATTGCGATCCTTGCGGATGCCTTCTGGCCAGGAGCACTCACGATCGTTGCCGCGGCGCGACCCGAGGTGCCTGGCCTGGTGCGCGCTGGGCTCGAGACCGTTGGTGTGCGCCTGCCGCGACACGAGACGGCGCTGGCACTGATTCGCGCGGCGGGAACGCCGATCGCTGCGCCAAGCGCAAATCGCTTCGGGCGGCTCTCCCCCACCACCGCCGACCATGTGCTTGAACAGCTTGATGGACGCGTTGACGCCGTGCTACTCGGCGAAGCGACGGAGATTGGCGTTGAGTCCAGCGTCGTCGCGCTTGATGCTGATGGACCAGCGCGCCTCTTGCGACACGGCGGCATCCCCCTTGAAGATCTTGCGCGCGCCCTCGCCGATTGCGGTGGCATCGTCGCCGCTGCGCCAACGGCACGACCTGGCGTGCCACTGCAGGCGCCCGGTATGACTGAGTCGCACTACGCGCCGATGGTGCCGCTTCTCTTGGTAACGACGGCGTTCCCAGCTGGCGTTACGGCGTGCGCGCTCCTCGCTCCAGATCGCGCAGCTCTCACGCACCTGGAGGCGCTCGCCGTGGCTGCAGGGGCGAACGTTCATGCGAGCGCTGCGCTCTCTGAGACGCTGGATCCAGTCGCCGCCGCCGCCCACCTCTTCGAACGCCTGCATGAACTTGAGGCCGCACTGATTCGCCGTGCGGCACCCGCCGCGAGAATCATCGCCGCCCCCTATCCTGAGGGCGGCCTCGGTTCGGCAATTGCGGACCGCCTTCGTCGCGCGGCAGCCACGCCGCAGTAAGGGGAACCGCATGAGCACACCGCGCAGCAACTGGCTCTCGCAAGCGATCACCGCCGATGCGCTGAAGCGCTTCCCGCAATCCATCGCCGGTCAGGCGGTCTTCGCCACGGGCCTCGTCATGATGCTCGCCGCCGGGGTCGGCCTTCCATCGTGGGAGATCCTGCACCAAGGCCTCAGCAAGCAGCTCGGCATTCAGATCGGCACCGCTGCGCAGTTGAGCGGCATCTTCGTGCTGCTGCTCTGGATTCCACTCCGCCAGCGCCCCGGCCTGGGGACCCTGAGCAACATCGTGATCATCGGCTGGGTGATGAACGTGGAGATTGCCCTCCTCGCCTACGCCGGCGTCCCACCAGCAGCAGAGATCGCCACACAGCCACTGCTCGCTGGTGCGCTGGCGATCGCCGGCACCGCCATCGTTGGCATCGGCTCGGGTATTTACATCGGCAGCGGCAACGGCCCAGGGCCGCGCGACGGCCTGATGACTGGGCTGCACCACCGCACCGGCCAGCCAATCTGGAAGATGCGCACCGCCATTGAGGTTGTGGTCGGCATCTTGGGGATCGTGCTCGGTGGCACCTTCGGCTTCGGCACGATCTGGTTCGCCTTCACCATCGGCCCACAGGTGCAGTTCTGGCTCGGGAAGCTTGATCGAGGCGGTCGCGCCGAACGACAGGCAGCGGCGGCTGATCGCCGCTAACTCTCGCCGTTAGCGCGGCAGGATTGAGTCGATCGCGATCGCGGCGAAGATCAGCGTGAGGTAGCTGATCGAGAAGCGATAGAGGCGCGTTGCGCCACGCAGTAGGCCATCGCCGAGCACATCACTACGCAGGCGCCAAGCGCGCAGCAAGAAGATCCCGCCGCCGATGACGGCAACCGCTAGGTAGACGAGGCCCATTCCGGCCACCGCCCAGAGCATCAGGCTCATCGCCACGAGAAGGATCGTATAAAGCCAGATCTGCCGCGCTGTCTCCGCTGGGCCAGCGGTCACGGGGAGCATTGGCACCCCCGCGGCGGCGTAGTCGGAACCAATGCGCAGTGCGAGCGCCCAGAAGTGCGGCGGCGTCCAATAGAAGACCAGTGCAAAGAGGAGGACCGGCACCAGCGAGATGTCGCCCGTCACCGCAGCCCAACCGATCACTGGCGGGAGAGCGCCCGCTGCGCCACCGATCACGATGTTCTGTGGGGTTGAGCGCTTCAGGATCAACGTATAGATCAGCACGTAGAAGGCGATGGCGAGGAGCGAAATAAACGCCGCCATGATCGTTGTCGTGAGCGCCAGGAAGATGAAGCTCGCGACGCCAAGGATGCTTGCAAAGAGGAGCGCCGCACCAACGCTGATTCGGCCGGTGACGAGCGGGCGTGCAGCGGTACGCGCCATCTGCGCATCAATGTCGGCATCAATGATGCAATTAAAGACGTTGGCGCTCGCCGCACTGAGTGTGCCGCCAACCAGTGTGGCGGCAATGAGCGTGAGCGGCGGGAAGCCGTGCGCCGCAAGCAGCATCGCTGGAATTGTGGTGATCAGCAGCAGTTCAACGATGCGCGGCTTGGTGAGCGCGATATAGGCGGCGAGCGTCTCGCGACGAGTCTGTGGCGCGCGCTCTGCTGCGTTGACTAAGCTGCGACCCGCGCCACGCCCCTCAAGCAGCGCAATGGACGCGGCGCCGACGATCAGGATCCAGATCATGGTCGCAAGTGCGACATGCAGCGTCTGCGTCCATGGTGCGAGCTTGGTGAAGATTTGTGCCGCGCCGATGAGGCACTGCACGGCAAAGACCACCGTGGCGTAGGTGAGTAGTTGGCGCACGTGGGCCGGACTCCCCTGCTCACGACGAACGATCCAGAGCGCCGAGGTCAGGATGAGCGCGACGATCGCGGTCGTATAGCGGTGCAGGATCATCGGTGTTGAGAGTGCAGTGATTGGCGGGAAGAGGGTGCCGCCCATGAGCGGCCAGTCTGGATAGAGCAGGCCCGTGTCGGTGCCCGTCACATTTGACCCAAAGAGGAGCAGCGCGTAGATGGCTCCCGCGGCAACGATTGGCGCCACGACGCTCCCGCTCGCGCGACGGATACCGGCAAGGATCTCAGCGTAGCCACTCCTGGCGAGCATCCAAATCTGCAGCCCGACGAAGGCCATCGCCGAGGCGAGATGCGCGGTCACAGATGCCCCCGAGTTAGATTCGAGAACGGTTTGACGTCCGAGCCAGGCCTGGAAGAGGACGAGCGCGAGGAGGGCGATCGAGGCTCCCTGTAGCGATCGGCGGCCCTTCAGGTTTCGCAGCGCGAGGAAGACCACCGCCAGAACGATCAGGCCGATCACCGCGGCAATGGTGCGGTGGATCCACTCCAGCCACGCCTTATAGGCAATCACGTCGCCCGAATCGGTCGTTGGTGGAATGATCTGCCCGTAGCAGAGGGGCCAGTCTGGGCAGCCCATCCCGGACTCGGTTGCCCGAACGATGACGCCGATGACCACGAGGCCGATGGTGGCACCGAGCAAAAGTCGCAGTGTTGCGCGGAAACTCTTCATACGTAGATGGTACGCCGAGCCTCAGAAACGTGGGATAGAGTGGGTACGTGAAGAAGTACTTGCGGAGCACCGTTCTCGCCGCCCTCTGTGTGGCGCTCGTCGCGTGCGGTGGGGCAACCCCCACCCCAAGCGCCAGCGCGGGCGGTAGCGCCAGGAACGGCTGCACCGACGCATGGCCAGCCGCGGGTCAGGCGAGCTCCACTGGACCACTCCCGATGTTGGCGAACAGCGACCTCGCCCCTGGCGCAACGCGACTGATCCTCGGACTCGTCGACAGCGCAAGCTTCCCCCTCGGCTCCCCAGCTTGGACGCTCAAGAGCGAAGTCTTTGACATCACCACCGACGGCTGCACGCCACTGGCTGCTGCGTCGTCGCTCCCCTTCGCCTGGGCAATCACCAACGTTCGCGGCTTCTTTATCGGCAGGACCGAGATCCCCGCTGGCGCACGTGAGATCGGACTGGTGATCAGTGGCACCGACGCCGCTGGTGCGGCCGTGCTGATCCGCGTCACCTCGTTTGTACAGTCAGCCGGCATTGCGCCGCGCCCTGGCAACAAGGCGCCAACCGTTGCAACGCCGATTGCCGCAACTGACGAGCACGGCGTTGCAGGAATCTCCACCGACCCGGATCCGCGCGCCGACTTCTACTCGCACTCCGCCGCAGAGCTCCTCGCAACGGGGACCCCGTTCCTGATCGCCTTCGCCTCGCCAGCATTCTGTGTCTCACAGGCGTGTGGGCCAACGATCACGGTCTTGAAGGCTGCCGCCGATCGACACCCAGGGGTCGTCATCATTCACGTTGAGCCGTATCAGATGAGTTGGAACGGCACGCGCCTGATTCCAGTTCTTGCAACCGGCGGTGGGCTGCAGCCGACCAGCATTGTGGACGCGTGGCAGCTTCCGGTTGAACCGTGGATCTTCACCGTCGGACGCGACGGGCGCATCCTTCGTTCCTTTGAAGGGATCATTAGCCCCGAAGAGATTGACGCCGCACTCGCCGAACTCGCCGCGAACTAACTAGCGGCCGCTACTCCCAGGGGCGCCGATCGGCTCCCCCGCCGCGCAGAGTGGGCAGTCAGCTGGCTCATATGTCGGCAAGTTCAGCGTGATCCCAGCGATCAGTGGAATTGGATCTCGTCCCTCTGCCTCAATGGAGCTGAGCCCCGGCGTGCGACTTGCCACAACCGCGGCGGCGATCGGATGGGCACCCGCGGCATAGAGCGGCGGGAGGAGTGCCTGGAGTGATCCGCCCGTTGTCAGGATGTCATCAACCAAGAGGACGCGTGCGCGTGGTGGAATCTGAAAGCCGCGACGGAACTCACGACGCGTGGTGCCATCGGTGCCACGCACCTCTTCGGCGAAGAGACCGCGCACCCCGAGAAGTCGGCCCACCTCATACGCCAACAGGACGCCGCCCGTAGTTGGCCCAACGACGAGGTCAATGTCGCCGCCATGCGCATGAACGATCTCGAGGCTCTGCACGGCGAGTGCGCGCGTGATCTCTGCAGCGGCAGATGGGTGCTGCAGCAACGACCACTTCTCCAGGTACTGGTCGCCATGGCGTCCGCTCTTGAGGAGAAAGTGGCCGCGTTGCAGCGCACCAGTGGCGAGTAAGAGACCTTCAATTCGCTGGGCTGTTGCTGCGCGATCACGCGGATCGACCGGGGCGGCGGGGTAACCGGCGGGCGGTGTCAGCGACTCGCGTAGTGGGCGAAGTGGTTCACTCATGGCGAGAGCCTAGCGCGCTCCCGCGCAGCGCGAGAACACTGGTCTCGCTCCGGGCAGCCACCGCACGCCGCAGCGAATCGCCCACCGCTCCAGGGAGTCGCGGGTCTGCCCAGAGAGCCGTCCCAAGACTTACTGCGCTTGCGCCAGCGGCGAAGGTATCGAGGGCGTCGGCTGGCGAGCCGATCCCTCCCCCGCCGATGATCGGTGCGCCGGCGCCACTCGCCGCCTCAGCAATCGCTGCGAGTGCGGCGGGGCGCACCAGCGGCCCAGAGAGTTCACCGATCCCTGCTGCCAAGGCTGGGCCACGCCGCGCGCGATCAGGGAGAAAGCCGTGCGGTGATCCGCTCACAGAGAGCACGTCGATCCCCGCGTCGATTGATTCGCTCGCCAAACGGCGAAGCTCGCTCGCCGCCGACGAGACCTTCGCGATGAGTGGTCGGTCGGTAGCACCGCGTGCCGTATCAATCAGGCGCAGTGACTCATCCGCCGATGACTCCCATCGGCCACCGTCAAGGCCGTCACACGGGGCTGTGAGATCAATCTCGAGCGCCGCGATGCCGAGCTCGTCGGCACGCCGTTCCACTCGGGCGATCAGCTGTGCAAGCTCCTTCACCGAGGGGGCCACGAGGGAGAGGGCAACGGCGCACGGCGCCGAGCGCCAACTTGCACCGTGTCGATCAATCACCTCATCAGCACCCGGATTCTCGCGGTTCACCGCATGCATCAGGCCGCCAGGAACCTCCACCAGCCGTGGCATCAGGCCGCCAAATCGCGGCCGCAGTGAGATGCCGCGCACAACGAAGAGGCCGACCTCTCGCAGGTCAATTGCGCCACCAGCCTCGTTACCAAAGCCGAGTGGCCCACTGGCGACAACAATCGGTCGCTCCAGTCGTAGCGGGTGCTCGGTGCCAAGGGTGACGGCAAGGTCAACGGTGAGCGGATTGATGCGCTCGTTCGCCTGCACCGCAATCTGCGCGGTTCGGCTCGTGCGCGGCGCAGCCACCTTTGTGCGCTTGCGTGGGGGCACTTATGCACCACCCTTCGATGCGGAGCCGGTTGCGTCGACCGCTGGACCTTCGCGACAGAGGCGCACCTGGCCGGCGCGCGTTGCCACGGTGCAGCCACCGCAGGCGCCAATGCCACAGCCGATCTCGTGTGCCAGCAGCGCTTGGAGCCACGGCGCACGGTCGCCAGCGGGCGCGGTGCGTGCGCGTGCAGGCTTGCCACTTGCCGTGGTGCGATCCGCGGTGCGTCGGCGAAGCGCGGCAGATGTTGCAGCGGCTCGAATGTCGGTGGCACCTGCGACGACCGCCTGATCCGCCCAGGAGACGTACTCGGCGAGCAGGTCGGCGACGGTGCCGCGGTGGCCGATGCTGCCATCGCTCGTAGCGGCGACGATCTCCACCACATCGGGGAGCAGGCTGGCAGGCGGCAGGTCAGCCGCCGTCTCCGCCTGCTGGAGCATCGTCACGCTGATCCCCGCACTCGTAGCAGCAATTGCCAGCGCACGGACCCAGGCAAACCCTTCGCCGTCGGCGATGAGCAGTAGTCGCATCGTGGCTTTATTGATCAGGATCGGCTGACCGATCGGTCCGATCAGCTCAATAACTTCGCCAATGCGTAGCCCGGCGAGTGCGTCTTGGCCGCCATCGGCTCGTGGCTGCAGCGCAACCTCAACGCTCCCGCGAATGAGGTCGACGCGCGAGACGGGGGCAACGCGACGCACGCGATAGCCGCCCGACTCCGGACGTACCAGGTGGAGCGCGTGACCAGGGCGCAGTGCGGCGATCAGGTTTGGCGCGCGGAACTCTAGGGAGATGCGCCCAGGGGCTAGTTCTCCAATCGCGAGAAGCTCACCGGCGACGGGCGTGCTGCCCATCGCGAATCAGACCGACGCGCGGTCGTCCCCGGCCACGCCGAGGCCCGCCACGATCGCACCGGTTGGTCGTGGCGCAAGTCCAGCAGCTGCACG
>JBBAWJ010000003.1:0-50006 GCA_040397255.1 Candidatus Limnocylindrus sp.
AGTACTTGGCGCCGGCGACCCAGCCATCCATGAACTTGGTTACGCCTGGGTATGGGGCTCCACCGTAGGTGGCGATGACGTGAGTCGTCGAGATGCCAGCTGCCAAGTAGGCGGCGAGCATCGAAGCCTCGTCGATCTGGAAGTCGATACCGGTGAAGTTCGCCGGAATCGTGCCATCCTCAAGTGCCCAGGTTGCGTCTACCCAGCCGAATGCAATGTCTGCATTGGCTGCGTCGAGGGCGGCTGCCTGCAGGGCGGTGCCCTGGTTGTAGCCGACGGCGATCACGCTATTGCAGCCCTCGTCGATCAACTGCTGAATGTTCGGCGCGTACGACGAATCATCAACAGCGGTCGTGTAGGCCGTCTGGAACCCTTCAGCCTCGAGTGCCTGAAGGCCCTCGTAGGCTGACTGGTTGAAGTTCTTGTCGGCAGGTCCGCCCGTATCCAACGAGAGGCATGCCTTGTAGTCGGCCTTCCCGGCATCGGCAGAAGCTGACGGCGAAGCCGTCGAGCCACCGCACGCTGCGGCGAGAAGAGCGAGAACGGTGAGGAGCGCGAACATTCGCGTCTTCATATGTATGTAGCCCTCCGCTATTTTCTTTTGCTCAGACGCCCACGGCGACGAGCGGGTCAGCCATTCGCTGACCGTGGCGGCATTGTGCCTCATAACGCCTCGGTATGCGTACGTATTGCAATTGGGTAGCGGGAGAAGGTTGCGGCTCTGTTACATACCCCGCTGCGATAGCCACGTCTCCAGGGCGTTCCTGAGGCGGGCTTTGGTCCCCTGCTCGGCGAAGGCGAAGTCGTAGCCGGCTCGCGCTAGGCCAATCAGGTCCGCAACGGGGAGCCCCAGCCGATGATGCACGTGGAGGTACTCCTCTGAGAGGGTGACGTCGCTCACCACCAGGTCGTCGGTATTGAGGGTCATCGGCACGCCGCGCCGACGCAGTTTGGCAATCGGGAAATCTCCGTAGCCCGGAACGATGGCGGCCTGGGTGTTGCTGGTGGGACAGAGATCGAGAGAGACGTTGCGCGCGGCGAGCTCGGCGCAGAGCGATGGGTCATCAACGGCCACACCGCCATGGGCGATGCGCGCGGGCTGCACCTCAAGGGCGCGACGCACCTGCGCCGCGCCGCCCCACTCCCCCGCGTGGAGGGTGATCGCGAGTCCGCCGCTGCGCGCGATGACAAATGACTCTTTGAATGTGAGTGGATCGGGGAATGCCGCCTCGCGGCCAGCAAGATCGAATCCCACGACGCCGATGTCTTGAGCGGCGACTGCGGCGGTTGCGAGGTTGCGATTCTCTTCCAGCGAGTGCGAGCGAAGGGCGGTGACGATCAAGCGCACTTCGATGCCAGTCTGTTCTGCTGCGCGGCGCGCCCCGGCCGCAACGGCGGCGATCACCTGTGACTGCGTGAGCCCCTTCGCCGTGTGGAGGTGTGGGCCCCACCGCATCTCAAGATAGGCAACGTTCTCTGCAGCTTTGACGCGCACCAGCTGCTCTGCGGCGCGATCGAGCGCCTCGGCATCTTGCAGGAGGGCGATTGGCAGGTCGAATGCGCGCAAGAGATCGGCCTGATCGGCGCAGCGCTCCGGGGCGACCAGGGCTGCGCGCATCCCTGCCCAATCCCGCGGGGCATCAACGTTGCGCGTTGCGGCAAGTTCAAGGGCCAAGGCCGGATCCAGTGAGCCATCAAGGTGGAGATGAAGCTCAGGCTTCGGCATCTCAAAGAAGAGGCGACGCGCATCATCGGCACGCTGCAACTCCACTGCTCCCCTCCCTCGCGTTGTCTCGCAGGCTGCGCACCCGCGTGCGCATCTCCGCGAGAGAGAGGATACTCCCCCGTATGACCTCATCATTGCCGGTTGCGACAGATTCGCGAGCGCTCGGGGCCTGGCTCCGTGACGCGACCCCCGTTGACCGTGTTGGCATTGAGGAGCGTGTCGCCACCCTAAAGACCCGCTCCATTAAGAAGTCCTCCAAGGTGTGGGCACTCCGCCTGGCGTTGAGCATGTGCGACCTCACCACCCTCGAAGGGAGAGACACGCCAGGGAAGATCCGCCAGCTGGCGACCAAGGCGATGCGCCCGCTCCCTGGCGATGCGTCAATGCCCTCGGTCGCGGCGCTCTGCTGCTACCCCGACCTTGTGGGCGTGGCGAAAGAGGCGCTCAAGGGGAGCAGCGTCAAGGTTGCCGCAGTCGCCACCGCCTTTCCGAGCGGCCGCTCGTGGATCGACCTCAAGATTTCCGAGACGAAGTACGCGGTTGCCGCTGGTGCCGACGAGATTGACATGGTCATCGACCGCGGCGCCTTCCTTGCCGGCGATTACGCCAAGGTGTGGGACGAGATCGTCGCCGTAAAAGAAGCCTGTGGGCCTGCACACCTGAAGGTCATCCTTGAGACAGGCGAACTCGGTACCTACGACGATGTGCGACGCGCATCTGCACTCGCTATCGCCGCCGGCGGCGACTTCATCAAGACCTCAACGGGCAAGGTCACACCTGCGGCGACGCTACCGGTGACCCTCGTCATGCTCGAGACGATTCGCGAGCATTGGAACCGCACCGGCAAGGTGGTGGGCATGAAGCCCGCCGGCGGTATCCGCACAGCGAAAGAGGCGATCCAATATCTAGTGGTCGTTCACGAAACGCTCGGCCCTGACTGGTTGACCCCCGACCGTTTCCGATTCGGCGCATCAAGCCTGGTCAATGACCTGCTGATGCAGCTCGAAAAAGAGGTGACGGGCGCCTACGCCGATCCGGACGACTTCACCCTCGACTAGGGTTTGCACCAGCGCGCCTCAGGGGCGCGGGAGCGTCGGCTACGAGCCGATCGGGTGCCAGACGGTCTTCATTTCGAGGAAGGCGGTAATGCCGTCAATTCGTTCGCCGCGCTCGCCATCAAAGGCGTCGGCGCGATCCTTCACCCCATGCGGGCGACGCGCGACGCGGGCGACGTGCTCGGCGGCACCCTGCTCCGCCTCGACGAGCAGTGCGTCGGGGCAGCCCCACAGGTCGAGCCCATCGATATCGGCGTGACGCACCAGGTGCGGCAAGAGTTCTGCTCGGCGTGCGGTGATGATGTTCACCACGCCCGCCGGCACATCGCTCACGGCGAGTGTTTCAGCCAGGGTGACGGCGGGGAGCGGCGCCGATTCGCTCGCCAACACAATCGCCACGTTCCCTCCAGCGAGGATGCCGCCGAGACGCGAGACGAGGCCGAGGAGCGGCGATGCCTCAGGGGCGATGGAAGCGATAACGCCGGTCGGCTCTGGCAGGGTGAAGACGAAGTGCGATGAGGCGACGGGATTGGTGCCGCCAAGTACGGCAGCGAGCTTGTCGGGCCAGCCTGCGTACCAGACCATGCGATCGATAGCGGCGGAGACCTCTGCTGCCGCGTCGGACTTTGATGCGCCGTGACTGATCAGGTCATCGCGGAATTGCGCGGCGCGACCCTCCATCAGTTCGGCAACGCGATAGAGGATCTGCCCGCGCACCATTGCAGTGCGTGCGGCCCACGGCTCGGCGGCGATTCGCGCAACGCGCACCGCTTCACGCAGGTCCTTGCGCGAGCCGCGTGCAATGTTGGCGACGCCGCCCTTTGCGAGTTGAACCTCTTGGCTTCGACCAGATTCGCTCCGTGGGAATGCGCCGCCGATGTAGAGCTTGGCGGTGCGGCGCACCTCAAGACGCTCGGAGCCCTCTGACGACTCAATCGTCAACGGGAGGTTGAGCTTCTCGGTGCGCTTCGACTTCTTCCCCATGACTAGGAGCTCCTCAGATAGGCGTGCAAGCCCTGCATGCCGCCTTCACGGCCGTAGCCAGACTCTTTGTAGCCACCGAACGGCGCAGTTGGATCGAAGCGGTTGAAGGTATTCGCCCAGACCACGCCCGCCTTGAGGGCGCTGGCGACCTGCAGGATGCGGCTCCCCTTCTCGGTCCAGATGCCGGCGGAGAGCCCGTACGCCGTGTTGTTCGCCTTCTCAATCGCCTCATCCACGGTGCGGAAGGTGATGGTGGCCAAGACGGGTCCGAAGATCTCTTCACGGGCGATGCGATGGCTTTGCGCCACATTGGTGAAGAGGGTTGGGCGGTAGAACCAGCCGCGCGTTGGTAGGTCGCAGGCTGGCTGCCAAATCTGGGCACCCTCGGCGACGCCGCTCGCAACGAGCTCACCGATGCTCTCCATCTGGGCCTTCGAGTTGATTGCACCGACGTCGGTGTTCTTATCCATCGGATCGCCGATGCGCAGCATCGACATGCGGTCGCGCAGCCGCGCCAGGAACTCTTCAGCGATGGACTCCTGCACCAGGAGGCGACTGCCGGCGCAGCAGACCTCGCCCTGGTTGAAGAAGATGCCGTTGACGACGCCCTCGACCGCCTGATCGAGCGCCGCATCTTCGAAGACGATGTTGGCCGCCTTGCCGCCGAGTTCGAGGGTGAGCCCCTTCCCCTGTCCAGCGATCCCCTTGGCGATCGTGACGCCGACCGAGGTGCTACCAGTGAAGGCGACCTTCGCGACACGTGGGTCGGTGACGATCGACATGCCAGTGCTCCCCGGACCGGTGATGATATTGACGACGCCGTCTGGGAGCTCCGCCTGGCGGCAGACATCGGCGAAGAGGAGCGCGGTGAGTGGCGTCGTTGAGGCGGGCTTCAGGACCACGGTGTTGCCAGCCGCAAGTGCCGGTGCGATCTTCCACGCCAGCATGAGGAGTGGGAAGTTCCACGGGATCACCTGCCCGACGACGCCGTGCGCCTCGGGTCGGCGGCCAGGAACGGCGTACTGAAGCTTGTCGGCCCACCCGGCGTAGTACCAGAAGTGCGCGGCGGCGAGAGGCACATCCACGTCACGCGACTCGCGGATCGGCTTCCCTGAGTCCATCGTTTCGGTGACGGCGAACTCGCGGCTGCGCTCCTGCAGGATGCGGCTAATGCGATAGAGATACTTGGCCCGTTCGCGTGGGTGCAACTTCGACCAGACTTTGCGATAGGCGCGATCGGCGGCCTCAATGGCGCGATCGGCGTCGGCGGGGGTCCCCTTCGCGATCTCGGCGAGGGGCTCCTCTGTGGCCGGGTTGTAGGTGATGGTGACCTCGCCGCCTGAGGGGGCGCGCTCCTTCCCGTCGATGAAGAGGCCGTAGCGCTGGCGAATCGTGACGATCTCGCGGGACTCTGGGGCTGGGGCGTAGGCCCACGGGCTGTTGCCGGCGAGACCTGAACTTGCAGGGGCCACGATCGCTGCGGGGGCGGGGGTCGTTACGCTGACGGCGCGCGTAGGAGTGCGAGGAGGTGCGGCGCCCTTCGGTGACTGATCGCTCGGCATAGGTGCATCCTAGCGCGCCCACCACTTCCAGCGACGCGGCGTATCGCCTACCCTTCGCGCATGACAAGTCGCGCACCAGGGGCAACTCCCCCGTTCACCCCAACGATGCTGATTGACGGCGCCTCATGTGGGGCTGCCGGCGGGCGAACCTTCACCCTGCGCCACCCCGCCACTGGCGCTGTGATCGGCGAGATTCCCCACGCCGCTGCATCCGACGTTGACGCCGCCATCGCTGCGGCTCGACGTGCGTTTGATACCGGAGGCTGGCGCACGACGCTCCCAGTCGAGCGCGCGCGCCTTCTCCTTGCACTCGCAGACGCTGTAGAGCGCGAGGCCGATCACTTCGCCGATCTTGAGGTGTGGCAGACCGGCACCGCGCGCAAGCTGCGACGTGACGGCGACATTCCCGCCGTCATCGACCACCTGCGCTACTTCGCTGGCATCCTGCGCGCCCCCGAAGGGATCGCCGCAGGTGAATACACCGGCAACCACACCTCCATGATTCGGCGGGAGCCGATCGGCGTTGCTGCACTGATCGCGCCGTGGAACTATCCGCTCGCCATGGCGGTCTGGCAGGCGGCGCCCGCGCTGGCCGCCGGCAACACCGTCGTCATGAAGCCAGCCAGCGCCACACCGCTCGCAGCACTACGGCTGGCAGAGTTGGCGCGCGAAGTTGGCTTCCCTGCGGGGGTCGTCAATGTCATCACCGGACCAGGTGCCGAGATCGGCGCGCAATTCGCCGCAGATCCGCGCATCGACATCATCGCCCTCACGGGCGATAGCGCAACTGGTCGAGAACTGATGGCTGCCGGCGCGCCAACGCTGAAGCGTCTGCATCTAGAGCTTGGTGGTAAGGCGCCGTTCGTTGTCTTTGCCGACGCCGACATTGAGGCCGCCGCGCGAGGGGCGATCGCTGGAGCCTTCGTCAACGCTGGTCAGGACTGCACCGCAGCCACGCGCCTCTACGCGCAGAGCGACATCTTCGACCGCCTCGTGGCCCGCATTGCTGAGCTCACCGCGCAGGTGCGCATCGGTGACCCTTTTGATCCGGCGACAGATCTCGGCTCGCTCATCTCGCGCACGCATCGCGATCGAGTCGCTGGCTACGTTGATCGCGCCGTTGCTGCAGGGGCGCGGATCGTGGTGGGCGGCAGTGCGCAGCCGAAGGGCGTCCCAGCTGAGGGTGCCTACTTCGCGCCAACGCTCATCGTCGGCGCGCAGCAGTCCAGCGAGATTGTGCAGCAGGAGGTCTTCGGTCCGGTGCTCGTGGCTCTCCCATTCAGCGACGAGGCCGAAGCGATCGCCCTCGCAAACGACACGCCGTATGGCCTCGCCTCCAGCTGCTGGACGAGTGATGTGGCGCGCGCCCATCGCATGGCAGCCGCTCTTAACTTCGGCTCAGTGCTGATCAATGACCATCTCCCCTTCCTGAGCGAGATGCCGCATGGTGGCTTCAAGCAGTCGGGATTCGGTAAGGACCTCAGCCGCTACTCCTTTGAGGAGTACACGCAGATCAAGCATGTTGCGATTGAGATCACTGGCGAGGCCGAGAAGGGCTGGCACTGGACGATCTTCGGAGATCCGAAGAGGTAGTTCCCCTTAGCTCCCGAGGAGCAGGTCGAGCCACGCGTCGAGCGGCGAGCGAGTTGGCGCATCAGGACTGAACCGCCGTGCGCCAGACCCCGGAGCATCCTCTGGAAGTGGCGCCGCGTCAGCCGCTAAGACGAACGGGCGTTCCACAGTGGAGCCGAGGCTGTAGCCGCGCGCAACCAACTCGAGGAAGGCGGCGTCCTCGAGGAGCACCCGCTCCGCAGTAAGTGCGTCGGCCCGAGCCTGGAGGGCCGCAGTCTCGTCGCGAAGCTGCGCCAAGCGCGTATTGACCTGAATCACGCCGATCAGATTTCGCCCAAACTCCACGACGAAGAGCGTCACCAGCAGGGCCTGCCCGAGGAAGATCAGGGCGCCGCGCGTGGTGCTGGTGCGTCGGCGAATCATGACCCTCATGACCCCAGTCTCCGCGCCACACCCATCGGCGTCAAGCAGGGGCGCTGCGCGGGGTGCTAGCCTGCGCGGCGTGTACTTCTATGAACTTCACGAGGCGGACGACGAACTTGCTATTGGCATGACCCTCGCCCACGACGAGGCCTTCGCCCCGAGCGAGTTCTTGGCAATGGTGGAGACCGCCCGGAGTCGGGTGATGGAAACCTTTACCGAGGAGACCCTCATTGAGGCGATCGCCGCTGAGCTCGAACGCGAGCACGACTTTGCCGCCTCGCTGGATTCCCGCCTGGTGGCCGCAGTGGGCATCTCTTCTGAGGAGGGCGAGACCCGCCTTCTAACGCACGAGGGGGCGGGTGCCCACGCCGCTGACGAAGGCGAAGAGGAGGATCCCGACCTTGCCATCGCTGAGGCGCTGCTCTCAGGACGTGAGCCGATCGGCCTGCGCACCGCTGTCGTGGACCTAGAGAAGAACGAGTCGCTCGACTCCTAGGGACGTGGAGCTCGGGCTACCAGCGAGGCAGGCCCTTTGAGCCCTTCCAGACTCGATTCATGATCGGTACGCCATCGGTGGCGACGTCGACGAAGTTTGGCTGTGATTGGTTGAGGATCACCGTTGGCAACATGCGCGTGCTGACTAACCGCGAACCCACGAAGGTTGACTCAATAACGAGCCCCTCAGACGTTTCAACGGACCAGTTCTGGTCGAAGACGAAGTTCCCCATGGAGTAGAAGACCGGCTTGTCGTTGATGATCTCCATGGCACTCGCCCAGTGCGAGTGCGATCCAAGGATCATGTCGGCACCAGCCTCGATAGCCCGCTTGGCAAACCTACGCTGTGAGGCGGTCGGCTGCGCCTGGAACTCCAAGCCCCAGTGCGGGAAGACGATGACGACGTCTGCACCAGCGGCGCGAGCCGCCGCAATGGAGGCGCGCATCTCAAGGACCCCAATCGGCGCACTCCCCGGCCGGTTTGCCCGCGCGTGCGTGCTCGGGTTTACCTGGTCGACTGCAACGATGCCCACGGTGACACCACCAACGTCGGTGAGCCACGGGCGCTGCGCCTCAGCAAGGTTTGCCCCGGCGCCACCGCTGCCCATGCCGGCAGCTTTTACAGCGGCAATAGTCTCGGGGATGCGATAGACGCCCCCATCGCCGATGTGATTGTTTGCCAGCGAGAGGAAATCAAAGCCCGCCTCTTTCACCACCCGCAGAAGCGCGGGGTTTCCCGTGAAGGTTGTACCTGAGTTGTGTTGGCGCCACTTCTTCGGTGTTGGCGATTCGAGGTTCGCGATCGAGAGATCTGCCTGCTGGAAGAGTGAGCGCATCAGGCCGTTGATGCCGCCACCGCTTACGTAGCGCGCGGCGACACGTGGCACGCCAAATTGGCTGCAACAGGTTGTGCCAGTGATATCGGCAAATCCGCCATCAAAGAGCGAATCTGCCCCACGCTTTGAGCGCTTCGCGTTGGCTGAAACGCCACGGTCAAGCAGGATGTCGCCACCAGCTGCCAGAGTCCATGCGGTTGCAGGATCGTACGCGAGCGGACCGGAGAGCCAATCTGCAGGAATCGATGCGTCGAGGGGAAGCTCGGCGCGCAGCGGCCAATCGGCCAGCGATGCAACGCGCTGCACGCCAACGATTGCGGCCCCCTCCCACGTAAGGGTGCGCAGCGCCGGCTCAAGGGCGGCGAGCCGCACGAATCCTGCCGCCTTCTCATCGGCGGCGAGTGCCGCCTTGAGGGCGGTGCGGTCCGCGACGAGTGTCAGGCGAGATGTGATTGAGGTGGGCGAGAGGCCGAGTGCCGCAAGGATGGCGCTCGACTCCGGCGCAATCAGGATCAGTTTGGTGATCGGTAGCTTCCCCCCGACCTCAGTGAGGCGCGCGACCCCAACGCTCGTGAGCGCGGTGAGGGAGCTGCGGTATCCGGCAACGGGGATCAGCAGGCTCCGTGTGTCGCTGGTCGGTGAGGGGCTTGCGCTAGCCGAAGGATCTCCGCTCGCCCCCGACGGCGCAGCAGAGGTGCCACACGCGGCGGCAAGCAGGAGTGCGAGCGCGAGCGTGAAGAGGCTGCGACGTCGCGGCAACGGGGCCTGGGTCACAGCGGGCAGATGCACACCGCTATCCTACCCCCATGCCGCAACACTTCCGCCCATCAGGCCGAACGCTCATCGCTGCCGCGCTCAGCGAGGAGCGCGCCGCCCTTGAGGCGCTCGCCACTGATCTGGTGCCGCACACACTGCCAGGACTTGTAGAGGGTGCACTACTCATCGGCCACATCGACACACACCCGGTCGCCCTGCTGCGCTGTGGCGTCGGCAAGGTCGCCTCGGTGGTTGCAGTCACCGCCGCCCTGGCAGTTGAGCCCCGCTGCGTGATCTCGGTCGGCTCCGCCGGCGCCCTGCATGCGGGATATCGCGTCGGCGACGTCCTACTCGCCGATGGCGTCTTGCAGCATGACTTTGCCGCAGCAGAGGCCGATGGCTTTCGACTCTTCGGCTACGGCGCGGATATTCCATCAAAGGGCGACCCACTTTTAGTTGCCGAGCCCGAACTCGTCACCGCGGCGTTCAATGCCGCGGCACCGACGACAACGCGACTTGGGATCAGCCTCCGCCGCGGCCGCATCGCCACCGGCGACTGGTTTGTCGCCGACCAGAAGGTTCGCGATGCGATTGCCGCCCGCAGCTCAGCCGACCTCGTTGAGATGGAGGGGGCGGCCATCGCCTATGCGGCACGCACGCACGGCATCCCCTGGCTGGTGATTCGGAGCGTAAGCGACTCTGGTGATGGCGGGGCCACGCTGAGCTTCTGGGAGTATCTCGCGCTCGCCTCAAAGAACGCCGCTGAGATTGTGCGCGCCATCCTGCCAGCGCTCGAGCGCCGCTAGCTGCGCTTCGCCCCCAGCGTCATCTGCTGCGCGCGCGGTGCAGTCTCGCCAAAGAGTCGGGTAGCAAGCGCATCAACCGCTGCAGGATCCCCTGTCGTGAAGATCTGATGCTCAGGGGCTATTGGTGCTGACGCTGGCGCGGAGTGTCCAAGGTGGCCGGGGTCGGCCGCCGTCCCGCGGCTCGATCCTGGAGCCTCAAGCCCATTCACCGAGATGATCTCTTGAAGAAAGCTTGCCGTTGCTGCGGCGGAATCAACCACAGCAATTGGGGCACCGAGCGCCGCATCAATTGCACCGCGAATCAGCGGGAAGTGGGTGCAACCAAGCAGCAGGGTGTCGATGCGTTCGCTCGGCTCGCCAGCCAGAAACGGGTCAATCGCCGCGTGGATGGCGTCGCTCATCTCTTTCGTGTTCGTGAGACCTGACTCAATGAGCGGAACAAGTTCAGAGGCGGCTCGCTCAGTCACCCGCGTGCCAGGATTCTCATCTTTGATGGCGGCAAAGTAGGCACGCGACCGAACGGTTGCAATGGTAGCCAACACGCCGACCCGGCCGGTGCGTGTCGCCAGCGCCGCCGCCGCCGCTCCTGGTCGGACCACACCGATGATCGGCGTTGATGGGTGCCGCTCACGAAGATGCTCGAGCGCGACGGCGGTCGCGGTATTGCAGGCGATGATGATCGCCTTGACGCCGCGTGCCACCAGTTCGTCGCTGAGCTCTTCGGCAAAGGTGCGCACTTCAGCGTCACTCCGGGTGCCGTATGGATGACGGGCGCTATCGCCGATGTAGATGGTGGATTCGGCTGGAAGGCGCGCCTGCACTTCGCGCAGAACGGTCAGACCGCCGATCCCTGAATCGAAGAGCCCGATTGGGCGTGGGTCACTCATGCGCTGACCGTAGCAGCCAGCGCAAACGATCGTCGGCGCCGACCCTCGTCACGCGTAGGTCGGCGGCGGCGGCGAGGGAACGCACCTCATCCGGCTGCCAGGCACGAATCGCGAATGGAGCTCGGTCGGGGTAGATCACCGTAAGGCGACCGTCTACCCCGACCGCCCGATGCCGAATCTCCAGTAGGACAGTGTTGCTGCGCGCCTGCGGGTCGGGCGCAATGCGGCTTTCACGTCGCACCGTGCCGTGGTCAACATCTGCTCGCTCCAGGTCGATTCCCCACTCACCCTCGAACTCCTCGGCGAACAGCTGCGGGTCCATCAGTGTGGCGTCAATTCCCACCTGTCCGCCAGGTGCGCAGTGCAGCGCCGCTGTTCGTAAGAGCGCTTCAAGGTCAGCGGGCGCGGTGATCAGCGAGAGCAGATCGCCGCCAAGAATCACGAGGCTGACCGCAGTCGCTTCGCGACGCCAGGTTCGTCCATCGGCAGCGATCCATTCGGCGGCAGCGGCGCGCTCCGCGGCCAGGGCGAGGGCGGCCAGATCGAGATCAATGCCGATCAGCTGCCGTTCGCTGGAGTCGAGAGCGGTCAAGACGCGACCTGCCCCGCAGCCGATCTCCAGGATGGGACCAGTTGACTCCGCCGTTACCCTCCGCCAATACGCCAGATCACCGTCGGCGGCTGAGGTGAGGTCGCGTTCGTCGGCGAGCAGGCGGCTTCGTACCTCAGACGCAGTTTCGCTGGATGCGGTTTCGCTCAGCGGGAGGGTTCCCAACGAATCGTCTCGCCGGACTCCTTACGCTTCGCCAGCGCGCTAATCACCTCAAGGGCGGCTCGGTTGGCGATCATCGCCGTCGACTCAGCCCAGTCATACGGTGGTGAGACCTCAACGATGTCCATTCCTGCGATCGGGACCTGTGCCGCAATCTGTCGGAGGCCACGGAGCAACTCGCGAGAGAGCATCCCGCCCGGCTCTGGTGTGCCCGTTCCTGGCGCGAGGCCCGGATCGACCACATCAATATCAAGGCTAATCCAGATCGCATCTGGGCCGTCGAGAGCTTCGGCGATGGCGGTTGCGATGACCGCCTCTGAGCCACGCTCCTCGATCTCGGTCATGAAGTGACTGCGCATGCCATGCTCGCGCATCCATCCGAGCGTCTCTTTATCAGGAAAGTAGCCGCGCAGGCCGACCTGCACAAAGTTCTTGCCGAGCACCGCGCCAGACTCGATCAGGCGCCGCATTGGCGAACCGTGGCTGTGCAGCGAGCCGTAGCCATCAATGGAGGCGTCGGCGTGTGCATCAAAGTGCAGGATGCCGATGCGCTGTGGCCAACGCATCTCGGCAATCGCCGTTGCATTGGGCCACGTGATGGAGTGATCGCCACCGAGCACAATGGGGATCGCACCAGTCTCGGCAACTTCGCGCACCTTGCGATAGATGGCGCCGTGTCCGTGCTCAAGACGCCCTGGGTAAACCAGGGCGTCACCGGCATCAACGGCGGTGAGTGCCGTAAACGGCTCCACGCCCACCTGCAGTGAGTGAAGGGTGCCAGTTTGGTATTGCGCCTCACGGATGGCGCGAGGGCCGAAGCGTGTGCCGGGACGATGTGTGACCGCATCATCAAACGGTGCGCCGATGATGGCGATGTCGGCCTTGCGACGACGGATCTCAGCCACATCCTCAACCCACGGGAGTTGAGCGAAGCTGACCGGCCCCGCATACGAGGGGCGATCGTGTGGGTCGCGCTGCTCTGGGGTGCCGCTCCAGCCGAGCGCGGCGAGGGAGGCGGCGAAGGGTGGGGTATTCGGGCTCATATTGGTCACCATCTATCTCAGATGCGCCGCCGGTGCGAGCCAACGTCCAGCAGGGCGCGTGGCAATCCTACACCCCTCCGGGGGTAGTTTCGAGGCCTAGACCGAGTCGATCTCACTCCGTGAGATTGCCGCCTCGGCCACGACCACGAGAGCGACGCCGATCAGCAGCCCGGTCGGTCCGCCGAGGCCAATGATACGCAGGGCGAGGTAGCCACCGATCAGGGCCCCCGCGAACAACCCGCGCCGCACGCACCGCCGCCGTCGTACCCGCCAGACACCTGGATGCCCCTGAAAGGAGCGCAGCAGAAGAAGCCCCGTGAGCCCGAGCGTCACGGTGAGAGCCAGCGCACCCGCAACGGCCAGGGCGCGCGTCGGTTCGTCAACGGGATCAATCGTGAGCGCTCCGCCAATAGTGACCAGCGCCGCAATCAGCGCGCCTAGGCCGAGGAGGCGGATGAGCCGCTGATCTCTGGCGGGGATGCGTGGTGGTGTGGGAGCCGCGGCGGCGGTGCGCAACACCTTCCCCGCAAACGGCGTAGCCGGCTGTTGATCGAGCGGCAGCTCAAGCTGCTCTGCAGCGTTGCGCCGCTCTCCATCACGGAGCGTCATGCGGGCCGCCCCGCCGGAGCCTTCGATGCTGGGCAGAGCTCACGGTACGAGCAGTAGGTGCAGGTCATCAACTCTGGCTTTGGATCCATGACGCCAGCCAGGATCCCTTCCGCTGCAACCAGGATCAGTTCGCGCGCCTTCACGATGCGCTTCGGTTCTACCGGCACGGTGGCAACACGGCCGGTGTCGAGGAAGCGCAGGCTCACCTCGTCGGGGAGGCGCCCCGTTACAGCGCGCCATGCCAGCGCGTAGAGCTGCAGCTGGAGTGACTCTTTCGCCCGCTTGCGGCTCGCGTCATCATCATCGCGTCCGCCGGTCTTGTAATCGCTGACCACCACCCACTCATCGTCACCGAGCGGCAGGGTTGGGCGCAGGACGTCACCTGGCACATCAATGGTCGGAATCGGCGCACTGCGACCCTCGGGTGGGAGCGCCTGCACATCGACGCGATCCCAACGGCCGCGAATCTTGTGCCCGCCAAGTTCGAACGAGAAGTCTTTCTCAACGTAGGCCGGCGCGTGGCCTGTTGCGATCTCCTCACTGCGGAATCGTGCGATCGCCTCCTGCGCCGCCGTATGGCGCGCCTCTTCGTGGCTGCGCGAAAGGAAGCCCGCACTCTGCCAACTGCGCTCAAGTGCGGCATAAAGCTCGTCGAGTTGTGGTGGTGAGCCCAGCATCTGCCCGCGATGGAACTCGGCAACGGCGGCGTGCATCGCAGCGCCGTACGTTGCAGAGTGATGCGGCGGCAGCGGAATGCGAAGGCGTTGCTGATAGTGGTAGCGCAGCGGGCAGGCAATGAAGGCTTCAATCGCCGTAAAGCTCAAGGTGAGTGGCGCACTCTCCCCCGCCCCAGGTTCACGAACGGGGAGTACTGGGAGTGGTGGGGCGACAATCGCGAGCCCATCAATCTTGGAGGCTGGCTCGCCTGTGAGCGGGAACTCTTCGAGTTGCTCTCGGCTGAGGTCGAGCGCCTCGGCAACAAATCGGCTGACCTTGCGCGGTCGGACGCCACCACTGCTCCGCTCTGCAGCGGTGAGGGCCAAGCGTTCGCACGCCCTGGTCAGTGCGACATAGGCGAGGCGTCGCTCCTCGCGCAGCGCCTCTTCGTCTGCCTCTGTTGGTTCGTCTGGGGCACGAGGGTCGCGCGGCACCACATCATCAGAGCCGCCAAGCTCTGCAGCGAGCGCGAGACGCGGCGGTCGACCCTTCGCCGGGAAGCGCCCCTCAACGAGGTTTGCAGCAAAGACGACGGGGAACTCCAGCCCCTTCGCCTGGTGAATCGTGAGGAGCGCGACCGCATCAAGGTCGGGATCAACATCGGCAGCCGACGGATCATCCCCCGCCTCACCGAGCTCCTCGAGGTAGCGCACCAGGAATGGGGCGCGATCGAGCTCCAGCAGTCGGCTGCGGGAGCGCACCACATCGAAGAGGCGTCCGATGTTGCGGATTCGCTCATCGGACTCTGGCGTTGCTTCGCGGGTGAGCTCGGCCAGCAGGCCTGATTCACGCAGCCAGCGGTAGAGCACCTCGCCACTCGTGCGCTCGACACTCTCTTGCACCACCCCAGCGAGGCGTTCCAAGAGTCGCTCGGTGGCCTCATGCCCCGCCCCAACCGTTGCGAGGCTCTCCCGCAGCGAGACATGATCGCGGCGCGACTGCCCGACCGCAGCGGCCAGGATCGTGGGTGGCACCTTGAAGCGCGACTCTGCGACGATCAGGAAGAGCGGCGCCGCGGCATCTGGGTCGGCCGCATGGCGTAGGCCCGCCAAGAGGAGGCGCACCTCGGGGCGATCGTAGAGTCCGGCAGCGCCGCTCGAACGCCACGGAATACCGAGCATGTTGAGGCTGCGCCCAACCTCCACACTGTCAACGTTCGCGCGCACGAGTACCGCGTGATCGCGGGCCCGTCGCCCACCCGCAATGGAGTCGCGGATCTCGGCGGCGATCCAATCCGCCTCGTTCGCCGTGGTCCGGAATCTACGGAACGTAACTGGGGGTGCATCGCCGGGCATCTCCTCTGGGGTGAGCTCCTTTGAGATGCCGAGACGAACTTCGAGCCGATGCGGATCATTGAAGCGAATGAGGCGTCGTGCGGCGGTGAGCACGGAGCCCGTGCTGCGGTAGTTCTTCGTCAAGACCACTTTGCTCGCATCGGGGTACCGCTCGGTAAAGTTGAGGATGTTGCTGATCGCCGCCCCACGGAAGCGATAGATTGACTGGTCGTCATCGCCGACGACGGTGAGATTGCGCCGCCCATCCGAGAGAAGATCAACCAGCGCCCCCTGCAGTCGATTCGTATCTTGGTACTCGTCAACCAAGATCCAACGGTGCTGTTCCCGTGCTCGTGCGGCAACTAGGGGGTCATCACGCAGCAGCTCATAGGCGCGCAACACCTGATCCCCAAAATCGAGCAGGCCGCGCTCATTCAGGATCGTGCGGTAGGTGCGCAGCGCGGCGCTCAGCTCCCCATGCTCGATGGCGAGCAGGTCTACCGCATCGGCATACGAGGCAAGCTTCCGCTGGAGTTCAAGGTCGGCGGTTGAGGTGGCGGTGCTTCGTGCTTCGCCAGCCCGCTCCTGAAGATCTGCAGCAAACGTCTGAATCTCATCGGGACCGAGAGCCTCATCTTTGGCACGCGAGAAGTAGCCGGCGATGTCGCTGAGGAATCGCGTCGGATCTCCGAGCGGCAAGAATCGCTTGAGGCCGAGTTCAAAGAGGTGCTCACGAAGCAGGAGCACCACCTCGGCGCGCCCAAGAACACGCAACTCTCCAGAGAGGCCGAGCCGATGTGCATTGGCGCGGAGTAGTTCATCGCCCCAGGCGTGGAAGGTTTTGATTGGGGTCGTGGCGTATCCGTAGGGAACGAGGCGGTCGACGCGCCCCTGCATCTCCTCCGCCGCACGCTCCGTAAAGGTGAGCGCCAGAATCTCTTCCGGCTCGGCACGCTTCTCGGCGATGAGCCAGGCCACGCGACGCGTGATGACCTGGGTCTTCCCTGTGCCCGCACCGGCGACAACGAGGAGCGGGCCCTCACCGTGCGTCACGGCGGCGTACTGCTCGTCGTTTAGATCATCAACGAGGTGGGCGATCGTTGGCGTTGGTGCCGTAGGGCGTTTCGGCGTAATCCCTGACCAGACTGGGAGTTGTGATCCCCCTTCGCGCTCGCCCGCACCCGAGGCGCGCGACGTCACCGTTGTGGAGCGCTGTAGGCGGGCTGTGCCAAGGCGGCAGCGATTGCCGCCGACTCCTCAGCGCCCAGGGTCCCCTCGCCCCGACCCTCAATGACGCGCTTCACATAGATGCGTGTGCCGACTCGAGCATGCAGCGCGGTGATCACGACGCCACTCCCCACCGCATCAAGCAGCGCCAGCGCAGAGCTTTGGCCGCCGCCGACATCTTCGAAGGCCTGGAACTGGATGAGGCCCATACGACTCATTGCGCCAGGGGCGGCCGCCTCAAGGGCGGTGAGGCGCGTCCCCGCCACCTGCGACGAGACCCCCTGCTCGGCAACCCGCTCGAGCACCTGGGCGAATCGCTGCTCGGCGCTCAACACGTCACTCCCAGAGACCAGCGCCGCGTAGTCGGCGCGGAGACGGCGGAGGTTACGGATCGAGATCAGGGCGACGAGGAGCGCGAGCAGGGCAACGAGCACCCCGGCGACGCCGATTGCAAGGAGCACTTGGCTATCCACGGCTGCATCCTATCAGCCCTCGCCGCCCCCTCAACCTGGGTCAGGTATCCTCTGGCAACAGCCCTGTAAGGAGGAGTCATGGCTAAACGAGAGAAGCGCTTCCGCCCCGACCAGCGCCCGAAGCTGAAGTCGCATGCCGACGCGCCCAAGCGTGGTCTCACCCCCGCCGAGGAGGCCGCTGCGGCCGCCTATGAGGCGACGCTCGTCGCCCCGAAGAGCACCATCATTACGGGCACCTCTGCACCAATTGGTAGCCGGGTCGCATCGACACAGCGACTCACCGCCGAGATCGCCGCAGAGATGCCCGTCGTGCAACGAGACCTTCGCCGCATCTTGCTGACGTACGGCGCGATGCTCGTACTGCTTGCCGCAATCTGGTTCGTCGCGACCACAACCGGCTTCGTCGCCGCCTAGTTCGGAGCCGCAACCCTCCGCCGCTTACGGTGCCAACACCTCGTCCATGAAGCTGCGACTCTTCGGCTCAGTGCCGAAGAGGAGTTGCACAGCAAGGCGCAGGGCCCAGCTCACCTCTCGTTGGGGGGCGGGAGGCAGCACGAGAGAAACCAGCTCCTCTGGCGCAAAGCGTCGCAGTGCTCGCATGAGCCGCAACGCATCACTGGAGAACGCTCCCCCAAGTGCATGCGATGCACAGCGAATGCCCGCACCCTCCTCATCCCAGCGGAGGGCCTCGCCCGCAACGGGCGCCCGCCCGCACTCAAGGCAGACGTCGAGCTCTGGGCCCTGCCCAGAGGCGTCAAGGAGTGCCAGCTCAGCCCAGCGCGCCACGAGCGCATCGGGTGCGCCGGACTCGAGAAGATCCCAGGCGCGAATCAGCAGCTCGTAGAGTTCGGGTTCGGGCTGCTCGTCGCTCGTTCCTCGTTCGACCAACTCAGCGACGTACCAGGCGACCGCTGCACTGCCGAGTCGACCGCGCAGGCCGAGCCAGACTCGTACGCTGCGAACCTGGGTCACGGTATCGAAGGTTCTCCCCGCGATGAGGGCGAGGTCTAACTCGGCGAAGGGCTCTACCCCGCCCCCGAGCCGGCTGGTTGGCTTGCGGACCCCCTTGGCGATCGCTTTGAACTTGCCGCGTGTAGCGGAGAGGAGGGTGAGCACGCGATCGGCTTCGCCGAGGCGGAAGCGGGAGGTGACGACGGCCAGCGACGTAGTGCTTTGACGTGCAGGCATGATGCGCAGGGTAGCATTGCCCTACAACCGCGCCGCGTTCAAACGCGCCGGGCAAGAGGTGAGGGGGGCGCGTGAACGAGCAGCAGCAAGGGGCGGGGGGAGACCTGCTGAACCTGAACCTCGACGAGCTGGTCGCGGCAACTGATCGCACCATCCTTGAACTGCTGACCGAATGGGAGGAGCCGATTACGGCCCCCATGTACGAGCAGATTCGCTACCACCTCGGGTACAACGATCCCGCAGCGCGGCCCGGAAAGCGCATGCGCCCCCTCCTCGGCCTCCTCGCCTATGCCTCGATCTCGCCAGACTGGGATCGCGCACTCCCCGGTGCTGCGGCAGTAGAGCTCGGACACAACTTCTCACTCGTCCACGACGACATTGAGGACGGTGATGCCGAGCGACGCGGCCGGCCGACACTCTGGGTTCGAGATGGTATTCCCCAGGCCATCAACACCGGCGATGCACTCTTCACGATCAGCCGCGTAGCACTGCACCACCTCACCACCCTCGGCTTCTCTGATGCCAAGGTGATTCGCCTGATGAAGCTCTACGACGAGACATGCCTGCGCCTCTGCGAAGGGCAATTCATCGACATCGCCGCAAGCGCACGCACAGAGATGCAGAGCGTTGAACACTACTTTGAGATGATCGGTCGTAAGACCGCCGCCCTCATCTCGGGCTCCGTAGAGTCTGGCGCGATCCTTGCCAGTGACGACGAGGAGGTTATCCGCCACTTCCGAAACTTCGGCTGGGCCCTCGGGCTCGCCTTCCAGATCAACGACGACCTCCTCGGCATCTGGGGCGACGAGGCGGCTACAGGGAAGGAGGCCTCTGATCTGGCCCGTCACAAGAAGACGCTCCCCGTCCTTCATGCCATGGAGCAGGCGAGCCCCGCCGACCGCGCGGTGCTGACAAACCTCTACGCCGAAACGAACCCAGGCGCCGACTCAGTCGCCGCAGGATTGCAGGTACTTGAGCGCACCGGGTCACGTGAGTACACACGCATGAAGGCACAGGAGTGGCGCGCTAAGGCGATCAGTGAGATTCGCACTCTCTCGCAGCTCAACCCGCGCGCCGTGGCGAAACTCAAAGAGATTATTGACCGGGTGATCTCCGCCTAATCAGCAACCGGCTTCGTGACCCCCGAATCCCAGGTCACGCGCACCTTGCCGACGCGTCGTCCAATCACCTTGATCACTGTGATTTTGAATGGATCCACTGCCACCGTGTCGCCCACAACGGGGACGCGGCCAATGCGGTGATAGACGAATCCGCCCACGGTGTCGTACTCCTCATCATCCTCAAGTTCTAGCGGAGGGTCGACAAGTTCGCCCATCTCATCAATATCGGCTCGGCCGTCAAGGATCGCCTCGCCCTCGCGAACCATCACCTTCATCGGCTCCTCTTCGTCAAACTCGTCCTGAATCTCACCGACGATCTCTTCGAGCAGGTCTTCAATGGTCACGAGGCCCGCAGTACCGCCGTATTCGTCAAGCACGATCGCCATGTGCACGCGGCGACGCTGTAGTTCGTTGAGCAAGTCATCGACCGCCTGTGACTCAGGAACAAAGAGTGCCGGACGCATGATGTCGCGCAGCCGTGGACGCGGCCCGCCCGCAGCAATGATGCGCAGCAGGTCCTTCGCGTAGAGGATGCCAACGATATGGTCGACCGACTCCTTGTAGAGCGGCGTACGACTGTGTCCTTCGGTGAGCACTAGCGTGACGGCGTCATCAAAGCTCGCCTCCTGGTCGATTGCGGCGATGTCGATGCGTGGCACCATCACCTCGTGCAACTTGGAGTCGCTGAGCGACATTACCGCGCTGATCATCTGCTCCTCTTCGGCCTCAAGTACGCCCTGCTGGCTCCCCTGCTCCACGATCAGGCGGATCTCGGCTGCGGAGAGCTCTGGGGTACGAGTTGGGTCAATGCCGAATGGTTTCGAGATGATCTTGGTGAGGAGCACGAGCACCGCCACCAGTGGGCTCACAATCTTGGCGAAGAAGGTGATCGGCCCAGAGACTGCGAGGGCAATGCGGTCCGGATTGGCGAGGGCAAACCCCTTCGGTATCAACTCCCCAAGCACGATGGAGACCACAGAGACGATGAAGGTGACGAGGAGCAGCGCAATCGTGTCGGCATAGTCGGCAAGGGGCGCGATCCCACGCAGCGGCTCCGCAACTACGGTCACGATGCTGACGGCAGCAACGGCGGAGGCGAGTGCCCCGAGGAAGGTGATCGCCACCTGGATCACGGCGAGGAAGCGCCCTGGATCGCGCATCAGCTTCTGGGCGCGCTTCGCACGGCGATCGCCCGCCTCGGCGAGCTCATCGAGGCGCGTACGGCGAACAGAGACAAAGGCGATCTCGGCACCAACGAAGAAGCCGTTGATCAGGATCAGTAGAAGAATGATCAGGATGTCGGTGCCGAGCATCGTTACGCCTCCCGAATGATGCGAGCCGGAACGCCGACCGCCGTACAGCCATCAGGGATATCCGCAAGCACCACCGTGCCGGCCCCTGTCTTGGCCCCGATACCGATGCCCGCCGGGGCAACAATCAAAGTCCCCACGCCTGTAAAGGCGTCTGCGCCAATCAGCGTCTTGACCTTCTCTACCCCATTGTAGTTCGCCGTGATGGTGCCCGCGCCGATGTTCGCACGCTCCCCCACTTCGGCATCACCAAGATATGAGTGATGGCCGACCTTCGCGCCAGCGGCGAGACTCGTTGCTTTCATTTCAGCAAAGTTTCCAACGTGACAGTTTGCCGCAATGGTGCACCCTGGTCGAATGTGCGCAAACGGCCCAACATCAACGTGCGACGCGATGGTTGATCCCTCAATCGCTGAGGAGCGAACTGTGCAGTCTTCGCCGATGGATGTCGCCTCAATCCGTGAACCGCTCCCAATTTGAGTTCGCGCGCCAATGCTCGTTCTCCCAAGAAGCGTCACGCCCGGCTCAATCACGGCATCCGCAGCGATCTCAACCTGCACGTCAATCCACGCGGTCGTTGGGTCAATCAACGCCACGCCACGATCTAGATGCCCCTCGTTGATGCGCTCGCGGAGTGCGGCTGCGACATCGGCGAACTGGTGTCGGTCGTTCACCCCCTCAAGCTCAATCTCCGCGCCATAGACGATTGGCGCAGGGGTACCTGCGGCGTGTGCCGCGGCGACTAGATCGGTGAGATAGAGCTCGCCACTCGCCTTCGACGGGGTGATGGCGCCGAGTGCCTCGGTGAGCCACGCTCGGTCAACGGCGTAGAGCCCAGCGTTAACGGTGCCGATGGCGCGCTGCTCTTCGGTGGCGTCACGCTCCTCGATCACGCACGCCGCGGTGCCATCGCTCGATTCGATCACCCGTCCGTAGCCCGTAGGGTCATCGGCATCAAAGGCGGCCAACGCGATCGGCGCGTTCGTCTCGCGACGTGCCGCAACAACCTCGCGCATCAGCACGGCGGTGATGAGTGGCGTATCGCCGCAGGCGATGAGCAGCTCCTTTGCAGAGGCTGGTAGCGCGGCAAGCGCGCAGCGAACAGCATCGGCGGTGCCGAGCGGCTGTGGCTGCTCAGCGATCGAGACATCGCCTCCTAATAGGTCACCGAGCCCTGCGGTTGCCGGCGAGAGGACAACGACAGACTTCTCAGAGAACGCCTCAGTGGCAGCCGCCACGACCCAGCCGGCCATTGGTCGGCCGAGCAAGTGGTGCAGCACCTTGGGAACCTGGGACTGCATACGCGATCCCACTCCAGCGGCAAGGATGATGGCCGTCACGCCCTCAAGGCGCTCCGGCCCGCGACTTGACGGGCTCATCCTGCGGCGCCGCCTCGCTTGGCGATCGCTTCGATCTCTACCAAGCCACCCTTCGGCAGCGCTGCAACCTGAATCGTTGAGCGTGCGGGGTACGGCTGGGTGAAGGCCCGACCGTAGATCTCGTTGACGGTGGCAAAGTCGGCCAGGTCAACAAGGAAGATGGTCGTCTTAACGATGTCGTTGTAGCCAAAGCCTGCAGCGGCCAAGAGGGCACCGAGGTTCGTGACCGCCTGCTCTGCCTGTGCAGCAACGCCATCGGCGAGTACTCCAGTTTCAGGATGGAGTCCGAGCTGTCCAGAGCAGTAGAGCTCGTCGCCCATGGCAGCAGCCGGGCTGTACGGTCCGATAGCCGCAGGAATCCCGGCCCCAGTAATCGAACGCTTCACGCTGCTCCCCTTTCGCCAGATCCTGGCGCAATCAGTCTCGTTGCGATGACAGAGGGCGTGAGGCCTTCTGGCGCCACGAGCTCCCCGCTCGCGAGGGCATCAGCGATCAGGGTTGCCCCCTCCTCTGCCTCTCGCTGGGAAGGATAGAGGAGGAAGAGGGTTGGCCCCGAACCTGAGAGCGAGAGTGGGCGATCGAGGAGGCGGCGAAGGGCGTGATCGAAGGGGCGGAGCCACGGCGCAACCGCCCGGGCGGGGGCGAGGAGGTCGTTCGCCGATGCCAAGGCGGCAGCCCGCTGCAGGAGCCCCTCCCCACTCATGCCGACCGTGAGTTCCGCTGCAAGGTGCTGGGAGCTGACTAGTGCCGCCCCATGCGCCGAGCCGCGGAGCCCCGCGGCGAAAGCGGCAAACACCTCTGGGGTGCGGAGCGGAAGGTCGGCGGTGATGAGGAGGAGTCCCAGGGGCTCACCCTTCCAGGGGGCGAGCGGGGTCACCGACTCCCCACGCCCCTCCATGAGCGCAGGCGAGCCGACGAGGAAGAGCGGAACGTCTGAGCCCACTTCGGCTGCAACCGTGTTCAAGGCTTCGTCATCAATATCTAGATCAAAAAGCTCGATGACACCGAGCAACGTTGCGGCGGCGTCGCTTGAGCCACCCCCTAGGCCAGCGGCAACGGGAAGGCGCTTCTCCAACACGATCTCTACCGGCGGAACCTCACACACGTTGCGCAGCGCCGCGAGCGCCACGGCGCAGAGATTCTCACCTTCAAGATGCAGCGGCACACCAGCGAGCCGAATGGAGTCTGCCCCGTCCGTTGCTCGACGCAGATAGAGGCGGTCGCCTGCTTCGAACTGCGCCACCACGGAGTGGAGCTCGTGGTACCCATCTGAGCGCTTGCCGACGATGGCGAGCGTCAGATTGATCTTGCCGTGTGCGACGATCTCAACCGTTGGATCTGGTGCTGGCTGCGAGCGTGTCGCGTTCCGCTCGCGCACCTCCGATCCTCCGCTGGTGCTTCGCCGAGCGACTGCGGCACGAGCGGCGTTCGTCGGCACACCCGCATCAAGCTCAGGAAGTTCGGACAAGAGGGCGATCCAGTCTTTCACCGAGAGCGTCTGCGCGCGCTGATCGGGACTGAGGTTGGCGCGCCCAAGCGCCGCGATAATGTCGCTCTCAAGAATTGGCAGTGCGCGAGGGAGTGCATTGCGCAACTTCTTCCGTCGCTCGCGGAATCCCGCCTGCACAAGTCGCCAGAGGCGCTCCTCATCGTGTGGGCTTAGAGTGAACGCATCGTCACCCGTTCGATGCTCGAGCAGCAAGATCGCAGAGTCCACGCCAGGCACTGGGTCAAATGCCTCGCGGGGAACCCGCAGAACGACGGAGGCCGCCGTTCTCGCCTGCACAAATGCGGTGAGGTACGACCAGTCACCGGGTGCGGCCGCGACGCGCTCCGCCACCTCCAACTGCACTAGCAAGACGATGCGTGCAGGGGGCGCTGCCAGCAGCAGGAGCCGATGCAGCAGTGGACTCGTGACGTGATACGGAATGTTGGCAATCACGCGCCAACTCCCACTGGTTGGCGCGAGCGACTCAAGATCAACGGTGAGCGCATCGCCGTGAATGAGGGTCAACTGCCCCGCACTGATCTGCGCCGCGAACTTATGCTGCAGGCGAGGGATCAGGTCGTTATCAAGCTCAACAGCGATCACGTTGGCGCCGCTAGTAAGGAGTGCCTCGGTCAAGAATCCGAGCCCCGGGCCAATTTCCAAGACGAGCTCCCCGGGAGTCGGCGCGCCAGCCTGCACGATGCAATCCCGAACGTTCAGATCGTGCAAGAAGTTCTGGCTCAGACGCTTCTTGGCAGCATGGCCATCAACACGCCCGCGGCTCGGTGCCTGGCGATACTTCGGGCTCATGCGGGTACCGCCGATCCGATGCGCCACTGCGCATGAACCTCAAGGCCGGCGCTCGGCTCCTGGTAGGCGCCTCGTTCGTCGCGCAGCAGGGCATCGCCCGCGGCGCCGATCATTGCCGCGTTATCGGTGCACCACTTGAGCGGCGGAATGACGAGCACTCGGCGCTCCTCACGCGCAACGTTCGCGAGAGCCGCACGGAGCGGTCCATTTGCCGCCACGCCGCCGCCGACGATGAGCGAGCAGTCTGGGTTGACCCGCAGGGCACGCTGCACACCGGTGCGCAGTGCGCCAACGATCGCCTGCTCGGTTGCGGCAGCGATTGCAATCGCTCCCTCTTCTGGAAGTGGATGCTCGGCGAACTGGCGTGTGAGCGTGGCGGCACGGCCGGGGCTACGGTCGCTGAGCCCACTGGCGACGAGCGCCTGCCGAATCGCCGCGGTCTTCACCCCGCTGAACGAGAAGTCGTAGGGCTGCTCGGTCTTCGCAATCGGCAGCGGCGTGATTCGGGCACCGCGTGGCGCCTTCGCGGCGAGCGCTGAGAGCGCAGCCCCTCCTGGATATGGAGCGCCAAGGAGGCGTGCGATCTTGTCGAAGGCCTCGCCCGCCGCGTCGTCAATCGTGCCGCCGAGGCGCTGCACGGTCCCGTCACGCTCGATCCGCACCAGCAACGTGTGACCACCAGAGACCACGAGCCCGATCGCGGGGAGCGTCGGCGCGTCGACGTCTGCCGCCTCGCGTAGCCATGCGGCGCGCAGGTGCCCCTCAAGATGATTTACCGGCAGCACGGGGAGGCCGCGCGCCCACGCCCAGGCGCTGCCAATGCCGGCGCCCACGAGGAGTGAGCCAACGAGGCCGGGGCCGGTCGTCAGTGCCACCCCCTCAATCGTGCTGGCAATCCCGAGCCCCTCAGCCTCCTGCAGCACCTCGTTGAGGAGGCGGGGCAGCCACTCATGGTGGGCGCGCGCTGCGACCTCTGGAATCACACCGCCAAACGGTGCATGGATCGCCGTCTGGCTTGCCACACGCTCAGCGATCACCTCACGACCGCCGCGAATAAGGGCAACGGCACTCTCGTCGCAGCTCGATTCAATCGCCAGCAGTAGCCGCTCACTCATGGCCGAAGCGCTCCTGAACGCGGGCGCGCAGCGCCGCTTCAATCGCCTGCTGCTCTGGGCTCTCAAGCTCGGCGGTGGTCATTATCAACGCATCTTCGCCGTTATCGTCGTAGTAGCGAATGCGGCGGCCGACTTCGATGAAGCCGAACGCTAGATAGAGTCGTTGCGCGTCAACGTTTGATACGCGCACGTCTAGCGTTGCGACTCGGGCGCCGCCGCGCCGCGCCTCCTGCAGGAGCTCAAGGAGCAGCATCGTCGCAACTCCCAACCGTCGATTCGCGGGTAGCACCGCCATCGTGGTGACATGCGCCTCGTCAACCATCAGCCAGATACCACCAAAGCCAATGAGCGCGCCACTCATTCGGGCGCCAACGTATCGCGCTAAACGATTTGTGGTGAGCTCCGTGGTGTAGGCGCTTGTTGGCCATGGTGCCGTAAACGAGACGTTCTCAATCACCGCGACCTCGTTGAGGTCCTTGACGGTAAGTGGTGCCAGAACTGGTGCGGGCATCATCGCGCCTCGCTTCCGCGAGCTGGCGCCGGATAGCGCAGGGTGACATGCGAAGCTACAGATCCAGCCTCACGGACGAGCGCGCACGAGGCAACCCCTCTGCTCTCCTCCTGTGTAAGGTGCGAGGAGGCGGAGCCCCGAGCCACGACGACCGAACCCTTCTCCGATACCTCGAGCGACTCACGTGTCCCGAGCGCTATAGAGAACGACCGCTGCGCCGCCTGCCAGAGGGCACGATCTGAGGCGCTCTGCCGCAGCGGGAGTGCCAGAGCGGCAGCAATGCCCACGGCAGCCGAGGCTGCAACGCGGACGCCGCTGTAGCTTCCAGGGCCGTTTCCCACCACCACACTAGTGAGCGCGGTACGTTCGGCCTGATTCGGAATCAGATTGGTAATGCGCCGCAGTAGCGGCTGGTCATAGCGGTAGTCCTCCGCGACGCACACGAGCAGATCACTACGCTCCTCTACGATCGCGACGATGCTGAAGCCGAGTGAACCATCAAGCACGAGGATACGTGGGCTACTCACGTGCATCGCCCGATGTGATGCGTTGGGTGCTGTCAGACACCGAACCGAGTACCGCAAGGAGCTCTGGTCGTGCGCCGCGGATCACGGCGATGCGTGTGCCCTCGTCGGCAGCCGCCTCGAGATGAATGCTCAGCACGCCGATGCCCGCTACCCCGAGTCCTTCAAGGTGCTCGGGCCACTCAATGAGGGTGACGCCGTGCTGCTGTCGCTCATCAATCACCCCAGCACGCAGCGCGTCACTCCCCACGGGGAGTCGATAGGCGTCAACATGCCAGATCGGCAGGTCGCCGCGGTGTTCAGAGACGAGGACGAACGTTGGCGAGGTGAGCTCCGGCTCTGCATGGAGTGCGGCTCCGATGGCACGAGCGAGTGTTGTCTTGCCGCTCCCCAGGTCGCCCGCAAGAAGGACCCGGTCACCCGGACGGAGTGAGACGCCAATCGCCTCACCGAGCGAGGTCGTTGCTGCAAGGCTACCGAGCGTAATGGTGACGACGTTCACGCTGTAAGGCGCTGCAGATCACCAATGGAGAGCACGACAAGATCGCCCTTGATCTCGACTGCACCCTGCGGATCTGACGACTGTGCGTCAGCCAGGCCGCGCCATGTGCCATACGAGCCCGCCAGGGGGCCACCGATCACAACGGTATCCACGTCGAGGCGCTCCCCTCCGCGACGCGTCGCCGAGGCGGTGAGGCCGGCGGGGTGCCGCTCAAGGCGAACGTCGCTGCCGTTCAGGGTCTGGAGCGCCTTCCCTAGCTCTGCAGCCCATTCATCGCTCTCGCGGCGCCCGCCGAGGATCAGAAGCCCAAATGGGGCGAGGGCGACACCGGCGGCAACGCGACGATCAATAGAGGCGCTGAGTGCCTCGCGCTCGCCATCACTCAGGCTGCCCACAACGAGACCTCGAATGCCGACCGACCGAGCTCGCAGCACGGTCTCAGGGGAGGCCGAGACAACCGCCAGAACTCCCGCCCCGTGCGCCGCCGCCCACCCGCGGCTGTCTGGCTCTGTAGCCGAGAAGTAGAGGCTCCCCTCGACCTCGTCGCCAAGCAGAAGGCGCCCGCCGAGGCCACCCGTCGCGCTTGCGGATCGCGGTAGCAGCGCCAGTGGCGCCTCAATGGGGAGCACCTTTGCGGGCCTGACAGCCACGGGCGTGAGTGGGAGATCAACTAGTGGGGCACCACGCACAACAGCAACACCGGCGAGACCGCCGCGCAGCGAGGCCAGAACCTGGTGCCCATCAATCGCAACCTCAACGTCGACCAACTCCCCCGCCTGAAGGTCAAACTCCAGTGCTCCATCCGCGAACAGCGCATGCTCCTCCGCACCGGCTCGAACAAGCACCTCCTCGTCAGGGTGATCTGCGATAACCAGCAGATCGCCAGCGGGCACGAGTAGTTGATCCGCGGTGGCGCGAACCAGATCTGCTCCCGTCGTCTCGGTGAGCTGCTCAGTGCCGAGCGCCGCCAGTACCCCCGAAACATCGAGCAGCACCGTGGTGCGCCCAGGTGGAATCAGCGGCGAAAGTGCGGCGAGTGGCACGGCGCCTGAAGAGAGATACGCCGCAAGCTGACCCGTAGCAATGAACACCTCGCCGCTCATCAGATCACCTTGATCGCTCGACCGCCCCGTGATCGACGCGATAGCATCAATACACGCGGCGGCGCGAGTCTGGTCGCCAATCTCATCACGCCCCGACATCGGCCGATCTGCGATGTCTCCGAGCCGGTCGGCAACGGCGGCGCGATCACGCTCACCAAGCGAACGCAACACTGCATCGCAACGGCGCCGACGCTCCGTCGCATCCGCAGGGACGAGTGCGGCCTCATCAATCCGCAATAGCTCTCCTGCGTTTCCAGGGATGGCCCACGCGACTCTCCCAGCATCATGCGCAATATCGAGAATTCTCACGGGGACGCCGAACGCCTCTGCGCAGCGGCTCGCCGCACGGCCGAGGGAGCTCGGATCACCACGAAGTGAGGTAGAGATCGCACCGCCCTGCTCCGCTCCAGCGGCGCTCTGCAACGTCTTCTTTACCGCGCTGCTATCGGCCCCCGTGGGCAGCGTGATGCTACTGAGCAGCCGCGTAGGCTCCGCGTCAGACATCAGCGCATAAAAGCTGCGATCAAGATCCTCGCGAATCAAGAGATACGACGATCGCTTCACTTCTGGTTCACGTAGTGATACCCGCGCAGGTCGCGCAGCGCCACCGGTTCGCCGCTCACCGTGTACACCCGCGCAAGTCGGCTGGTGAAGCTCGTTGAGACCTCATTGGTAATCGTTTTTCGGCGTTTCGCGACGTCGACGGGCTCAATCAGATCAGCACCAGAGTCACCGATAAAAACCGCCTCATCGGCTTCGGTCAGGTCTGTGGCCGGGTGATCTGTGGCATCAATGGTGATGGAGTCCATCGCAATCGTGCCAACAACTGGCAGGCGCACGCCGCGTACCAACACCTCGGCGACTCCCCGTTCGTGATACGAGATGCCATCCGCGTAGCCGATCGGCAGGGTGATGATCCTTGATACGCGCTGTGTGGTGAATGCTGGCCCGTACCCCACGCCATGACCGACGGGGAGTGTCGCGATGCGCACAGGCCGTGCGGCGAGTCCATATACCCGTTCAATGCCGATCGTTGCAGCGGTCATCGTCGGTCGCAGCGCGTTCGGCACAACGCCGAAGAGCGCAATGCCAACGCGCGCAACCTGCTGCGTCTCTCCCATGGTGAGCAGCCCTCCCGACCCGACGAGGTGCGCTTCGAGCTCGGGGGCCTGGGCTGCAGCCTGCTCGAGTACCTCCTCTTGCAGTCGTGATCGATCAACGTTCTCAGCTGCGCTGAGATGGCTCCAGATGCTCCGCAGCAGAATGTTCGGGTTACTGCGCAGCGCAGCGAGCTGGTTGGCGAGATCGCTTGGCAGGATGCCGTCGCGGCCGAGCCCAGTATCCACTTCGATATCCACGCTCAGCGGGGAGAGCCCAGCCAGATCGGCACTCATCAGCTCGCGAACCACTGCTGGCGACGATGCGGTAATGCCAATGCCTGTAGCGGCGGCGTCGCGCAGGTGCGCAGGCGCCACACGCCAGAGGACCCGGACGGGGCTAGTGATTCCGGCGTCGCGCAACTCTTGCGCCTCATCAAAGGTGGCGACAAGAACGGCTCGCGCGCCAGCGTCGAGTGCGGCACGCGCGACGGGCACGGCGCCCAGGCCGTAGGCGTCGGCCTTCAACACCACGTCGAGGTGGCCGCCAGTCGGGAGCTTCCCCTTGAGCGCGCGAACATTCGTTGCGATCGCGTCGAGCCGCACCTCTACCCAGGCATCACGCCCGAGCGCAGGCAGGCCAACCTTCTGGATACGTTCGGGGAGCCCGCTCATCCTTGGGCCTTCCCAGCCGGCTCCGCCAACAGGGCCAGCTCCTCGCGCCGAAGTGCCTTGATGCGCTCGATCCGTGCCAGGAGTGCCGTCTCGGCCGCATCGAGGTCTGCGCCAATCTGCGGCGGGAAGAGGTAGCGCCCGCCAGCCGTACGCACGGCATAGGCGATCGCGATCGCATACTCGCGCTCGTGACTAATGGAGAGTGCGATGTGCTGGATACCGAGCTGCGTCGCCCGTGCCGCGGCGCGATCGTGGAGACGAACGGAGGGCTGCCCAGTTGGCAGGCGCTCCACCTCGATCTCCTGCCAGCCGATGCCACGCACGCCGAGGCCGAGCACCTTTGAGACAGCCTCCTTTGCGGCCCAGCGTCCAGCCATTGTCTCGGGGCGACCACGAACGTATGAGCGCTCTGCGACGGTCAGCACTCGGAGCTCAAACCGTTCTGGATGACGGCGCAAGACGTTTGCAATTCGGTCCACGCGAATGATGTCAATGCCGATCTCCGGCGTGCTCGTGGAGTGCTCTCCCCCGTCCATCACTCGACGGTGACGGACTTCGCAAGATTCTTCGGTTGATCAATATCGGCACCGGCAAGGAGCGCCATCTCATAGGAGAAGCGCTGCAGCGGGATTGTTGCGATCAGTGCGGCGATCTCAGGCCGTGCGGCGGGGATCACGATTGCATCGGTAGCGAAGCTAGACCAATCATCGACGCCAGAGAGGATCGCGATCACTGGCGCCGAGCGCGCACGTGACTCCATCAGGTTGCTCACCAACTTTGGCAGGACTGGCGAGTTCAGCACTACCGCCACCACAGGGTGATCGGCACCGAGAAGGCTGATCGGGCCGTGCTTCATCTCACCGGCGACGATCCCCTCCGCGTGAATATACGCGAGCTCTTTCAGCTTCAGCGCTCCTTCGAACGCAGTCGCAAGTCCGGCGCCGCGGCTGACGAACATGAAGCCACTTGCGCTGAAGTACTTCTTCGCAATTCCCGGAAGTGCGTCTGACGCATCAAGTGCAGCCGAAGCCATTGCGGGGATCGTAAGCAACTCGGTCGACCAAGATCGCAGATCCTCTGCCGTAAGCGCGCCAGCGCGGCGCGCAAGGTCGAGCGTAACGAGCAACGAGACGAGCGCCTGCGAGGTGTAGCTCTTCGTTGCGGCAACCGAAATCTCTGTGCCGGCTTGGAGTAGAACTACTGCATCGGCTTCGCGCGTCAGCGAGGAGCCCGCTGCGTTCACGATCGCAAGCACCGTCGCACCAGCAGCTTTCGCGGTTCGCACGGCACCGAGCGTGTCGGCAGTCTCACCTGACTGCGAGACAGCAATGACCAAGCTGGTCGGGCCGAGTGCCGGCGGGTCGTAGCGGAACTCACTCGCAACAGTCACCCTCACTGGTACACGCAATAAACGCTCAGCGAGCGTGGCCGCCGTGAGCGATGCGTAGTATGCCGATCCGCAGGCGACGATCTCAAGAGACCGCGCTGCGGCAAGCGCGGGTGCGATCGCATCAAGCTCACTGATTGCCACCCCATCAACCGAAACTCGTCCGAGCATGGCGGCAGAGAGGGCACGTGGCTGCTCATCCATCTCCTTGCGCATGAAGTGGTCGTACCCCTCTTTGCGCGCCGCAGCACCATCCCAGGTAATCGTCTCAATCTTTGGGGCGAACTTCACACCTGCTGCGTCGTAGAGGGTGATTCCGCCGCGCTGCAGGTCGGCGAGGTCGCCATCGCGCAAGAAGATAATCTTGTTGGTGTGCTCAAGGATGGCGACAGGATCGGAGGCAAGGAACTGCTCCCCTTCACCGAGCCCCACGGCAAGCGGCGCCTCACGACGTGCAGCGATGATCCGACCTGGCTCGCCTCGGTGCATCACCACGAGCGCCCACTGCCCGCGCAGTTGGGGGAGGATGGCCGCAACTGCAAGGCGAATATTGCCCTGGTAGGCGTCTTCAATCAGGTGGGCGATCACCTCGGTGTCGACGTCGCTCGAAAGGGTGTGCCCCTTCCCCGCCAGTTCCCGCTGCAGCTCGGCGTAGTTCTCAATGATCCCGTTGTGAATGATGGCGATCTCGCCGTGCTCATCCATGTGGGGGTGGGCGTTCAGGTCAGTTGGCGCACCATGGGTGGCCCAACGCGTGTGGGCAATCCCGGCGATGGAACCGGTTGGTAGTTCGCCAAGGACACCTTTGAGGTTGGCGAGGCGGCCCGCACGCTTGCGCATGGAGATCTCGCCCCCGGTGGCCGCGACGGCGATCCCTGCGGAGTCGTAGCCGCGGTATTCAAGAAGGCGCAGCCCCTCAATCAACGTCGTCGAGACGTCGCGTGAGCCGATGTAACCGACGATCCCGCACATGGCGGTAGTCTACCGCCCGCGTACGAGGCTCGCGGCAACCTCCAGCAGGTGCTCAACGGCGGCCGTGACCGCTGCGCGATCAGGGCCCTCGCCCATCACTCGGAGCAGGGGCTCGGTTCCAGAGAGGCGCACAAGGAGGCGCCCGCCTGTCTGTGCGAGGGCCGCCTCAGCCTGGCGAATGGCGTTCTGGAGGTCAGGCTCCGCGAGCAGTCGCTCCCCCTCACCTGGAGGCACTGGCACCGTTCGCTGCAGTTGCGGGTCGAGGGGGACCGCATCAGCCATCTCGCCCACGGGGATCCCCGCGCGGGCAACGAGCCCGAGCACGGTGATCGCACTGAGGAGCCCGTCACCGGTCGGTGAGAGCTCCGTGAAGAGGAGGTGGCCACTCTTCTCGCCACCGAAGCCGCCCTGGCCGGCGGCGAGCCGGTCAGCAATGTGTCGGTCGCCGACGGGGGTGCGCTCCAAGGTGATCCCGTGGGCAGCAAGGTGACGCTCCACGCCGCTGTTGGTCAGCACCGTTGCAACGGCGCGCTCAGACCCGGCGACTCCCCGCCCCTTCCGATCCAGGGCGATGAGGGCAATCAAGACGTCACCATCAATGGCTCGCCCGCCAGCATCCACAACAACGCAGCGATCAGCGTCGCCGTCGAGCGCGATGCCGAGGTCGGCGCCGTGCGCGCGCACCTGCTCGCCGAGTGCGGCGGGGTCGGTGGCACCTACGCCGTCATTGATAATGCCGTCCCCCATGGCGAAGGGCAGGACCGTGGCACCCGTGGCGGCGAGCGCCGCGACGGCGAATGGTGAGGCCGCGCCATGTGCCGCATCAACCACCACGCTCAGCGCGCTGGCACTCACAGAGTGCGCAAGCTCCGCCAGGGTTCGCTCATATCGCTCTCGATACGCCTGGGCCTCGGCTGCGTGCGATGCCGATGGCGCGACCACCGACAGCCCCCCCGCGAGGGCACGCTCCATTGCCGCCTCAAGCGCTCGCTCCTGTGCGTCAGGAATCTTTCGCCCATCACGGGCGAGCACCTTCAAGCCGTTGTACTCGACGGGGTTGTGCGAAGCGGTCACCACCACGCCGCAGGCGGCGCGTGGCTCACCCGCAACAAGTGAGGCGAGTCCAGGCGTCGGGATAACGCCAACATCGATGACGGTGCCGCCGTGCGACTCAATGGCACCTGCGAGCGCGGCGGAGAGCTCGGGGCCGCTCGGACGCGTGTCGCGCCCAAGAAGCACAAGCCCCGCCGGATGTTGTTGCATCAGGGCGACGCCGAGTGCGGCGGCTATCTCAACGGTAAGTGTCTCGCCAGCGATCCCGCGGATCCCATCGGTGCCGAAGCGAACCGTGGTCACGGGCGTCCTTGCGCTAGATCAGCGCTTGGTGAACTGCTTCGCCTTGCGTGCGCGGACGAGACCGTACTTCTTGCGCTCCTTGGCGCGCGGGTCGCGCGTCAGGAATCCAGCTTGGCGGAGTGGTAGTCGGTACGCCTCTGGATCAGCGGAGAGGAGTGCGCGTGAGATGCCGTGGCGAATTGCGCCTGCCTGGCCAGAGATGCCGCCGCCCTCAACCTTCACCATCGCATTGAAGCGACCCTCGGTGCCAGTGACTCGGTATGGCGCGAATACTTCAGACTGCGGAATGGCGCCGCCGAAGTGCTGCTCGTAGGTGCGTCCATTGATGACGATCTGGCCCTCACCAGCAACGAGGCGAACGCGTGCAACAGAGGTCTTGCGTCGACCGGTTCCCTGGTAATACGGCAGACTGGCCACGCTCTTCTCCTTCGGGCTCACGCGAGGGGCTCCGGCTTCTGTGGAGCGTGCGGATGATCCGCATCGGCATAGACCTTCAACTTACGAATCTGTGCATTGCCAAGCTTCGTCTTTGGGAGCATCCCCTTAACGGCTCGGCGAATCGCCTCGTTCGGCTTGCGCTTCAGCAGGTCGCCGAGGACCTCCATGCGGTAACCGCCTGGCTGCCCAGAGTGCGAGTGGTACTTCTTCGAAAGGAGTCGGTCGCCGGTCACAACCAGCTTCGCGGAGTTGATCACGATCACGAAGTCGCCCGAATCGAGGTGGTCAGCGAAAGTTGGCTTCCCCTTCCCCATCAGCGTTGAGGCCACCTTCGTCGCGAGTCGGCCTAGGGTCTGACCCTCGGCATCGATCACGAACCAGCGGCGCTCGATTTCAGCGGCGCGAGGTGTCCAGGTCTTCGTGTTCATCTGATCCTCCTAGATCAATTCAAGCTGCACAAGCGGCGCCGAGTCACCCTGGCGGATGCCAATCTTGGTGATGCGGCAGTAGCCTGACTTGCGGTTCGCATACTTCGGCACGATCTCATCAAAGAGCTTCTCAACTACGAGCGGCTCTTCCGGGAGGGCTGCAATCACTGCGCGTCGGGCCGAGAGGCCACCCTTCTTGGCGAGCGTAATGATCTGCTCAACCTGCGGACGAATCTCCTTGGCCTTGGCCTCAGTCGTCTGGATACGCTCGTAGCGCAACACGGAAACAATTAGGTTCTTATACAACGCGAGGCGCGGCCCCTGCTTGCGGGAGAGCTTACGTCCGCCAATCGCGTGCGAGGTCATTAGGCCTTCTCCTCGTCGTCGGCGTCGCTCTCATCCTCGTCGAAGATGGCGTCAGCAGGGATGCTGCTCTCAGGCACATCGAAGCCGCGCTCGACGAGCTTCTCGCGAACCTCGTTGAGGCTCTTCTGGCCAAAGTTGCGCAACTTGAGGAGCTCCATCTCTCCACCATCAAGGGCGGTGAGGAGCTGGCGGACCTTGAGGATACCGGCGCGCTTCAGAGCGTTATAGGCGCGCATCGGCAGATCAAGATCCTCAATTGAAACGTCAAGAAGGTTGCCGCCAGCCTCTGCCGCTGGCACAGCCGCCGGGACCTCGCCGAGGCCGGAGAAGGCGGTGAACTGGCTGACGAGGATTGCCGCAGCCTTGCGGACAGCAGCCTCTGGCGTAATCGTGCCGTCGGTCTCGATCTCAAGGATGAGCTTCTCGCGGTCGACATCCTGGCCGACGCGCGTGTTCTCAACCGTGAAGTTGACCTTGCGGACTGGGGTGAAGATGGCGTCGACGCTCATCACGCCACGTGGTCGTACCTCGCCCTCAGGGTCCGCATCAACGCGGTCTGAGGAAACGTAGCCAACGCCGGTCTCAACGACGAGGGTGGCCTCAATGGACGCCTTGTCGGAGTCGAGCGTTGCAAGAACCAACTCTGGATTGACGATCTCAATCTGGCCGTTCGGCTTGATGTCGCCAGCGGTGACCGGGCCTGCCCCCTTCTTCGAAAGGGTGAGCTCGATGCGCTCCTTCGCAAAGCTGCGAAGGCGAATCTTCTTAACGTTGAGGAGAATCTGCACGACGTCTTCACGGACGCCTGGCAGCGAGGAGAACTCCTGCATGACTCCGTCGATCTGCACGGCGGTGACTGCGGCACCCTCCAGCGATCCGAGGAGGACGCGGCGCAGCGCGTTGCCGAGGGTGACGCCGTAGCCTGGCGCGAATGGGCCAGCCTCGTACTTGCCGTACGAGCCGAGCTCCTCGAGCGGGGCGATCTTGGTGGTCAGTGCATCGGACATATTCTCTCTCCCTCTTACCGCGAGTAGAACTCGACGACGAGTTGTTCATTGAAGTCGCCCGGCATCTGATCGCGCCGCGGAGCAGCGACCACCGTACCGGTCAACTTTGTGGCATCCACGCGGAGCCACTCCTGAATGCCATTGCCTGAAAGGGAGCCTGCGGCTTCCTTGAATGGCCCGATGTCGGCTCGCCCCTCGCGGACCGAGATGACATCGCCTGGCTTCAGTGAGTACGACGGAATGTTTACCGCCTGACCATTGATGGAGAGGTGGCCGTGGGTGATCAACTGGCGTGCCTGGTCTCGCGAGCTGGCGAGTCCGAGTCGGTAGACGACGTTGTCGAATCGCAGCTCAAGGAGGCGGAGCAGGTTCTCGCCTGTCACGTCGGTGCCACGCTCAGCGGCCTCAAAGAGGCGGCGGAACTGGGTCTCTCCAATGCGATAGACGCGGCGCATCTTCTGCTTCTCGCGCAGCTGCAGGCCGTAGTCGCCAACCTTGCGGCGGCGCATCATGTGCATGCCTGGAGGGGTCGGGCGCTTCTCGAACGAGCACTTCTTCGTATAGCAGCGCGCACCCTTCAAGAAGAGCTTCGCGCCCTCTCGACGGCACTGGCGGCAGACTGGTCCGGTATCTCGACCCATGCTGCTACTCCCCTAGACTCGGCGCTTCTTTGGAGGACGGCAGCCGTTGTGTGGCAGCGGCGTCACATCGGTAATTGCAGTGATGTCGAGGCCCGCTGTCTGTAAGCCACGGATTGCCTGCTCGCGTCCGGCGCCTGGACCCTTCACGAAGACGGCCACGGAGCGAAGTCCGTGCTCCATCGCCTTGCGTGCGGCCGACTCAGCTCCGAGCGATGCGGCGTACGGGGTGCTCTTGCGTGAGCCCTTGAAGCCAGCGACGCCACCCGAGCCCCACGAAAGCACCGCGCCCGTTAGGTCGGTGATTGATACGAGGGTGTTGTTGAACGACGCGGCGATGTGCACATGCCCGACTGGCACGTTCTTCTTCTCGCGACGTCGAGTCTTCGGTGCGCGCTTCTTCTTCTCTTCAGCCATCTCTCTGCCTACTTCTTCTCAATCTTCTTGCCGGCGACGGTCTTGCGTGCGCCACGGCGCTGTCGTGCGTTGGTCTTCGTGCGCTGACCGCGCGACGGGAGGTTCTTGCGATGTCGGGTGCCACGGTAGGTGCCAACCTCGATCAGTCGCTTGATGTTCATGGCAATCTCGCGGCGAAGGTCGCCCTCGACCTTGCGACCCTTGTCGACGACTTCACGAAGTCGGTTGACCTGGTCTTCGGTGAGATCGCGCACGCGCGTGTCGGGATTAATGGAGGTCTGCGCCAAGATCTTCTGGCTGGTGGTCAGGCCAACGCCGAAGATGTAGGTAAGGGCGATCTCAACGCGCTTCTCGCGCGGAATATCGACCCCTGCAATACGAGCCATCAGCTAACCCTGTCGCTGCTTGTGCTTCGGGTTTTCGCAAATGACCATGACCCGGCCGTGCCGCTTAATCACGAGGCACTTGTCGCAACGAACCTTGACCGACGCAGATACTTTCACTCGTTCTCCTGCTGTGAGCGGCGCACCGCTCGTGCTGCTACTTCAACCGGTAGGTGATCCGACCCTGGGTCAGATCGTATGGCGAGAGTTCGACCTTCACCCGATCACCTGGAAGGATCCGGATGAAATTCGTCCGAAGCTTTCCACTGATGTAGGCGCGGATCCGGTGGCCATTTTCAAGCTCGATCACGAACGATGTGTTCGGTAGCGGCTCAACTACGGTCCCCTCGACCTCGATCGAATCTTTCTTCGCCAACAAACCCCCGATCAGAACGCGTTACTGGGTCTCGGAAGACCGAGACGGCGCGCTACGGAGTCCGCAGACGCGCGAAGGGAGAGAGTAGCAGAGCCCCACGATCCACGCACGAAAGGGGCGTTCATGACCCCCTAGTGAGGATGGTGGAGCCCCCCGCCACGATGGCGATGCTCTCCTCCCAATGAGCCGCTAGGCTCCCGTCAATTGTTACAACTGTCCACTCGTCCTCCATCACCCCAACCTCAGGTGACCCGAGGGTGAGCATCGGCTCGATCGCCAGGCAGTGCCCCTCCGCCAGGGTCAGACTCTTGCGGCCGGTGCGGTAGTTGGGCACCTGTGGGGCCTCATGCATGGCACGGCCGATGCCGTGGCCGACGTAGGGGCGCACGATCCCATACCCCGCGCGCAGGGCGACATCCTCAATTGCGCCAGAGATCTCTTCGATGGTGGCCCCCGGGCGGGCGGCAGCGATGCCGGCATCCAGCGCCTCGCGGGTCACCGCCACCAGGCGCTTCGCCTCTGGGGACCCCTCGCCGACCACGAAGCTGCGGGCCCCGTCGGCATGCCAGCCGTCCCAAATGGCACCCGCGTCAATGGATACGAGCGCCCCCTCTTTGATCTCACGATCGCCGGGGATGCCATGCACCACCTCGCTATCGAGCGAGATGCAGATGACGGATGGGAAGCCGTGATAGCCCTTGAAATTGGAGGCTGCGCCGTGGCGTTCAATGCAGCGCTCGGCGATCGCGTTCAGCTCGGCGGTGCTCGCCCCTGGAACCGCCGCCTCCTGTACGAGCTCATGAATTTCGGCAACGATGGCGCCGGCACGTCGCATCAGCGCGATCTCGGCTGGGCTCTTGCGGGTGATTGCCCCCATCGCTAGGCCGTCAGCCCAGCGGCAGCGGCGGCCGCCGCTAGGCGACCTTGCACCTCGTCGATGGTGCCAACGCCGCTCACCTCCGTAAGGCGGCCAGTTGCGCGATACAGCTCGACAACCGAGCCAAGGGCGGCGAGCTGATTTGCCAGTCGCGCCGCAACGGTCTCGGGGGCGTCGTCACTCCGGGTAACCAGCGCCGTGGCGCACACGTCGCACACCCCGAGGCTCTGCGGCGGACGGCTGAGGAGGTGGTACGAGCGCCCACATGACGGGCAGACTCGGCGCGCGGTGAGGCGCTCTGCAAGGATCGCGTCGTCCACCTTCAGCAGTACGGCGCGGATCGAACGACCGCTCGCCGCGTACGCCGCATCTAATGCAGCCACCTGTGCAGGATTGCGCGGAAAGCCGTCAAGGATGACGCGGTTCACTGCATCCCCCTTGGCGAGACGCGCTTGGATCATGTTGATGGTGACCTCGTCGGGGACCAACTGCCCTGCGTCGATGAACTGCTGTGCGGCAAGGCCGAGCGGCGAGCCAGTGGCAATTTCTGCACGGAAGAGGTCGCCAGTCGCAACGTGGGCTGCCCCCGTTGCTGCGGAGAGTGCCTCCGCCTGCGTCCCCTTCCCTGCGCCGGGGGCGCCGAGAAGGACGAGGATCACTTAATGAAGCCCTCGTAATTTCGCATCAGCATCTGTGCCTCGAGCTGCTTCATCGTCTCCACAACAACGCTCACCGCAATCAGGAGCCCGGTACCGCCAAGGCTGACGCCGAGGCCACCGAGATCACCGAAGAGTGTGCCGAGGGCATACGGCGAGACGGCCACCAGTCCGAGGAAGAGCGACCCGAGCAGGGTGATGCGTGTGACGACCTTCCCCAGATACTCCTGCGTTGGCATCCCTGGGCGAATGCCTGGGATGTAGCCGCCGTTCTTGCGCAGCTGGTCTGCGGTCTCATCAGGCTTGAAGGTGAAGGCTGTGTAGAAGTAGGTGAACGCCACCGTGAGGATGAAGTAGAACGGAAGATAGACAAGCTCGTTCTGTGGCCCGAGTGTGTCCACGATCCACTGCGCGCCACCCTTCACCCACTCAACCTCTGAGGCGGTGAAGTAGCCGGCGATCTGCGCTGGGAAGAGCAGGATGCTCATCGAGAAGATGATCGGGATCACGCCGGCCTGATTGACCTTTAGCGGCAGGAAGGTGCGGCCACCCTGATAGACGCGATTGCCACGGACGCGGCTCGCATACTCGACCGGAATGCGTCGCTGCCCCTCGGTAATCAGGATGATCGCGGCAACGGCGGCAGCGCCGACGACAGCGAAGGCGAGCAGCACGGCGAGATCTGGCGCGCTAAGGAATTCCTGAATGGCGCCCGGCACGCGGCCGATGATGCCGGCGAAGATGATGAAGCTGATCCCGTTGCCGATGCCTCGCTCGGTGACGAGCTCGCCGATCCACATGAGTAGCAACGAACCGGTCGTGAGGATCACGATCTGTACGAGGGTCTCTGGGCTGGCCAGGTCAAAGCGCGTCTTGAGCACGTTCTGGCTGTTCAACAGCGCGAGGAAGGCGTAGCTCTGCAGCGCCGCGAGCGGCACGGTCAGGTAGCGGGTGTACTGGTTGATCTTGTTGCGGCCGTACTCACCCTCGCGGCTGAGTTCAATCAGGCGCGGCACCACGCCGCTCATCAGCTGCATGATGATGGAGGCGTTGATGTAGGGGTTCAAGCCCAAGCCGACGACGCTGAAGCGTGCGAGGCCACCACCGGAGAAGAGGTCGAGGAGGCCGAAGAGGGCGTTGTCCTTGAAGAAGTTTGAGAGGGCTGCTGGATCCGCACCAGGCACGGGAACATGGCTCAAAAGGCGGAAGACGATGAGCATCCCGGCGACGAAGAGGAGCTTGCGTCGGATCTCGGGGGTTCGGAACGCGTTCACTAGGGTGTCAATCATCGTTCGTCTCCTTCCCCGCTATACGTAGGCGCAATGTGCCTACGTGCGACCTAACCTTAGGCGTCTGCGCCGTCGGCCTGTGCGGCCTTGGTGGCACGCTTTGCTGGGGCCCTCTTCCCTGGTGTCGGAGCGTTCTTCCCCGCCTTGACCCCGACTGGGGCGGCTGAGGCTGGGGTGGCGATCTCATAGACGGTGATATCACCACCAGCAGCCCTGATCTTGGCCACGGCACTATCGGTGAACGCGTTGGCGGCAAAGAGGATCTTGGTCGAAATCTCACCAGTGCCGAGCACCTTCAACGGCTTCCCTCGAGTCTTGAGGAGGCCCGCTGCGGCAAGGATGTCGGCGTTCACGCTGAGCGGGCTCTCACCCTTCAGGCGGCCCGCGTCGATCCACTGCTGAATGCGGCCAACATTGACGACCGCGACTTCAACGCGCAGAACATTGCGGAAGCCGCGAAGCTTTGGAATGCGGCGATGGATTGGCGTCTGACCACCTTCGAACCACGCTGGGATGCTCCCACCGCTTCGCGAGGTCTGGCCCTTCGTACCGTAACCGGCAGTCTTACCGCGTCCAGCGGCAATACCGCGGCCGACACGAATACGCTTCTTCTTTGACCCTGGTGCTGGCTGCAGATCATGGAGCTTCACTTGGTCACCTTCGCCTTCTTCACCTTGGCAGGCTTCTTCGCCTTCTGTGCCTTCTTCGTTGCGACTGCAGTCGCCGCGGTCGCAGCCTCGTCACCGGTCAACTCATCGACCGAGACGAGGAAGTTCACCTGGCGCACCATGCCGCGAACGGCTGGATTGTCAGGGAGCAGGTTGGTATCACCGATGCGGTCGAGGCCGAGCGCACGAATCGTGCCGCGGTTTCGCGCAACATGCCCGAGCTCACTCTTGACCTGGGTGACCTTGATGTACTTCTCAGCCATGGTGCACCTCTGGCGTTGACTCTTGGCCGCCGACGCGGATGCGGACGCGCTTGCCACGTGCGGCTGAGATCTGCTCAGCGGTGCGCAGCTGCGAGAGCGCCTCGATCGCGGCGCGGGTTGCGTTCACGGGATTTGACGAGCCGTAGACCTTGGAGAGAATGTCGTGGATGCCCGCAGCGGTGATAATCGCGCGAATTGCGCCGCCGGCGATCACGCCAGTTCCCTGTGAGGCTGGCTTCAGCATCACGCGGCTGGCGGAGTGCTCGGCCGACACCTCGTGCGGAATCGTGGTGCCAAGGAACGGCACGCGGATGAGGTTCTTCTTCGCGTCTTCGGTCCCCTTACGGATTGACTCCGGCACTTCGCCGGCCTTGCCGATGCCCACGCCAACGTGACCCTGGCCATCGCCAACGACGACGAGCGCAGAGAAGGTAAAGCGTCGTCCGCCCTTAACTACCTTCGCTACGCGATTGATCTGCACGACCTTCTCCGCGAGGGTCAGCTTCGACGCGTCAATTCTCGCCATCTCAGTGCCCTCCTAGAACTCAAGCCCGGCAGCCCGGGCAGCGTCTGCGAGCGCCTTCAGGCGCCCATGATATTTAAATCCAGCGCGGTCGAAGACAACCTTCGCCACTCCAGCGGTCTTTGCTCGCTCAGCAATGAGGGTTCCAACTTCGGCAGCCTCCTGCACCTTCGTGCGCTTGGCGTCGCCCTTCACCGTTGCGTCGAGGGTAGAGGCCGCCGCCAGGGTCTTCCCGGTTGCGTCATCAATCACCTGCGCGTAGATGTGGTTCAGGCTGCGGAAGATCGCGAGTCGCGGTCGTGCAGCTGAGCCCTCAATGGTCAGTCGAATTCCAAAGTGGCGGCGCTTACGCGACGCGACGCGTGTCGTTACGCGGCTCACTTGGCACCGACCTTTCCGGCCTTACCGGCCTTGCGGCGGATGACCTCGTCGACGTACTTGATGCCCTTCCCCTTGTATGGCTCGGGCTTGCGAAGCGAGCGGATCTCTGCGGCGATCTGGCCGACGAGCTCCTTGTTTGCGCCGAGAACGGCAACCTTCGTCTGGCCGTCCACTTCGAAGGTAATCCCGGCCGGTGGGTTGATCTCAATTGGGTGGCTGTAGCCAAGGGCAAGTGTCAACTTGTTCCCCGCCTTCGCGGCGCGATAGCCGACGCCGTTGATCTCGAGATCGGTGCGGAAGCCGGTCGCAACACCCTCGACCATATTGGCGATGAGGGTGCGGCAGAGGCCGTGCATCGCGCGGTTGGTCTTGCTGTCATCGGGACGCGCCACGGTAATCACATCCGCCTCGAGGGTGAAGGTGATTGCGCCAGGGATCTCACGCGAGAGGGTCCCCTTCGGCCCGGTGGTCGAAACGGTTCGACCCTCAATGGTGACCTTCACCCCTGCTGGTACGGCGATGGGCTTGCGTCCGATTCGTGACATCAGTCCCCTCCTCTACCAGACGTAGGCGAGGATCTCGCCGCCGAGCTGGGCCTTGTGGGCCTGCGCTCCGGTCATGATCCCCTTTGATGTGCTCAGGATGACAACACCGAGGCCGCCGAGCACGCGCGGAATCTCTGTCTTACCAGCATAGACCCTTAGCCCAGGCTTGCTGATGCGCTTGAGGCCTGAGACGACCGGCACCTTGCCATCGACGTACTTCAGGGTGACTTGGAGGTAGTTCTCAGGGCCCTTCTTGGTCTCCACGAAGGAGGCGACGAACCCCTCATCCACAAGGATGCGGGCCATCTGAAGCTTCAGCTTGGAGGCTGGAACGAGCACCTCAGCATGCCGGGCGCGCGACGCGTTCCGGATGCGAGTGAGCATGTCTGCAATTGGATCAGTGACGTTCATATTCTCACCAACTCGACTTCGTGACGCCCGGGATCATTCCGACCAGGGCACGCTCTCGGAAACAGATTCGGCAGAGGCCGAATCGACGGATGAATGCACGTGGGCGCCCACAGAGGGCGCAACGGCTGTACTTCCGCGTAGAAAACTTTGCCGGCGCTGCCGACTTTAGTACCAACGACTTCTTCGCCATCTCAGCCCCCTCAGTTCGCGAACGGCATGCCGAGCAAAGAGAGGAGCTTCTTAGACTCCTCATCGCTCTTCGCCGTCGTTACGATTGTGACCTCGAGACCTCGAAGTCGGTCGATCTTGTCGAACTCCACCTCAGGGAAGGAGAGCTGCTCCTTCATGCCCAGGGTGTAGTTGCCACGGCCATCAAATGATTTGCCCGACACGCCGCGGAAGTCGCGGATGCGTGGCAGGGCGACGCGGGTGAGTCGCTCAAGGAAGTCCCACATGCGCTCGCCACGCAGGGTGACCTTCGCGCCGATTGGGTTCCCCTCGCGGACCTTGAAGGTCGCGATGGACTTCTTCGCCTTGGTGACGATCGCGCGCTGGCCGGTGATCAGGGCGAGATCGCCCACGGCCGCATCGATGGCCTTGGCGTTCGTCAGTGCCTCGCCGAGGCCAATGTTGACCACGATCTTCTGGAGGCGTGGCACCTGCATCGCGTTCGTGTAGCCGAACTCGCTCTTCAGGGCCGGAATCACTTCAGTCGTATAGCGCTGCTTCAGCTGGCTCACTTGGCAGCCTCCTTCTTGCCACCGATGACGGTGCCGCAGCGGCCACAGAGGCGCTGCTTCTTGCCGTCGGCGGTTCGTCCCGCCTTGAGGCGGATCGGTCGGTCGCACTTTGGGCAGACCACAGCGACCTTGGCGAGGGCGAGCGGCATGGCAATCTCAATGATGCCGCCAGGCTCAACCGTTGGCGCCTGTGAGCCGTTCGCCATCTTCTGGCGTGGCTTCTGATGCTTCTTGGCGATGTTGAGGCCGGTCACAACAACCTTGCCTGGAGCCACGAGGCGCTCAACGCTGCCACGCTTCCCTGCATCCTTGCCGCTGAGCACCGAAACGGTGTCGCCGACTCGAATCTCTGTGGTCGTCTCATAAACCGAACGCATTAGAGCACCTCCGGCGCGAGCGAGATGATCTTCATGTAGTCCCGATCGCGCAGCTCGCGCGCGACTGGCCCGAAGATGCGGGTGCCTCGTGGGTTGCCGTCAGCGGCGATCAGCACGGCGGCGTTCTCGTCGAAGCGGATCACGCTGCCATCAGGCCGCGAGATCTCCTTAACGGTGCGCACGACGACTGCCTTCACGACATCGCCCTTCTTGACGCCAGCGTTTGGTGTCGCCTGCTTCACTGCAGCGACGATCACATCGCCAACGTAGGCGGTGGTTGCCCGGCCGCGACCGAGGATGCGGAAGCACTCAATGACCTTTGCGCCAGAGTTGTCGGCGACGCGGAGGCGGGTACCAGTCTGAATCACAGTGCCCCCTCCTGTGACTCGCCGCGCTTGACAACCTTGACGAGCGTCCAGCGCTTGCGGGCGCTGAGTGGTCGGGACTCTTCAACGGTGACGAGGTCGCCGATCTTGGCGTCGTTGAGTTCGTCATGTGCCATGAATCGAGCGGTGCGGCGAATGACGCGCTTGTAGACAGGGTGCTGCGCGAGGCGCTCCACAGAGATCACGATCGTCTTGTCACCCTTATCGCTGACAACACGGCCGGACTGTGTCTTGCGCTTTCCTAGATGCTGCTCGTTCATAACTCCCCCTATGCCTTCTGTGCGGCCTGGCGCTCGGCCAGGACCATCAGCAGGCGCGCGATGGTCTTGCGCGTCTTGTTTACGACACTCGTGTCTTTCAGCTGGCGGGTCGACAGCTCAAACCGAGCCTGCCAAAGGTCGCGCTTCGCGTCAGCGATGGCCTGGACCAACTCAGCATCAGTCATGTTGCGGACCTGGGCGATCTCAATCATGCCTCGACCTCCTTGGCAGGCTTCACCGGCTTCACGAGCTCAGGCTCCTTCGGTGCAGCAGCTCCAGCGGCGGGTGCCTCTTCCGTCGTAGGTAGTCCGAGGGCCACCTTCTGCAGGAACTTCTTGCCGAAGACAACCTCGCCGAGGTCGGCCGAGCGCTCCACGATCACCGTGCTCACAGGGAGCTTCATGCTGGCGAGGCGGAAGGCCTCAACGGCCTCTGCGCGCGTAACGCCGGCCATTTCGAACAGGATGCGCCCTGGCTTCACCACGGCAACCCACTGGTCTGGGGCGCCCTTACCGGAACCCATGCGGGTTTCGGCAGGCTTCTTGGTGATCGGCTTGTCGGGAAAGATGCGGATCCAGACCTTGCCACCGCGGTTGATCTGGCGCGTCATTGCGCGGCGGGCAGCTTCGATCTGACGGGCGGTTACCCAGGCTGGCTCGGTTGTGGCAATGCCGAAGTCGCCGAAGGCCACGGTGCGGCCGGACTTAGCAGGGCCGGACATGCGGCCTCGCTGAACCTTGCGCCACTTGACTCGCTTCGGCATCAACATCGTTATGCCCCCGATCCTGCGTTTTCAGAGAGCGGCTTCGGCTTCAGCACATCGGCCGGAGCGTCGCCACGGTAGATCCAGACCTTCACGCCAATCTGACCGAATGTGGTCGTGGCGTGGAAGACAGAGAAGTCAATATCGGCGCGAAGCGTGTGGAGCGGTAGTCGGCCGTCGCGGTCCCACTCGGTGCGACTCATCTCAGCGCCACCAAGTCGACCGGAGACCATGATCTTCACGCCCTTAGCTCCAGCCTTCATCGAACGCTGGATCCCCTGCTTGAGCGCCTTGCGGAAGGCGATGCGTCGGACCAACTGCGCGCCGATGGATGCGGCAACGAGATACGCGTCAAGGTCTGGCTGTCGGATCTCCTTGATCTCAAGCTTCACCTTGCCAGCGCTGATCTCACCGATCGCAGCGCGGAGCACTTCGACGTTTGCGCCACCCTTGCCGATCACCACACCCGGCTTGGCCGAGTGGACGGTCACGGTGACGTAGTTCAAGCCGCGCTCGATTTCAACCTTCGAGATGCTGGCCGCAGCCAACTTCACGTCGATCAACTTGCGAATGCGCAGGTCTTCCTGGAGGAGCTTCGTGTAATCCTTGTCGGCGTACCACTGGGCAGACCACGTCTTTGTGATGCCGAGCCGGAAGCCGACTGGGTGAACCTTCTGTCCCATGGTCAGGCCTCCTTTGCGCTTACGACGACGGTGATGTGGGTCATTGGCTTATGAATTGCAAAGGCTCGACCCTGTGCGCGAGGTCGGAAGCGCTTCAAGGTTGGACCTTCGTCGGCACTGGCGTCAACCACGAAGAGGCGGTCGGCCGGAATGCTGTGGTTGGCCTCTGCATTTGCCGTTGCGCTCTTGAGCACCGAAGCGACATCGCGGGCCGAGGAGTGCGGCAGGAAGCGCAGGATCGCCGTGGCATCAGCCACAGACTTCCCCATGATCGCTCGCACCACGAGCTGAGCACGGCGGGTCGAACCACGCACGTACTTCGCCGTTGCCTTCACGCGAATGCTCACGAGGCCACCGCCGTCGTGCGGTCCACGCGCTGGTGGCCCTTGAAGGTGCGCGTTGGCGAGAACTCGCCGAGGCGGTGCCCGACCATGTTCTCGGTGATGAAGACCGGCACATGCTTGCGGCCGTTGTAGACCGCCACGGTGTGGCCGATGAAGTCTGGATAGATGACCGATGCGCGCGACCAGGTCTTCACGACGCGCTTCTCATTGATCGCGTTCATTGCCTGAACGCGCGCAAGGAGCCGCTTCTCGATGAACGGAGCCTTCTTAGACGAACGTGACATTAAGCCTCCTCCTCGATCAGCGTGCGTGTCGCGAGCGGACGATCAGCCGCTGCGTCAACTTATTGCGGCGGGTACGAAGACCCATCGCAGGCTTGCCCCAAGGCGTCTTCGGAGGCATACCCGTTGGGGCCTTGCCTTCGCCACCGCCGTGAGGGTGATCGACCGGGTTCATTGCAGAGCCACGGACCTCTGGGCGCTTGCCCATGTGTCGCGCGCGCCCGGCCTTACCGATCGCCATGTTCTCGTGGTCAAGGTTCGACACCTGGCCCACGGTTGCCATGCAGAGAAGTGGGACGAGACGCATCTCGCCGGAGGGCATACGAATGGTGGCAAATGTGCCCTCTTTGGCGACGAGCTGTGCGGCGGTTCCGGCGGAGCGAACCATCTGGCCGCCCTTCCCAGGAACCAACTCGATGTTGTGGACGGTTGTACCGAGCGGCATGCGACCGAGCGGCAGGGCGTTTCCGACCTTCGCTTCAGCGTCGGGACCCGAGACCACGTTGTCGCCAACTGAGAGGCCGTTTGGCAGGAGCATGTAGCGCTTCTCGCCATCGGCGTAGTTCAGAAGGCCGATGCGCGCCGAGCGGTTTGGATCGTACTCAACGGTCGCCACGCGAGCTGGCACGCCGAACTTGTTGCGGCGGAAGTCGATCTTGCGATAGAGGCGCTTCTGCTCGCCACCGCGGTGACGAACGGTGATCTTCCCCTGAAAGTTACGCCCTGAACCGCGCACGAGCTTCTCGGTGAGCGGCTTGTGCGGCTCATCGGTCGTGATCTCGTCGAACGTTGGCATGGTCATGCCGCGGACGCCGGCGCTGGTTGGCTTCAATCGACGAAGTGCCATGGTTAGACTCCTTCGAAGAACTGAATCTTCTCGCCAGGGGCGAGGGTGACCATGGCCTTGCGCCATGGGGTCGTCTTACCTGGGAAACGGCTGCGGGCGAGTGTGCCACGCGTCTCCTTCGCCTTGGTGGTGAGCACGTTGACCTCCTTCACCTTGACGGTGAAGAGCGAGGCGATGGCGGCGGCGATCTCAATCTTGGAGGCGTCGGCGTGCACGGCGAAGGTGTACGTGCCGGTCTGCGACTGCAGGATCGACTTCTCGGAGATCACGGGGCGAAGGATCGTCTCGTGTGGGGTGCGGTTCATCCGTACACCTCCTGGATCTCGGCAAGGGCTGCCTGCTCCACGATGATCGTGTCGGCGTTGACGAGGTCAACAACATTGAGCGAGTCGGCGCGCAGTACCGAGAGGTACGGGATGTTCGCGGCAGACTTGACCAGCGCGGTGCCGACAGTCGGCGAAACCACGAGCACATGCTTGCCAGCCTTGAGGGCGGAGCACATACCGGCGATCACCTGCGTCTTTGGCGTCTCAATGCCCAACACGTCAATGATCTTGAGCGTTTCAACCTTGGCGGCGAGTGCGCCCAAGAGGGCTGCACGGCGCATGCGCTTCGGGAATGGAATCTCGTGCGAACGGACCTGTGGCCCGAAGACAACACCGCCGCCCTTCCACTGTGGCGAACGGGTGGAACCCTGTCGTGCGCGACCGGTCCCCTTCTGCTTCCATGGCTTGCGGCCACCACCGGCAACGGCACCGCGCTTCTTCGTAGCGTGCGTACCCGTGCGTCGGCCCGCAAGCTGCGAGACAACAGCCTGGTGGATGAGCGCCTCATTCACTGGCGAAGAGAACGCGGCAGGCAACTCAACGGTTCCCACCTTGGCTCCTGCTTTCGAGAAGACGTCAACAGTAGTCATTAGATCTGCTCCGCCTTGCTCACCATGACGAGTGCGTTCTTCGCGCCAGGAACCGAGCCCTTGAGGAGCAGCAGGTTCTGCGCGCCGTCGGAGCGAATGATGGTGACCTTCTGAATGGTGGTGCGATCCACACCCATGTGGCCAGCCATGCGGGTGCCGCGGTAGACACGACCTGGGGTCGTACCGGCACCGATCGAGCCTGGCTCGCGGTGATGGTCGGCGCCGTGGGTCTCAGGTCCGCTGGCGAAACTGTGGCGCTTGATCGTTCCGGCGAAGCCCTTCCCCTTGGAGATGCCCGTCACATCGACGAGGTCACCATCGGCGAAGAGGCTGACGTCAAGCGTCTGACCAAGGGTCATCCCCTCGGTCGACTCAACGCGGAACTCGCGGACAACGGAGCAGGCTGGCAACTCGCCCTTGAACTGGCCCTGGTCGGGCTTGTTCAGTCGGCGCTTCCCAGCCTCAATGCCGAGCTGCACAGCGGTGTAGCCATCCTGATCTGGGGTGCGGAGCTTCGTGACGGTGTTCGGCTCGATCGACACCACGGTAACGGGCACAGAGGTGCCGTCCGGGGCGAAGATCTGAGTCATCCCGACCTTACGGCCGAGCAGTCCAATCGTCATTCCACTCACCTACATCTTAATTTCAATGTCGACGCCAGCTGCGAGCGTGAGTCGCATCAGCGCGTCGACCGTCTTTGGGGTCGGGTCAATGATGTCTACCAGGCGCTTGTGCGTTCGAATCTCGAACTGCTCTCGGCTGTCCTTATCGATGAACGGCGAGCGCAGCACGGTGAACTTCTCAATGCGCGTTGGCAGAGGCACCGGACCGATCACATCGGCGCCAGTACGCTGAGCCGTCTCAACGATCGTCTGGGCAGACTGATCGATGAGGCGGTGGTCATACGCCTTGAGCCGAATGCGGATCCGCTGCTTTGCCATCTGCTACTCGGTGATCTTCGTGATCGAGCCGGCGCCAACGGTGCGG
>JBBAWJ010000004.1:0-1281 GCA_040397255.1 Candidatus Limnocylindrus sp.
TTCGGCTGGTCAATGGAAGAGGCCAACATCGGTCGCAAGAACGTGCAGTGGAGCCACTACATCTTTGGCTGCATCGCCGGCATCGCACCATGGATCGCCATCTTCATCTCGTTCGGCCTCTCGCTCGCGCACTGGCCAACGGGCACCACGCCAACCGGTGTGAACTTTGAAGATTTCAAGATTGTTCTGATCGTGATCTATGTGAGCCTCTTCGTGAGCTTCAACATCTTCGCGATCAACATGCTCTTGCAGCGGTTGAAGATTGGTAAGTGGGCTGACTACCTTCACGGTGAGCGCAGCTACATGATCCTTTCGCTTGTCGCGAAGACCCTGCTCGCTTGGCAGGTCTGGTCGGGAGTCTTCCAGCCAGGATCAAACTAAGCGTTCCGTTTCCGGAGAAACAGAGAGACCCCAGCCAATTGGCTGGGGTCTCTCTTTATCTGCGAAGTTAGATGATGTACAGCAGCGCGAAGAGCAGGATCCAAACGACGTCAACGAAGTGCCAATAAATTGAGGTTGCCTCCACCATGTCGTGATGCTCTGCCGAGAACTGGCCGAGCCCGCCGCGGTAGAGGCAGACGGCCAACATCAGCACGCCGCCGAGCACGTGCGCGCCGTGGAATCCGGTGAGGACGTAAAAGGTGCTTCCGAAGACCCCATCAGAGATGCCGAAGCCGAGCTGGGTGTAGTCGTAGACCTGACCGATAAGGAAGATCACGCCGAGAAGTACGGTCATTGCTAGCGCGCGATTCATTCCCTGTCGATCGCCCCTGCGAATGCGCCAGACGGCGAACTGACAGGTAACGGAGCTCAACACGAGCAGGGCGGTCATGATCCCCGGGAAGAGCGCTTCGCTGTGCAGTTCAAATGCGGGGTTCCCCTCAGGTGGCCAGATGCCGGTTGCAGTGCGCAGATTGAAATACGCCGCGAAGAGTCCCGCAAAGAACATGATCTCCGAGACGATGAAGAGGAGCATCCCGAGTACTGGGTTGCCGAGCCCCTTCTTGCCATGCGCGGCGCCGTGGCCGCTCGTTGCTACTGCGCCGTCGCTCATTCGTGATCCTTCTCAGAGCGAGCGTGTCGTGCATCAAAGAGCGGGCGCTCTGAGGTAATTGGCGGCAGCTTGTCGAAGTTCCATGCAGGTGGCGGGGATGAGGTTGCCCACTCAAGCGTGTTCGCCTCCCACGGGTCGTCACCAGCAAGCTTCCCACTGCGCAGGCTTACGTAGATGTTCCAGAGGAGCGGGAGCAAGGAGATTCCAATCAAAATTCCTCCGATTGT